>NZ_JBICLH010000087.1:0-159899 GCF_043105125.1 Acinetobacter sp. TYF_19
TTGAAGATTAATAAGCCACTTATTGCCAGTAAAAATAAAGGTCTTCTTGACCAACTGCGAGTAGTTTAGCTGCAACGACAGGAATAAAAGAATATTCCTGCAACCCATATTTTCAGTATCATTAAGCTCTTAGACAATTTTAACGAGTAAACGGCGTATTAGTTCTCTAACAGTTCCATCTTCAGATAGTATGGCCATATTGCTAGCAGTAATCTCATAATAAAGTTTTAAAGCAAATTCATATAATCCGTATTTACGTCCAAAAGCATTATAAAGGCTGCCACGTCCTAGGCCAGTGCCCTCTACTAAGTCTTGAATACTTGTTCCAGCGTAGCCTCTTTGCCAAAAAACTTTCATAGCAGCTTCTGCTATATCATTTTTTTCAAACTCTTTTAGTCTCATCTGAAATTCTTTCTGGAATGATCATTCACTCGGATGGCTTTATAATTTTACTAACAATATGTTCATGCGTAGGCACAAGTCCTGCTTTTAAGCCAAGTGGTTTAAACACCTTATCTAACACGACCTGAGTCAGTTGACCTTTATCCTGTTCAATGACTGTTAAAGTACGCCGACTGATTCCAACCATTGCTGCATATTTTTCTTGAGATAGCCCCAATACATTTTTGCGCAAGTGGCTCAGCAGTTGCCCCAAGGTAATTTTACCGAATAAATATTGCGTATATAAATCAATGAGCAATTGCTGACGGTCAAGTGGCTGATTTTCCTTTTTCATAATAGTTCCCATCGACTCAATTTGGCTTCAATAAAGTCATATCCTAGACCTGGCATATCTATAATCGTTTGGGGAACACCTCTATTGATTAATTGCTGTTTGAGACCAATAAGTTTGCTCGCCAATGTTTTCAATGTACTTAAAGATATTTGTGGTTCACACCAATGTGCAAGATTTTGGCTAATACTTTCCCAGCGGTATTCCCCTCCTTCTTCATACGGACTTCCCCATGTTGTTGATCTCGTCACAACTTCTGGATCGGCTTTCATTGGGGCAAAGTCGTAAATTGGAGCAAGAAGTATTCGTCCTGATTTTTTTAAGAATGACGTATTACGGCCGTGATTATCTGAGTTACCAAAAATGATATTCAGCAAATCCCGTTGTAACCACTCACAAACGAATTGCGAAGAATCAAAGTTTTTATCTACCGATTCTAATAAGGTACAAAGCGCGTCTATGACCTCAAAATGATTCAAATGGCTCCCTGATGTTTTATTCAATACGGAATATACTGACTCAAGCCCGAATCTATGCCATTGTTGATTACGCCACTCTGTGTCAAATCTCGGCAGCCATAACGAAGGGTATTTCTGACCCTCAATCAGCTTCATCTGAGAAGTTTCAATTGTTGTAAATCCAAGTTCATTCAGGACATGATAAAAATGATATTCTGCTCTCAATATGTCACAATCTATTGCACTACGCTTATTTCGAGGGAATTTAACTAGATAATGCTGATCTGGTTCATCAAAAGAATTTTGATAAGTATCAATCCAAACTTGCTGATCCTTTGACACGCGAATTAGTAGTTTTGGAGCCTCACCTCCTGCACCAGTTGCACCGCCACTAATTGCACCCATTTGTTGTGCGTATTCGAGAAAATCAATATTTCGTTCTGTAACATCACCAGTAGTGAACTTGCGTAAGTGTAATGTTGATTCTGGATTGATTGGTGGAACTGATTCCTTAACTCTTAGATTCCCTACAGGAGCAATTGTGCCCTTTTCTAATAAAGTAAAATCTTGTTCTGCTGGCGAAAGTTTTTGCAGACCTAGATATTGCACTAAATAACGTCGAGCAGCACCAGATGGAACAATATCATCTAAAAAACTAAACCAGACTTTCGATTCATGTTGAATAAGAATCTGAACAGGAAGTGCTAAGCTACAGGCATGTTCATCTCTCTTATCTAGATAAGAAATGGCATATTCTAATTCGTAGGATAACTCACTCGCACTTGCAGAACCTTTATGTGGCTCTAATATCTTGAGTTCTGCTATATCTAGCCATTCTGTATCGAGAAGAGCTTGGATCGTTAATTTTTCCATAGATATGAATGAGCAAATATTTTCTCAAAAATATCATAAAATAAAAAAAATGAGAATATATTTGCGCATTTTTACGGTAATTTAAATTTAATGAGCAAATATTTGCTCGATCAATAGCTGCAGCTTCTTCCAATACTACAAATATAGAGCTCGTCCACATCAGACAGTACACAAAACATGTGCCTTAAGATCTCTAATAGTAGACTTGATCTGGTAATGGTTTATACGAGCGCGATCCATGGTGAAAAATGAAGCCACGTTGCTGGCGAGCGATTCTGTGAAGTAACCATTCTTGGCTTCAATGGTGAATGAACTGAATAGTTAACAATTTTATAGACACCTTGAAGTTAGATAAAATGACTAATAAACAAGGTGCTTATGAGCAGTAAAAGATACCCAGAAGAGTTCAAAATTGAAGCAGTTAATGTCGCAGAAAGTTTCTTCCAGTTATTAAAGCGGGAACGAATTAAAAAGAAAATTTACACAACTAGGTCTGAAGCGAGGACAGATATCTTTGAATATAATGAGCTGTTCTACAATTCAAAATGCAGACAAGGTTTTAACGGTCAGCGTTCTCCATTAGAGTACGAATTGGAGCAGCCAAATTTAATTGGCTACATTTATCTATTGAATACACATTCAAGTAACCGAATCGTCATTTAAAATATTTATTGAACTATCAATAACACCTTTAGCTTGTAAAGAAGCGAGTTCTTCTCGAGTTTTATACTGTAATAAAATCTTTAGCATATGTTCGGCTTTGTTGCATAAATATGTAAGCATCTGATTTAAATAAATTTAATTTTGGATCAAAAAATAATCAAAACTTTTAAAATCATATAGTTATGAAATCTTTGTGCAACAAAGCCGTTCAATGTACACAATCTCTTAGACGAAACGTACTATGTTGCAAGCTATAGCGATATGTGGATTCAACCCGGCGACCCTTTAAATGCATCTGTCTCGTTGCAATGGAAGTTTTAAGGTTATAAAAACCAGACTTGTCTCGTTATGAGTTGAGTCTGGTAGTCAGAAAATTAAGATTCTGATTAGTTTTTGAAGTATTAGCTACCTTAGTTTTCTTTAGCATTACTATGTACTTACTTCAAAAAGTATTCCCAAATGATAAATCCAAGAAAAAATCCAAGAAACGAATATAAAGTAATGATAAAGAATACAAACCAAGCTCTATTTTTTTTCAGTAAAAAGTTCATTTCCAATACCTCAACGCTCTATCTATATTCATTATTTTAAAGTTTCCTATACGAAAGGACAGATACAGTTCTTTGTGAAAAAAATATAACAGACTATAACAGATTTGCCATTTTTAAATCCCTAAAGCGATCAGACTGATATCAAGTAGTATAAAAAAGTATGAGGAGACTATTTTGCCTCCTCATGCTTCAGCAGATTAAAGGATTAAACTTTCGTTTCTTTTTTTGCATTCATCCAACGATACAACACTGGTAATAGCACCAAGGTCAATAACGTCGAAGAAATAATTCCACCAATCACCACGGTCGCCAGTGGACGTTGAACCTCTGCCCCTGTGCCTGTGGCAAGCGCCATTGGGACAAAACCTAAAGACGCTACACAAGCGGTCATTAAAACAGGCCTTAATCGCAAAATCGCTCCCTGCCAAACGGCTTCATGTAAGCGGTATTGCTCTCTTAGCTCTTTAATGAAGGTCAGCATGACCAAACCATTTAAGACGGCAACGCCAGACAAAGCAATGAAACCAATGCCTGCCGACATTGACAAAGGAATGTCTCTTAAGCACAAGAAAAGCACACCACCAGTTAGAGCAAATGGAACGCCCGTGAACACAAGCAAGCTTTCTTTGATGTTATGGAAAACGGCCATCAGCAAAATAAAGATCGTCAATAATGCCAGTGGAATCACAATCTGCATTCGAGCCTGTGCCGAGGCCAGATTTTCAAACTGACCACCATATTCAATCCAGTAACCACTTGGTAACGAATACTGCTTAAGCTGACTTTGTACTTCTGTGACAAAAGAACCTAAATCGCGCCCTTCCACATTCGCCGTGAGAATTACACGACGTTTGCCATTTTCGCGGCTGACTTGGTTGACGCCATCCATCATTTTTACAGTGGCAATATCGGTGAGCAGAATGCTGCCACCATTTGGAAGCTGTATTGGCAGTTGCGCAATCCCACTGATACTTCGGTCTTGCTCACTGAGTCGAATGACAAAGTCAAAACGGCGGTCACCCTGTAAAATTTCACCGACATTTTGTCCTCCAATGCTTGCTGATACATAGTCTTGTATGGTTTTGACACTTAGGCCATATTGAGCGGCCAAGCTTTTATCAATTTCAACATTGAGTAAAGGTAAACCCGATGTTTGTTCAACTTTAACTGCTGTACTGCCTGAAACCTGTTGAATCAATTTACTGATTTTTTCAGCTTCCGTATTTAATACTTGCATGTCATCGCCAAAGATTTTGACACCGACATCACTACGTACACCCGATATTAACTCATTGAAACGCAGTTCAATTGGCTGAGAAAACTCACTGTTGTTACCGGGCAATGTTGCTAAATAGGCCTGCATACGGCTACGCAGTTCATCGAGTGTTTCTTTTGGATTTGGCCATGCATCACGGGGTTTCAGCATGACGTAACCATCTGAAATATTCGGTGGCATCACATCGGTCGCTACCTCGGCCGTACCCGTACGCGCAAAAATAGCGTGTATCTCAGGGAATTTTTTCAGAAGTAGCTTTTCCGTATTTTCCTGAATACGAAGTGATTCTTCTAAGCCTGTGCTTGGAGAGCGCAGTTGCTGTACAGCAAAGTCACCTTCACTCAGTTGCGGTGCAAACTCACTGCCGATACGCGTTGCAAGTAATCCTGTCAACATCAACAAGCACAGTGCAAAGGTTAAAATCACCGCTTTACTGATAGGCACAGTCTAAAACCCGCTCATATCGCTCTTTTAGCCACAGCATCCAACGGCTTTCAGTTTCTTTGATGTCACCTTTAACAAAAAGTGCGACAGTCGCAGGCACAAAGCTGATCGACAAAATAATGGCCGCAACGAGTGCAAGTACAACCGTCAAAGCCATTGGATGGAACATTTTTGCTTCTACACCAGTCAGTGCAAAAATCGGTAAGTACACCACCAAAATAATCAGTTGACCAAAAATAAGTGGACGGCGGGCTTGGCGCGCTGCCAAAAACACTTCTTTAAAGCGTTCCGACTGGGTCAATGGTCGTTTGAGTAATTGCTGCGCATGGGCTAAACGGCGAATACAGTTTTCAACAATCACCACTGCGCCATCGACAATAATACCGAAATCCAATGCCCCTAAACTCATTAGGTTGGCACTGATGTTCTGCTGTGCCATACCCGTTAAAGTAAATAGCATAGACAGTGGAATAACACAGGCTGTAATTAACGCCGCACGAATATTACCTAAGAATAAAAAGAGGATCACAATCACCAAGATTGCGCCTTCAACCAAGTTCTTCTGCACCGTTTTAATGGCTTTTTCCACCAAAGTGGTTCGGTCATAAACCGTTTCTATTCTAACGCCTTGCGGTAAACTACTTTGCACCTCTTGAATTTTGGCATCTACAGCTTTAGACACCGTTCGACTGTTTTCCCCCATCATCATCATAGCGATGCCGAGTACAGTTTCTTCGCCGTTATAGGTGGCGCCTCCTGTTCGGAGGTCATGGTCAATTGAAACTTGCGCAATATCCGCAACACGGATCGGGCTGCCATTTGGGCTGGCAACTGTTGTATTTTCAATGTCCGCAAGACTGTTGAGTGTCCCCGGAACACGCACTGTGAGTTGCTGACCATTTTCCTCAATATAACCAGCACCACGGTTTTCATTATTTTCCTGTAAAGCGGTTTGTAGCTGGCTCAATGAAATATTTAACTGCTGCATACGGTTTAAGTCGGGAGCAACCACATAGGTTTTATTGAACCCGCCAATACTGTTGACCTCGGCAACCCCCGCAACACGTTGCAGTTGCGGACGAACGATCCAATCTTGGATCTCCCGCAAGTCCATCGCGCTATAAGCGGTACCATCCGCTTTTTTGGCATTCGGTTCAGCTTTAATGACCCATTGATAAATTTCACCTAAACCCGTCGAAACTGGTGACATGGTTGGGGAAACATCGCTAGGTAAATCTGCTTTGACCTCTTGTACCCGTTGATTAATCTGCTGACGTGCCCAATAGATGTCGGTACCATCCTCAAATACGATGGTGACTTGGGACAAACCATAACGTGAAATAGAACGAGTCAGCTGCAAATCTGGAATACCCGCCATTGCAGTTTCAATCGGATAGGTAATCCGCTGCTCAACCTCCAGTGCGGTAAAACCATTGGCTTGGGTATTAATTTGTACTTGCGTATTGGTAATATCGGGCACTGCATCGATCGGCAGTTTTTGATAGCTATAAACTCCGACCGCAATCCACGTGCATACAAATAGCATGACCCAAATTGCATTTTGAATAGAGAACTGAATAATTCGTTCAAACAAACCCTCAGGCTTGGGTAAATCATGATTAGTGTGCATGATCAGCCTCGCCTTTTTCTAGTTCAGACTTAAGCACAAAGCTGCCTTGACTGACATAGCGTTGTCCTGCTGTTAGGCCTGAAATCACTTCTACCCATTGAGCGTCATTTGAAGCTTGCCCAAGTTGAACGGGCTGCGCTTTCAAATGCACTTGTCCTTTTTGTTCAGCGTCGACCACAAATACCGAAGTTTGACCTTCAATGTTTTGAATAGCACTTTTATGGACGCGAAGTGCTGTATTGGAACTGGTATTGTCTAAAAAGATATTCGCCAAAACATTTGGACGTAGTTCAGCCGCTTGGCTTTTTAATTTAGCACGTACCACCAAACGTCCTGTTTGTGCATCGGCTTGAGAAGTTAAGCTTTGAATGACGGCTTGATATTTTTGCTCAGAAGCATTCGGCTTAAATGTCAGACTCTGATTGGCTTGTAACTGACCTGAGTACTGAGCAGGCAGATTAAACTCAAGCCATAACTCTTTAAATTGTTCAATCACAAAAAGCTGATCGGCCAATTGTACGTTTTCACCCACTACGATATCTTTTTGGCTAATCACACCTGAAATGGGTGCTTTAATGGCAAAACGACCATTTACCCCACCTGTTGCTCCTAGGGCGTTTAAGCGGCTTTGCACGGACTGCACAGTAATCTGTGCTTGTCGGTAAGCATTTTCTGCCCGTTGGTAGTCTTGCTTAGCAGAAATGCCCTGTGACCATAACTGCTGTTCACGTTGATAATCTTGACGTGCTAAATTCAAACTGGCTTGAGCCATCCGCAAATTGGCCTGTTGATCGATCAGCTCGGGTACAGACAGTACAGCTAAGGTTTGTCCTTTTTGTACGTTTTGACCAAGTTCAACATTCACCTGTTCCACATGCCCACCAAAGTTTGGCAAAATATGAGCTTGCTGATCGGTATTGACCACAAGCTTTCCGGGTAAAACAGTGACTTGAGATACCACACCTTGTTGAGCTGAAGCGATTTGAATGCCTTGCTCTGTCAGTTGCTGCGCTGTCAGTTGAATTTCACCTTCCTCGGCATGTCCTTTTTCTGCCTCGGGCTCATCCGTATGTTCAGATTCTTCATGTTCGGCATGCGTATGTTCATCGGTGGTTTTATCTTTTGAGCTAAACCAGATCCCTAAAGCGATGAGGAATGTAATGAGGAGCAAAAGCCCAATCATCAATGACTGTGATATTTTTCCAAATTGATTTTTTAGTTGCATATTATTGTGCTCCGCCAAAGATGAGGTCTTGTATTTGTGCTATTGAGTTTTTACTGATTTGGCTATAAGCATCTGAACTACTGATCTGCTCATAGCTAGTACCTAGGCTAAGGGCTTCTGCGCTCAATGCAGTCTGCCAAGCTTGACGTAATAACTGCAATTGCCCAAGGCGTATGCTTTGCAGTTGTAAGTTGGCTTGTTGAATGTCGGTAATGGACAGTTTTCCCGCTTTAAAACCTTGCAACGTACGTAGTTGAACTTGTTCTGCCAAAGTGGTTTGTTTGTTCATTGAACTGAACTGCTGTTTTAGTCCTTTAAGCTCATGCATGGCATTGGCGATATCTAAAATCTGCTGTTTTAACTCGCGCTGTTGCTGCTGATTCAACAGGCTTTGCTGACGCTGGGCCATCGGAATGCTGTATTGCTGACGGTTAAGAATATTCAGCGGAATATCCACGCCGACACCTAATGTGGTATCGCTACTTTCATTCGGTGCTTGACTCCGTTTCATGCCGACATTTAAGGTCGGATTGGGACGCGCCTGCACTTTTAAACTTTCAATGTTTAAATTGGACTGTTGAACGTTCAGTGCATACAGCTTTTCCAACCAACCTTCAGCAATATAGTGCTGTACTGTGGCTTCACTTTGATCTGGCCATGGCATGGTAGTCGCATTAAGTTGAATGTCGGCTTTGGTTTCGTCCCAAAGGTTTGAGAGTTGACGCTGTGCTACTTGTTCTGCCAATACCGCTTGTTGGTATAAGCGTTGCATATCCAAACTTTCGATTTGCGCACGTTCATAGTCAACCAAAGCAATACTGCCCGCCTGATAACGTTTTTTTGCACTGTCTAAATTGTTTTGACTCACTTTGAGTTGTGCTGCGTACAGCGATTTTTCAACTTGTGCCAAAGCCAACTGAGACCATGCAAATTTCACCACCAATTGGCTTTGTGCTGTCCACAGTTGTTGCTTTAACTGCCCTTGTTGGTGCGCTGTTTCTGCGAGTTTTTGATTGAGCTTACGCTGTCCAAACACATCTAAGGGCTGACTGATGGCAATACTGAGCTCTTGATCGGTATTTGAACCAAAACCATCTTGATTGATATTTAAGCTAGGATTTTGCCATAGGCCGCTGTTTTTGATGTTCAGCTCTGAAATGCTTTGACGCTGTTGCCCAATTTCACTTTGGTTTTGATAGCGCTCTACTTTTGCTAAAGCTTCATCCAAAGTCTTGACCGGTTCGGCAAAACTCCATTGCATCGCGGCTGTTGTTATGCCTACAGCAAGGGCTTGGCGTATAAACGCCTTAAATTGATTCGACATGCTTTTTCCCACTAATTTTTAGAAGAAGTGGTGGGAAATGTTTTAGGCTACCCCACCATTAGCAGGGAAAGTTCAGGAGGCGGATGTTGCCCCAATAAGTCAGGAGCTTGATAGGCATTATGCCAAAAAAATTGTGGCGGTTCTTTTATCTCAAGCGCGAGCGGCAATTGATAGTTTTTTTCTTTCGGAATAATCAAATGTGCCATTGAGGGCAAATGATCTTGATGGTCTTCACCCAATTCAAACGGATCATTTACCGTTTGAGTATGGTCATCAACACTGCTTTGCAGGTGTGGCTTATCATCAGACACACACAAGGTGGTTTGATGGTGGCCAAAATGAAAACTTTGTTGTGTCACGACTTGAGCTTTTTGTTCTTCATGGACGCAAAAAGCTGCCGCCACGTTCCAAAGACTTTGGAACATGAATAAAGCAACTAAGACGCTAAGCCACGTGGTAGAACGCATAATGTCGTACTAAAATAAAGTGACGCTATTGTAAAGCCTAGACTAACTCTAAGGTCAAGTCTTTTTAATGACTATGTTCATGTTGGTGTGGATGGCATTCATCTTCTTCAATCTGCAAAGTCACTTGCGTAATCCCATGCTCATGCCCCAATAACTCCACAGCTTGGTAGTATAAAGCTCTCGGATCTACATCAGGTGCAATCAAATGCGCTGTTAAATGCACATTTTTAGAAGTAATGGCCCAAACTTTAAGCTGATGAATGCTTTGTACACCCTCTAAAGCCAGCAAATCATTGCGTAAAGATTCGATATCAATTTCACTTGGTACACCTTCGAGCAAAATATTGATACTTTGTTTCAGTAGCACCCAAGTTCGAGGTAAAACCCAAAAGCCAATCAACACCGCAATAACGCTATCTAACCACATCCAACCTGTGAAATAAATCACCAGTGCGCCTATGATCACACCCACAGAGCCTAAGGCATCACTGAGCACCTCAAGATAAGCCCCTTTCACATTTAAGCTGTCTTGGCTGCTCGACACCAAAATTTTCATTGAAATCAGATTGATGATTAAACCCAAAGCTGCAACAATCAGCATGCCCAAGCTTTGAATTTCGGGTGGCTGACTAAAACGCTGGTAGGCTTCATATAAAATGTAAATCGCCACTACAAACAACATCATGGCATTAAACAAAGCTGCCAAGATTTCAAACCGTTGATAGCCAAAAGTACGTTTATCATCGGCAGGCTTTTTCCCAATTTTGATGGCTGCTAAAGCAATGGCTAAAGCAGCGGCATCGGTAAACATATGCGCTGCATCGGACAGTAAGGCCAAGCTTTGCGTGATAAATCCTGCAACCACTTCCACAATTAAGAAGGTAAATGTCAAGGCAAGTGCAATGGTTAATTTCTTGGCATTTTTTGCAGTCACTTCAACATGACTGTGATCATGGTTATGAGAACCACTCATGTAGGACTCCTTATCATTTTATTTAACGGAATGCTTCACCATTGAAATCGAAGCTTTTTTTAATTTAAAAATTACTCGATTTAGCATACTCGGTTAAAACGATAAAATCATCTTTCATGTGAATACGTCTTTATTTGCGGCGTCTTTTTCCTGTCAAAAAGTTCATGGCCTGCGTATAGCCTGTTGGTGTAATACGCTGTACCAGATCGATAATTTTGGCATCTGTTCCAATTAAGACTCGGCGCTCATCTTTTTTCACAGCCTTTAAAATAGCCTGTGCTGCGACATCTGGCGGGGTTTTAAGCATTTTATTGAAAGAACGACTGGCACGCTCTGGGTTCATACCCAGCGCACGAATACTGTCACTCATTCGAGCACTATTGGCGATATTGGTACGTATACCACCTGGGTGAACACAAGTTGCACTAACGCCACAGTCTTGCAAATCTAACTCTTGACGTAGTGCCTCGGTAAAACCACGGACAGCAAACTTTGTCGCATTATAGGCACTTTGGGTGGGCTGAGCAGTGAGCCCAAATAAACTTGAAATATTCACAATATGCCCAGAGCCACTTTGTTTTAAATAGGGTAAAAAAGCTTTGGTTCCATACACGACACCCCAAAAATTGATGTTGAAAATCCACTCGGCATCTTCATAGCTTAAGCCTTCAACAGTACTCGCTAACGCGACCCCTGCATTATTAAAAACTAAATTGACCTGACCGAAGTCTTGCTGACACTGCTTTGCCCAATCCTCTACTGCCTTACGGTCTGAAACATCCAGTTTTGTGAGCGTGACTGAAACAGGATAATCTTTGACGTGATTTAAGGTTTCAGCCAAACCTTGTTCATTGACATCACTGAGTGCCAAATGTGTACCTTGTTTAGCCAGTTGAATCGCCAACTGCTGCCCAATGCCTGAACCTGCGCCTGTGATCGCTGCCACTTTATTTTCAAAATTTTTCATAATACTCTCTAAATATAGTGTTCTAAATATCGTTTTGCACTTAAACGTCATGCTGAAGGTTCAAGTACTCTAGTCTACGCAGACAAGGTGCTATTTTAGTTAATGTACAAAAATTACAGTCATGAATGAAATGATCATTTCTAATGATTCAGTATGTATAGAATTCATGAGTGGTATTTTAAATATAAGATTATTTTTATTTTTTTTGTATTTTTAAGTGATAGGACTCTAAAAACTAACGCAAGTTAATGATATCTGCATACTGTGTCCCCCACAGGTTTAAAATATAACAGTCATGAGCAATTCTGCTTCATCTGTTATATTTTTTTAATCTTGTTTTGTATCTGTTTCATCAGTCGTTTGCTTTACATAATGTACTCATCACCTCAGTTGAGTGCAGTAACCATGAAAGATCTAGACTCAAAAAAACCAGCAAAATATGCAGATAGTTCAATTTCAGATAAAGCATTTAAAAACATGATTATCTGGTTCGCGATTTACTGTGGGCTTTTTTGTATAGGTGTGATTTTCTTTGTCGGTGCAGATCAAAACTACCTTCTTCAGTAAAAATCTGAAGCTTGTTGCACTAATATCAACATCTAAATTTTGGCTACAGAATTAAATCTCACGAGAAAAACACACTTTAGAGATTAAACCTAGACATGGGTTTAGTCTCTATTTTTTGAGTTGAAGACTAGTAAAACGGCAGTTAAATTATATTTTGAATGGCTAATGTCATTACAAAAGAATGACATTAGCTATGTGAAGATCAGACTTCAAGCCCAAATCACTAAAAACGCTGCAATCACCACCAATACAATACCGAGATGTTCAGCACGTGCCAGCTTTTCTTTAAAGAAGTAGGCTGAAATCAACATACTAAAAATAATCTCAACCTGCCCCAAAGTTTTTACAATGGGCACTGACTGCATACTCATGGCACTAAACCAACCCAGTGACGCCAAAAAACTACATAAGCTGACACGAAATGTAAGTCTTATACGCTGCCACATGGCCCATAATGTTGCACGGCGAAATATACCCAAATACATTAAAAGTAAAAAGCACTGTGTCGCAATCACCATTAAAAGCACCCAAGCAGCACGGTGAATAAAGGGTAAATTATCTAGTTCTAAACTTGCCTCACGTACCAAGAGCGAGGTAATGGCAAAACATAAACCACTACCGATACCTATACATAAGGTTTGTACTGAAAAATCAGAAAAGCCCGGCCCTTTAGACATTAAAAATACCGCAAAGCCTCCCACAGCAACCCCAAACCAGCCTAAAAGGCTTAAATGATCGGATAAAAAGAGCACGGCAATAATCGCGGCAAGTACTGCTTCACTTTTAGCAAGACCCACTCCAATTGCATAATTTTTTTGCTTAAAAAGTTGCACCATCAATGCTGTTGCTGCAATTTGGCTCAACGCCGCAATAAGCACATAGATAGCAAAACGGAGATTGAAATGGACGGAATCTGTCACAGGTTGGAAATGGTAAAGACAACTGATGTAAAGCAGTGCTAAAGGTAAAGCAAAAATGAACCGCGCTAGAGTCACTCCATAAACATCAACAGTTGTACTGAGTTGCTTTTGAAAAGCGTTGCGCCAAGCCTGCATAAAAGCGGCCATAAGCGTAAAAAGAATCCATGTTATTGTCATCAAGTACTCTATATACAGTTACTTACCTCACCTAATGTAACCCGTTGATGACAACACATGTGCTTTATTTTCATGACTTATTCTTATGTGACAAATAACTTAAGTTCTGATGAAACTTCGACTATTGCATTACATGTGCAACATCTCCTCAAAAATTAGAATTGAGCAAATTAAACAATAAGGCATAAAAAACCGAAGGTGTTATCCTTCGGCTTCTATGTGAAATTTTACTTCAAGTATTAGAAGTTATAAATCGCAACCAAGTTCACACGGTTGTCTTCACCTTTTTTACTACCATTTGCCGCAGGTGCAAACGCTTCACGCTCACCGTAGACATACTCTACCCCAAGGCTAACAGGCTGAACTGGGCTATAGAATAAATTACCCCATGCTTGCCATAAGTTTTTATTGATTTTGGTATCATCAGCTACAGCATCAAGGTAGTCCTGATTTTTATCAAAAGTCATATAACCATAAGCCAAAGTACCACGTAATTTGTCATTAAACTTCTGTGTTAAACCGACAGTAATTGAGTCAAACTCACTTTGTTCAATACTTGTGCCTGTTGCAACTACGCCAGGGTTAGTAAAGGATACAAAGCTGCTATCGCCTTTAACATGGTAGTAGTCGGCTTTCACAGAAGTCACAGGGGTGATGTCAAATTTGGCACCAACACCTACGCCATACGCCCACTCTTCTTGATTTTGAATGCGTTTTTCATGCGCCATTGCACGCCCACTGACTGAAAGAGCATCATTAAACTTATGATTCAGTCGTCCTGTAAATGCTGGCATACGTTGGCTCATGCTGGCATCTTTCGGGTCTTCCACTGCCGCGACTAAGTTAGTATTTGGCGTGAATTTATGGGTATAACGCACTTGAGGTGTACGTTTAATTGAAGCACCCACATAAGCCAAAGCATCAATCGTTTCAGGGATGTAGTCTGGAGTCGCAAAGTTTGACCACGTTTGACCAATTAGCCAGTTACCATAGTTTAAATACGCATGACGAATACGTAAATTATCAAGGTTTGCGCCGCCTAAAAAGTCGACCTCAATTTTGGCATTTAAGTTCTGATCGGCGACTGGCGCTTTAAAGTCCAAACCTAATCGCGTTGCTGAAAGGGTTGATCTTAACCGATCGCTATTTTCAGCATTTCCTTCTAAAGGTACGCTATTGATTTGGTTATAGGGCATATCACGAGCGCCACCTTCAGCCTGATACGATGCGTCCGCGCGGACATTACCGTATAAGTTGAACTCTGCCCCACCTTTGGTCAAACCTAAACCCGTTTTTTCAACCGTTTTTGGCGTCGTCAACACTTGACGTTCAACAGCGCTCAATTGAACAGCTTGCTGCTGTTGTTGCTGAGTATTCTGTTGAAGCATTTGTTTTAACGCATTAATTTCATTTCTAAGTTGCTCAATCTCTGCCGTGGTATTGGTTTGTGCATGTAATGCTGCACTACTTAACATCGATAAAGTGACAACTAAAGCATTCTTCTTAAATTGTTTCATTTAACACGGGTCCTGTGTATTTAAGTCTGTCCTGACTTTTACTCTTTAATATTTAGCTCTATTTTTCATCGCTGTTTTCTAACGCAATGCATTTTTTTTAATACTTTAAAATGAAACTTTTTATCGCATTAAAAATCGCGTTAAAAAACAACTTATAAAAAGCAAATTGATTTTAACAGTTCATACAGTTTTTGAAATGAGCCTACTACTAATGCACTAGACTCATGGGTTCAATATTCTTTAATTTGCTGTCGATTTGACTGCATCAAACACTTGTTTTGATTTGGTTTTTTCACCATCTACGGATACTTTTAAGTTGACCATAAACACTGCCAAAGCTGCAATCACACCAGGTATCGCAATCACGAGAAAATTCATTTGATGTGGCAACTCAAAAGTTAACAATGCACCTGTCAGTACAGGCCCAACAATTGCGCCAATGCGTCCAATGCCTGAAGCCCAGCCCATACCTGTAGAGCGCACAGCAGTTGGATAGAACTGTGCGACAAAGGTATACAGTAGAATTTGTGAACCAATAGTTGCTGCGCCTGCAATCGCAATTAAACCGTACAGCACCATTTGTGGACTGTTGAAACCGAGTAGAATCAGTGCAATAGCACCCAAGGTGAACATCGTCGTTAAAACTGGTTTTAAGTGGAAACGGTCTGCGAGCGCACCACCGCCAATCGCTCCAACCATACCGCCAATATTTAAAGCAAATAAGAAAATCATACTTGCACCAAGCGAATAGCCCGCTTGAATCATCAGTTTTGGTAACCAGCTTCCAAGCGCATAGACCATGAGCAGGCACATAAAGAATGCCACCCAAAACATCATGGTGCTAAAGGTACGACCTTGTTGGAACAATGCTTTTAATGGAGCGTCATCACCAGCAACAGGTTCATTAAGTTTAAATGTCGTTTCTGGCTGAATTGCTTGCTCCGGTGCAATTTTTTGTACAATTTCACGGACTTTTTCAGTTTCACCCTTTTTAGTCAGGAACATTAAAGACTCAGGTAGAAACTTCCAAAGAATCGGCAAAGCCAAAAATGGAATGATGGCGATATAGAACATGATTTTCCAACCATAGTCTGTTACCAACCATGCACCCAGTAAAGCTGAGGTCATGCCGCCAATAGCATAGCCACTGAACATAACCGCAACGAGTGTGCTACGAATACGCTTCGGAGCATATTCAGTCATGAGTGCGACCACGTTTGGCATCACCCCACCAATGCCAAGTCCCGCAAGAAAACGTAAAATTCCAAACTCGATAGGATTGCTTGCAAATGCGCCTAGAAAAGTGAAGCCACTAAAAATAGCCACACAAATCATAATGGTCTTTTTACGGCCCAATTTGTCAGACAACGTACCAAAGCTCATTGCACCGAACATCATGCCAAACAATGCTGTACTCGCAAGTAATCCTGCTTGTACTGCACTGAGTCCCCACTCTTGCATCAGAAGTGGCAGTGCCACGCCATAGATGACTAAATCATAACCGTCAAAAATAATAATCAGTAGACACCAAATGAGTACACTCCAATGAAAGGGCGTAAATTTGGCTTCATCGACCACCGTGTTGATGTTAACTGGATTTGTATTCACTTTAAGCCTCCTGCTTGCGAATGTTTGTTGCTGTGCACATTGCAGCAAAAGTAGCTTTCTTGTCCAAAACCGAATAACTCTATATTTATACCTTTAAGGTCGGTTAAGGTTTTTATTGTTTTAAATAAATAGCTTATATAACCAATGATTGCAGCGAGAGACAGAAAATAAGCAAAACCAAGCGAAAATGACTATAAAAAAAGCCATCCCCAAGGATGGCTTAAATGACTGATTTTAAAATGTAGACTTTAAAAGTATCGTGAAATTTAAACCCCAAAGTTTAGATAAATGCACGGTCATATTTGATCGCTTCAAGGTCATAGACCTGATAAATACAATCAAATAATGAACGAATGTCCTCACTTTCATCCATGGAACGAATGGCTAGAAAAATGGGGCTAGTCGCTGCATCATCTAAGATTGGAATATAGTTCAAATGCGGCAGTTGAATGGTTCGTGCACTTTCAGGAACCACACAAATTCCTTCTCCAGCGGCAACTAACCCCAGTGCCAATTGTATTTCACGGACTTCTTTTAAGTGTTTAGGTTCCAGTCCATATTCTGAAAACAGCCCTTGGACTTGAGTAGAAAAGTTTGGCTTGGGGTGACTTGGATAAAGAAATAAGTTCTGATCGACCAAGTCCGACAGGTACACACCTTGTTTTTGCACCGTCAAAGGATGACTCGAATGTGCCGCCAACATCAACGGCTCTTCACGCAGTAAAATCCGACGTACAGCAGGATCCGAAATACGTAAACGTCCAAAACCAACATCAATCCGCCCTTCTTTTAAGGCCTGAATTTGATCTTTGGTGCTCATTTCAATCAATTCTATTTTTAAATGCGGCTGCTGTTGGCGAAATAAATACACGATTTTTGGCAACAACCCATATAACAACGATCCCACAAAGCCCATGGTCACCGTTTTTTCAACCAAACCTACACGCTGAGTCATAGCTTTGACTTCTTCGGCATTAGACAAAAGTTTAACAGCGTGTTGATAGAAGAATTGTCCTACTTCGGTGGTTTTGAGTGGACGGCTGCCACGTTCAAATAATTGCACGCCCAATTCAGCCTCCAGGTTTTGTATCTGGCGGCTTAAAGGAGGCTGTGCAATGAATAATTTTTCAGCAGCTTTGGTAAAACTCTGCTCTTCTACAACAGCTACATAGTAGCGGAGGTGTCTCAATTCCATGACTATTTATACCTTTAAGATATATTAAAATGCTAATTTGATCTTCGACAGTTCATATTTATTCTTTTAAGGTATATCAAATCAGGTACACAACGCAAGGCTGCGCAGAGTTAAGATGTATAAATCTATAGAAACCTTACTCGTCGAAATCCCCACTATTCGCCCACACAAAATGGCGGTAGCGACTATGCAAACGCAAACGCTTGTCTTGGTGAAAATCAGCACTGAAGATGGCTTTGTCGGTTGGGGTGAAGCGACAACAATTGGCGGACTGGGCTACGGTGAAGAAAGCCCAGAAAGTATTAAGACCAATATTGAAACTTATTTTGCACCTTTATTGAAGTCCCTTAAAGCTCAAAACATCGCACAAACCATGCGTGCTTTGAAAAAGAATATTAATGGCAACCGTTTTGCCAAATGTGCAATTCAAACGGCTCTACTCGACATCCAAGCGCAACGTTTAGATTTACCCCTTTCTGAAGTATTGGGTGGCCGCTTACGTGACAGCTTACCTGTACTTTGGGTATTGGCATCTGGTGACACTGAAAAAGATATTGCTGAAGGCCGAAAAATGATTGAGGCAAGACGCCACAATATTTTCAAACTTAAAATCGGTTCACGCCGTGTAGAAGAAGATGTTGAACATGTTCTTGCGATTAAACAAGCACTGGGTTCAGACATTTCTATCCGTGTCGATGTGAACCGTGCATGGTCTGAGCTAGATGCGATTAAAGGCATTCAACTCCTACAAAATGGTGGTGTTGACCTGATTGAACAGCCCTGTGCAGTCGACAACATTGATGCGATGCAGCGTTTAACACGACGTTTTGATCTTGCCATCATGGCGGATGAATCGCTCATGGGACCAAGCTCAGCCTACCGTTTAGCCAAAACCAATGCGGCCTCTGTTTTTGCAGTGAAAGTGGCTCAGTCTGGTGGATTAATTGAAGGTCATGAAGTCGCGAAGATTGCCAACTTAGCAGGCATTGATTTGTATGGCGGAACCATGCTTGAAGGTGCCGTCGGCACGATTGCTTCGGCACATTTGTTCTCGACCTTTGAAAATTTAGCTTATGGCACCGAGCTATTCGGCCCACTGCTGTTAACCCAAGATATTTTAAAAACCCCACTTCAATACACTAACTTCGCCTTGCATTTACCCCAAGGCAAAGGACTAGGTATTGAACTGGATGAAGACAAGATTGATCAGCTACGCCGCGCTTAAGCGACGTCTTAACCGTTTAGGAGTTATACATGCTTTTTCACGTACGTATGGATGTAAACATTCCACTGGATATGCCTGCTGAAACTGCCAGTGAAATTAAAGCAGTCGAAAAAGCATATTCGCAAGAGCTACAAGCTCAAGGCAAATGGCGACATATTTGGCGTATTACAGGTCAGTACTCAAACATCAGCATTTTTGATGTAGACAGCAATGAAGAGCTACACAACATTTTGCAAGGTTTACCCCTGTACCCATATATGAACATTGAAGTGATGCCTTTGAACCGACATCCATCGTCTATTCGCGAAGATGATCGTTAATTGAAAAAAGATTTTATGCAATTTAATCACTGGAACGTAGTGAATATTCCAGTGAAAGAAATTAACAAGGAACGTGGCAGCTAAGCTTTTCAACCTATTCATAAAGCTAGCCACCACACAGCAAACATACTTAAGGAGCAATAGTATGAATCGTCAACAGATTGATGCATTAGTCAAAACAATGAATGTGGATACAGCAACCGGTTCTGTAGACGCGCGTACTCAACAAATTGTGGTTCGCCTATTGGGTGACTTATTCCAAGCGATTGAAGACTTAGATTTGAGCCAAACTGAAGTTTGGAAAGGTCTTGAATACTTTACGGATGCAGGCCAAGCCAACGAGCTTGGTTTACTTGCGGCTGGTCTTGGCCTTGAGCACTATCTCGACTTACGTGCAGATGAAGCCGATGCCAAAGCAGGCATTACAGGCGGAACACCACGTACCATCGAAGGTCCTTTATACGTGGCTGGCGCACCTGAATCGGTTGGTTTTGCGCGTATGGATGATGGTTCTGAAGAAGGCAAAATTCCGACTTTAATTATTGAAGGGACAGTGACTGACACTGATGGCCAGATTGTTGAAGGTGCAAAAGTTGAAGTGTGGCATGCCAATAGCTTAGGCAACTACTCTTTCTTCGATAAGTCACAATCAGACTTCAATCTACGTCGTTCAATCATGAGTGACCAAGATGGTAAATACGTTGCTCTCACCACGATGCCTGTTGGTTATGGTTGCCCACCAGAAGGGACAACTCAATTTGTATTGAACAAGTTAGGCCGTCACGGTAACCGCCCTTCGCACGTACATTACTTCGTTTCTGCGCCAGGCTACCGTAAGTTAACCACCCAATTCAACATTGAGGGTGACCAATACCTATGGGATGACTTTGCATTTGCAACACGTGAAGGCTTAGTGGCTACCGCTGTCGATATTACCGATGAAGTTGAAATTGCACGCCGCGGTTTAACAGGTCCATTCAAACACATTCAATTCAATGTTGAACTGGTGAAAGACCAAGCGGCTGCACCATCAACTGAAGTTGAACGTCGTCGCGCTAGCGCTTAATTACCCTTGGAACCGAAATAGCCACTGCAAAGTCGCATTTCGGGGACTTCCTCACTTTTGGAAAGTCGGAGAACGGACATGCCACGTATCCCAGTTATTAATACTAGCCATCTTGATCGTATCGACGAATTACTTGTCGACAACTTTGAAACAGGCGAATTCAAACTTCATCGTTCAGTGTTTACTGATCAAGCCCTTTTTGACCTAGAAATGAAGTATATCTTCGAGGGTAACTGGGTTTACTTGGCACACGAAAGCCAAATTCCAAATAACAACGACTATTACACGACGTATATTGGCCGTCAGCCGATTCTGATTGCACGTAACCGTAATGGTGAACTCAATGCCATGATCAATGCCTGTTCACACCGTGGTGCACAGCTTTGTCGTAATAAACGTGGCAATAAAGCAACCTATACTTGCCCTTTCCACGGTTGGACATTTAACAACTCAGGCAAGCTTTTAAAAGTTAAAGATCCAGCAGATGCAGGTTATTCAGACTGTTTTAACCATGAAGGTTCACATGATCTGAAAAAAGTTGCACGTTTTGGCAACTATAAAGGTTTCTTGTTCGGTAGCTTAAATCCGGATGTTCCCTCTTTAGAGGAATACTTAGGCGAAACCAGTAAAATCATTGACATGATTGTGGATCAGTCTGAACAAGGTCTCGAAGTTTTACGTGGTGCATCTACCTACACTTATGAAGGCAACTGGAAACTAACTGCAGAAAATGGCGCAGATGGTTATCACGTTTCTGCGGTGCACTGGAACTATGCAGCGACCACTCAACAACGTAAAGAAAAACAAGCGGGTGACAACATCCGTGCCATGAGCGCAGGCGCTTGGGGTAAACAAGGCGGTGGTTCATACGGTTTTGACAATGGTCACATGCTGCTTTGGACACAATAGGCGAACCCAGAAGACCGCCCAAACTTCCCGAAAGCCGATGAATACTCTGAAAAATTTGGCGAAGCAATGTCGAAGTGGATGATTGAGCGCTCACGTAACCTTTGTCTTTATCCGAACGTCTATTTGATGGATCAATTCGGTTCACAAATTCGCGTACTGCGCCCGATTTCAGTCAATAAAACCGAAGTCACGATTTACTGTATCGCGCCTGTAGGTGAAGACACGGAAGCACGTACGCGCCGTATTCGCCAGTACGAAGACTTCTTTAATGCCTCAGGCATGGCAACACCAGATGATTTAGAAGAATTCCGTGCATGCCAAGCGGGCTACGCAGGCATTGAACTGGAATGGAATGATATGTGCCGCGGTTCAAAACATTGGATTCATGGTCCAGATGATGCTGCCAATGAAATTGGTCTAAAACCAAAACTTTCAGGTGTCAAAACTGAAGATGAAGGCCTCTACCTTGCACAGCACCAACACTGGTTAGACATGATGAAAATTGCAATAGCCAATGAAAAAGCACTGGCTGTTGAAACTGCAAATGAACAAGGAGAAGTGGCATGAATGCTCCTACAACACTTAATACCGTTAGCATCGAACAAATCAGTCAGTTTCTGTATCAAGAAGCACGCTTTTTAGATGATGAACAATGGGACGATTGGCTTGCATGTTATGCCCCTTCAGCATCGTTTTGGATGCCTGCATGGGATGACGACGATACCTTGACTACAGATCCTCAGTCTGAAATTTCACTGATTTACTACCCAGACCGCCAAGGTTTAGAAGACCGTGTGTTTCGGATTAAAACTGAACGCTCTTCTGCGACCATGCCAGACACACGTACCTGTCACAATGTGAACAATATCGAAGTGATTGAGCGTGATGGCGACAAAGTTACCGTCCGTTTTAACTGGAATACACTGAGCTTTCGCTACAAAACCAGTTATAGCTACTTTGGTATGTCACGCTATGAAATCGATTTTTCAGGTGAAAAACCACAAATTTTAAGCAAATACGTAGTACTGAAAAACGATTACATCAACCAAGTGATTGATGTTTATCACCTCTAAGTTTTAGCCACACATCCTTAGTATGCTTTCAGCCAAATGGAGTTTTGGCTGAGAGTTCCAAGTTTCAACGTTTTTAAAGGATATTCAGCCATGTCAAACCACAATGTTGCACTTCAATTTGAAGATGGCGTAACGCGTTTTATTACCGTGACTCAAGGTGAGTCTTTATCAGATGCCGCTTACCGCCAAAAAATTAACATTCCGCTAGACTGCCGTGATGGTGCATGTGGGACTTGCCGCGCTTTTTGCGAATCTGGTAGTTATGACATGCCTGAAGAGACGTATATTGAAGATGCGTTAACACCAGAAGAAGCGGAACAAGGCTATATTCTGGCTTGCCAATGCCGTCCGACCTCGGATGCTGTATTCCAAATTCAAGCTTCATCTGAAGTCTGCAAAACCGAAATCCACCAGTACCAAGGCACTTTAGTCTCTGTCGAAAATTTATCAGAATCGACCATTACTTTTGATATTCAGTTGGATGAAGGTCAACCTGACATTCACTTCCTTGCTGGTCAATATGTCAACGTCGGCATTCCAGAGACAGCAGAAACGCGTTCCTATTCATTTAGCTCGAAACCGGGCAACCGTTTAACGGGCTTTGTGGTACGTAATGTGCCGAATGGCAAAATGAGTAGCTTTTTAAGTCGTACTGCTAAAGCGGGCGACAAAATGACTTTTACTGGTCCCTTTGGTAGCTTCTACTTGCGTAATGTGGTTCGTCCTGTTGTTATGCTTGCGGGCGGTACAGGTATTGCCCCTTTTATGTCAATGCTGCAAATCTTAGAAGAAAAAGGCGCTGAACACCCTGTTCGTTTGGTGTTTGGTGTTACCAATGACTTCGACTTAGTTGCTTTAGAACAGCTCAATGCCCTCCAAGCCAAACTCCCATGGTTTGAATACCGTACCGTGGTTGCAAGTCCAGACTCTGCGCATGAGCGTAAAGGTTATGTGACTGGGCACATTGACAATGAATGGCTCAATGGCGGTGATGTTGATGTCTACCTTTGTGGTCCAGTCCCTATGGTCGATGCTGTTCGTGGTTGGTTAGATAGCGAAGGTGTAAAACCTGCAAACTTCCTGTTTGAAAAATTCTCTGCAAACTGATTGGGGCCACTTATCATGTCTGATCGTCAAAGATTTTTAAACAAAGTAGTGATTGTGACTGGTGCCGCTCAAGGCATTGGTCGCGGTGTTGCACTCCAAGTGGCGGATGAAGGTGCGCAAGTTGTCTTAGCCGACTTATCTGACTATGTCGATGAAACATTAGCAGAAATTGAAGCACATCAAGGCGATGCAATAACAGTCAAAGCCAACCTTGAAACCTTCGCAGGTGCTCAAAGTGTTGTAGACAAAGCACTTGAAGTCTATGGCCGTGTCGATGTGCTCATCAACAACGTCGGCGGTGCAATTTGGATGAAACCTTTTGAAGAGTTTTCTGAAGAAGAAATCATCAAAGAAGTGAATCGCTCATTATTTCCAACGCTGTGGTGTTGTCGTGCAGTTTTACCTGAAATGATTAAAAATCAGAAAGGTACAATTGTAAATGTGTCTTCTATTGCGACTCGTGGCATTAACCGTGTGCCCTATTCGGCATCCAAAGGTGGGGTTAATGCTCTTACTGCAGCACTTGCTTTTGAACATGCCAAAGATGGGATCCGAGTGAATGCGGTTGCTACAGGTGGAACCGAAGCACCGCCGCGTAAAGTGCCGCGTAATACAAATCCACTGTCTGAAAATGAAAAGTCGTGGATGCAACAAGTGGTCGATCAAACCATTGACCGTAGTTTTATGAACCGTTATGGCACGATTCAGGAACAAGTGAATGCAATTGTATTCCTTGCTTCAGATGATTCGTCATATATGACAGGTACAGTTGTTCCTGTCGGCGGTGGCGATCAAGGCTAATTGATCGTTACATTATTTTATATACAGGATCATGTCTGCATGGAGGCAAATGAATGGCTACCCTGTTTAAAACCTTGAAAGAAGATTGGTCTATTTCCGCCACTGTCGCAGGATTTTTGGCCGTGCTGATTTCCTATTCAGGACCACTCATTATCTTCTTTCAGGCTGCGCAACACGCTCAAGTTTCCCCGACCATGATGATTTCATGGATTTGGGGTATTTCTATTGGAGCAGCCGTGGCAGGGATCTTTCTTTCCATTAAGTTCAAAGTCCCTGTGATTACAGCATGGTCTGCGCCAGGTACGGCTTTATTGGTCACCCTGTTCCCGAATATTAGTCTGAATGAAGCTGTAGCCGCTTATATCACCTCAGCTGTGGTGATTTTTCTGATCGGGATCAGTGGTTACTTCGATAAATTATTGAAATGGATTCCGCAGTCAGTAGCCGCGGGAATGATGGCAGGTATTCTATTTCAGTTTGGTTTAGGTCTATTTAGTGCCACTAACAGTATGCCGATTATTGTGTTTAGCATGCTGTTTGTCTTTTTAGTCGCAAAACGAATTTCACCGCGCTATAGCATGCTTTGGGTACTGCTTTCAGGTGTAGCCTTGAGCTTTGGGATTGGTGAAATGAATGCGGTGAGTTTAGATTTCCAACTTGCTATTCCTCAGTTCATTAGCCCTGAATGGACTTGGCACTCCACCTTAAACCTTGCCCTGCCTCTGATTTTAGTCAGTCTGACGGGACAGTTTTTACCGGGCATGGCCATCATGAAACTGAGTGGTTATGACATGCCAGCTAAGCCAATTATTACGACCACCAGTATTGCATCTTTAGCTGTTGCATGTGTCGGCGGTATCACCATTGTTTTAGCGTCGATTACGGCTGCACTGTGTATGGGCAAAGATGCGCATGAGTTAAAAGAAAAACGCTATATCGCAGGCGTTGCTAACGGCATTTTCTATATTTTAGGTGGTTTGTTTGCAGGCAGTATCGTTCTGCTCTTCAGCTTGCTACCGAAAGAGCTTGTTGCCGCTTTGGCTGGTTTGGCCTTATTGGGTGCAATTTCAACCAATATTGCTGTAGCCATGAAAGATGAATCTCAAGGAGATTCTGCCCTCATTACTTTTTTAGCTACAGCTTCAGGTATGCACTTTTTGGGGCTAAGTTCCGTTTTTTGGGGCATCGTCATTGGTTTAACTGCGCATCTGATTTTAACCAAACGCAGCCCTGATGTGTCAGCTTTAGCTTCAACTCCAAGCTCCAATCCAAGTTCTAAAAGTTAATAGGTACGCTGTGCCTAGGACAATATTATGATTGATAAAAGTTCAGCTTCTTTAACAGAAGCACTTTCGCAAATAAAGGATGGCTCAACCATCATGATCGGTGGTTTTGGCACCGCAGGACAACCTGCTGAACTAATCGATGGCTTAATTCAACTCGGTATCAAAGACCTCACTATCGTTAGCAACAATGCTGGCAATGGCGATTATGGTTTAGCCAAGCTCCTCAAAGCGGGTGCTGTGAAAAAAGTCATTTGTTCGTTCCCGCGTCAGTCCGACTCTTGGGTCTTCGATGAACTCTATCGTGCAGGAAAAATCGAATTGGAACTGGTGCCTCAAGGCAATTTGGCCTGTCGTATTCAAGCCGCAGGCATGGGACTCGGCGCAGTGTTTACCCCAACTGGCTACGGCACCTTATTGGCCGAAGGCAAAGAAACCCGTCACATCGACGGTAAAGATTATGTACTGGAATATCCAATCAAAGCCGACTTTGCTCTGATTAAAGCGCAGCAAGGCGACCGTTGGGGCAACTTGGTTTACCGCAAATCGGCACGTAACTTTGGCCCGATTATGGCCATGGCGGCAGGTGTAACCATTGCGCAAGTTTCTGAAGTGGTGGAACTGGGGGCCTTAGACCCTGAACACATCATCACCGCAGGTATTTTTGTTCATCACGTGGTACAGGTTCAACCTGAACCCGTTGCTGTGTAATCGGGAGAGCATCATGAGCTATCAAAAACTCAGCCGTAACCAAATTGCAGAACGTGTCGCACAAGATATCCCCGATGGTGCTTATGTCAATTTAGGCATCGGTTTACCGACCAAGATTGCCAGTTACCTGCCTTCAGACAAAGACGTGTTCCTACATTCTGAAAATGGCTTATTGGCTTTTGGTCCACCACCAGCCGCAGGTGAAGAAGACCCTGAACTGATCAACGCAGGGAAAGAATATGTGACCATGCTGCAAGGTGGTAGCTTTTTCCATCATGGTGACTCTTTTGCCATGATGCGGGGTGGTCACTTAGATATCGCGGTGCTTGGCGCCTTTCAAGTGGCAGCCAATGGTGACTTGGCTAATTGGCATACCGGCGCACCGGATGCGATTCCCGCTGTCGGTGGTGCGATGGACTTAGCCGTCGGTGCTAAGAAAGTGTTTATCACCACGGATCATGTCACCAAACAAGGTGAACCAAAGATCGTGGCTGAACTGAGCTACCCAGCAACAGGCTTGAAATGTGTCGATCGCATTTACACCGACCTGTGCGTGATTGATGTCACTGCTGATGGTTTAAAAGTGCTTGAGAAAGTCGACGGTTTAAGCTTTGCAGAATTGCAGGCGATGACGGGTGCTCCATTAATTGATGCAACACAGGGATAATTAATCCCTCCCGACCTCCCTTTGAAAAGGGAGGAGTTTCCCTCTTTAGTAAAGGGGGATTAAGGGGGATTCACAGGACAAGATTAAGAATGAAAAACGCTTACATTATTGACGCAATTCGTACCCCATTTGGCCGTTATGCCGGTGGTTTAGCCCCAGTTCGTGCTGATGACCTGGGTGCATTCCCAATTCAAGCCTTGATGCAACGTAATCCTAGCGTGGACTGGAAACAGGTAGATGATGTGATCTACGGCTGTGCCAACCAAGCGGGAGAAGACAACCGGAATGTCGGACGCATGTCTGCACTGCTTGCAGGCTTACCTGTCGAAGTTCCAGCCACAACGGTGAATCGCTTATGTGGCTCATCACTCGATGCGATTGCCATGGCAGCGCGTGCAATTAAAGCCGGCGAAGCAGATTTAATCATCGCAGGTGGTGTGGAAAGTATGTCTCGTGCACCTTTTGTGATGGGTAAATCAGAAACCGCATATGGCCGTAGTCAAAAGATTGAAGACACCACTATGGGCTGGCGTTTTATTAATCCTAAGCTTAAAGCGATGTATGGTGTAGACACCATGCCGCAAACCGCGGAGAACGTAGCACAACAATTTAATATTGATCGAGCAGATCAAGACCAGTTTGCCTTGGCGAGTCAACAGCGCACCGCAACCGCGCAAGCTCAAGGCTTTTTTACACATGAAATCATCCCTGTGAATATTGCACAGCGTAAGGGTGATCCAATTGTGATCGACACCGATGAACATCCACGTGCATCGACCACACTAGAAGGTTTGGCAAAACTGAAGCCAGTTGTGACAGCAGAAGGCACTGTCACTGCGGGGAATGCATCAGGCATCAATGACGGTGCGGCTGCTGTACTGATTGCTTCGGAACAAGCGGTTGAACAGTACCAACTTAAACCGCGTGCCAAAATTATTGCTTCAACAGCAGTGGGTATAGAACCACGCATTATGGGCTTTGCACCAGCACCTGCCATCAAAAAGTTACTCAAACAAGCCAATCTGACATTAGAGCAGATAGATGTGATTGAGCTGAATGAAGCCTTTGCAGCACAGGCACTGGCTGTTACCCGTGATCTCGGTCTGGCAGATGACAGCACCCAAGTGAATCCGAATGGTGGTGCGATTGCGATTGGTCATCCACTCGGTGCATCGGGTGCACGTTTAGTCACCACAGCTTTAAACCAGTTAGAACAAACGGGTGGCACCTATGCGCTATGTTCCATGTGTATTGGTGTCGGTCAAGGCATTGCAATGATTATTCAGCGGGTTTAACCCTTCTTATGATCTGACGTGGTGTTTCTGCTCATAACACTTTTTGTTGATAACAACAGTGGAAACACTCAAAATTTTTAATGAATTAAGGAAAAGCATATGCCAAGGTTTACTTCAAACAATGCCGAAATTCACTATCAGACCTTTGGTGACCCAAAAAATCCTGCGATCGTTTTTTCAAACTCGCTAGGCACAAACTTCAACATGTGGAAACCACAAATTACTTTTTTCCAGAAAAACTATTTTGTGATTTGCTATGACACTCGCGGGCATGGCCAGTCTTCCGCACCTCAAGGGCCTTATGATATTGAACAACTTGGTCTAGACCTGATACATTTATTGGACCATTTAAACATTGAGAAAGCCATTTTTTGCGGTATCTCAATGGGCGGACTTACAGGTCAGTGGTTAGTTATTCATAAACCTGAACGTTTTCACCGTGCCATTGTATGTAATACCTCAGCCAAAATTGGCAATGAACAAGCATGGAATGATCGCGCGTCGTTAGTACGTACCCAAGGTTTAGAACCAATTGCATCAACGGCTGCGAGTCGTTGGTTTACCGAACCCTTTATCCAAAGCAACGCAGCAACTGTAGCAGCGCTTTCAAACGACTTAGGTGCTGGCAGCCCAGAAGGTTATGCGAGTTGCTGTGAAGCTTTGGCTAAAGCGGATTTACGTGAAAAACTCGAAAGTATTCACGTCCCTTTACTTGTGATTGCTGGGCGTAAAGACCCCGTAACAACAGTCTCAGATGCACAGTACATGGTGAATCACATCCGAAGTAGTGCCCTATTTGAAATCGATGCCTCTCATATTTCAAATATCGAACAGCCCAAAGCCTTCAATCAGGCCATCTTAGACTTTATTGCTTAATGCTCTAGATCTGATCCAATAACAGCCCAACATGGGCTGTTTTTTTTCTTACCTATTTAAAGAAAGAGATAGGAATGCGTAAAACTCAGCATTAGAAATATGCTGGCTTTGGCTCATTCTATTTTTCCTCTTAAAATCATCAAAACTCAAAAATTGTATATAAAACAAACTGAAATTATTATGGTTTCAAAATCATATCTTCAGAATTTCACTTATTGCCAATCCTAAACTCACTAGATCCCATCATGTAAAGCCGAATCTACACAGCTAAAATGAGCAAAATAGCCAATCGTTTTCTTTTATAAATTTTCTTGCATAGTAAAATTCCATACGCAATAGGAGGATATTTTTTCAATACATTCTGCTACTCAGCAATTTTTCTACAGTCTTTTGCTTATTTAACGGCAAAATTTCTCAACCAAGAGGATGCTGAAAAACACCGTTAGAAACCTTAATTATCCACTTACTATTTCAAGTTTTTCAGTTTTTTCTAAAAGATCATGGCATCAGCTAGATAAACGTTAACAACAGACAAAAACGTCCATCTACATTTTAACGTAACAAGTTGATGTTTTAATTAATGAAAGTGATATTTTTCAAGTTCAGTATTGATCCAATAAAGCTTAGCAACTGAATTGATCATGGTCGTCAAGCCAACCAAAAGAGCTGGAATAAATTGATCAGATCATGTACAGATACAAACCATATCAAACTTCAGCTTTATTTTGATATACAGTTTAGTTACATAAGAAATGATCTAGATCTCATGTAGAGTGAGCTACCGACTAAGAAGTCTGAGTTGACCTCTTTTCAGGACTCGAGTTGCACCTGTGGCACAAAACGGAAACAAATCTGCTGCTTTTGGTCAATTTGGCTTACAATGTAAAAAAGAGTAATAATCCGAAAATTTGTAATCTTTTAACATTGCCAATTCCTTGCAAAATTTACATTATATTGCCGAAGTTTGGCACTAAGCATCTACGTCAATTCAAACAAACTATAAAAAAAATGTAGAACTTTATGCCATAATACGCAAACTTTGCAGCCATCTTGCAAAGATTTATTGCAATTTATAAATGGAGCAAGCTAAATGAGTTCGACCATTTTGGTTATTCATGGACCGAATCTAAATTTGCTAGGAAAGCGCGAACCAGAAGTCTATGGTTCTCTAACGCTGAACGACATCAATCAGCAACTCATTGCACAAGCTGAAAATGCTTCAATTTCTCTCGACACTTTCCAAAGTAATTGGGAAGGTGCCATTGTCGACCGTATTCATCAAGCCCAAGCTGATGGCGTCCAATTTATTATTATTAATCCAGCTGCACTCACGCATACCTCTGTTGCTCTACGTGATGCCCTGCTTGGTGTAGCCATCCCATTTATTGAAGTTCATTTATCGAATGTTCATGCGCGCGAAGCGTTTAGACATCATTCATATTTATCAGATAAAGCCGTTGGCGTTATTTGTGGCTTAGGTACTCAAGGTTATAGCGCTGCGCTCAATTACGCTCTCACTAAAATTCAACCCTCTATGCAATCATAATTAGGAATACTGTCACATGGATATTCGTAAAATCAAGAAACTCATCGACCTGATGATTGAATCTGACTTACAAGCGATTGAAGTTAAAGAAGGCGATCAATCGATTGCATTAACTCGTCGTAGTCCAGTTGTTGCAGCTGGTGCTCCTGTTGCTATGGCAGCTCCTGTTGCTCAAGCTCCAGCGGCTAAAACACCACGTGGTGCTGTAGAAACATCTCCAATGGTTGGTGTGTTTTACGCGGCTCCAAGCCCAGGTGAAGCGCCATTTGTTAAAGTCGGTCAAACCATCACTGCTGGTGAAACACTTGGTATTATCGAAGCAATGAAAATCATGAACCCGATTGAAGCAACGCAAAGCGGCGTGGTTGAAGAAATTTTAGTGAAAAACGGCGAAGTGATCCAATTCGGTCAACCATTATTCCGCTACCGCGCGTAATAGACGGGGACTTATAATGTTGCAAAAAGTTTTAATTGCAAACCGTGGTGAAATTGCCCTGCGCATCACCCGTGCCTGCAAAACTTTAGGGATTAAGACTGTAGGGATCTATTCAGATGCCGACAAAGACTTAATGCACCTACGTTTTGTAGACGAAGCAGTATGTATTGGACCAGGTGCGAGCAGTGAAAGCTACTTGAACATTCCTGCCATTATTACAGCAGCTGAAATTTCAGGTGCAGATGCCATTCACCCAGGTTATGGCTTCTTATCAGAAAATGCTGAATTTGCTGAAATTGTAGAAAATTCTGGTTTTATTTTTATTGGACCACGCCCTGAACACATCCGTTTGATGGGTAACAAAGTTTCTGCAATTACTGCAATGCGTAAAGCAGGTGTTCCAACCGTTCCAGGTTCTGCAAATGCTGTTACACCGCAAAATGCGCTGGCTGAAGCTAAAGAAATTGGCTTCCCATTGATCGTGAAAGCTGCTTCTGGTGGTGGTGGCCGTGGTATGCGTATTGTAGAACGTGTCGATACCCTACTTGAATCCGTTCAAGCTGCACAGCGTGATGCTGAAATGTGGTTTGGCGATGACACGGTGTATATGGAACGTTTCCTACAAACACCTCGTCACGTTGAAGTTCAAGTTCTTGCTGACGGTAATGGCCACGCGATTCACCTGTATGACCGCGATTGTTCTTTACAGCGCCGCCATCAGAAAGTGTTAGAAGAAGCGCCAGCGCCAAATTTACCTGAACAAGCACGTGCTGACATTTTAGAAGCTTGCGTAAATGCTTGTAAATTAATGCAGTACCGCGGTGCAGGTACATTCGAGTTCTTGTTTGAAGATGGTGAATTCTTCTTTATTGAGATGAATACACGTGTTCAAGTTGAGCACCCTGTAACTGAAATGGTGACAGGTATCGACATTATTGAACAACAGCTCCGCATTGCTGGTGGCTTAGGTCTTGAAATTGAACAAGATCAAGTTGAAGTCAAAGGCCATGCGATTGAATGCCGTATCAATGCTGAAGATCCAACGACCTTCTTACCTTCACCGGGTAAAATTGAGAATTTTTATGTGCCAGGTGGTGCAGGTATTCGTCTTGATTCACATATCTATCAAGGCTATAGCATTCCGCCATACTATGACTCGATGATTGCGAAGCTGATCGCACACGGTAAGGATCGTAAAACATCACTTGCACGCATGCGCCAAGCGCTTGATGAAATGATTTTGACCGGTATTAAAACCAATATTCCATTGCATAAAGATTTGATTCTTCAAGATGAAAAATTCTGTGAACAAGCAATGGATATTCACTACCTTGAAAAGCACCTGTTAAAGCAAATTGAAGGTAATCAAGACAAATAATTGCCTTGATCCTTAAATAAAAACCGCGATAAATCGCGGTTTTTTATTTATAAAACAATTAATTAAGGTAATACGCGACGTAGTGTTGCAAAGCATTGTTGTGCTTTATCATTGGCACAAAAATTAATGGTCGATGGACTTTGCCATTTCACAAAATACTGAGACATTTCTCCAGTCTGATCTTCTTGAGACCCAGAGCAATCCACTTGGTTATTGTCAAATTTGACTTGCAAAATCAAAGCAGGCAGTTGCACATTTTTATCGGTAGATGGCTGGTAATCATAAATTCCCGTAGACCATTCTTCCCCACTTTTAATCACAACATCACTATTACTTTTAAAATTATAGTATTCAACGCATTTACGATTATTTGGAATTTCCATTCCCCATAAGCCCACAATTTCAGGGCGAGTCGTTACACGAATATTATTTTGATTTGATGCTTGAGTATCCTCAGCCTGACTAGGCGTATTTGCCATAAGCACTGATGAAGTTAACATGAATAACATGCCGAGTAATGTTTTTTTCATACAAGCCATAATGTTTTTAAGCGTCTCACTAAATTAGCATATTTTGATTCAAAACATCATTTTATAACCATTTCATAACAATCTATTTTTTGTTATGGGTTGCAATCTTAATTTAACAAAACGATTTATTGTTAGCACTAGATAAATCCTACTTTCAGAATCGAAAAAAGACCGCTTAAGCAGTCTTTTTTGTATGTCGTGATATTTGAATTTAAGCTACCGGTGCCAGTGTAAACAGCACCTGACCTGTTTTTACCGTTTGCCCTTTTTCAATGGTAATGGTTTCAACCTTCATCCGCTCAGGTGCAATAATGGGAATTTCAATTTTCATGGCTTCAATCACGGCCAAAGTTGCCCCTTCTTCCACAATGTCTCCAGAGGTACATTCAATTTTCCAAATAGAACCCGGCATATGCGACTCGACTGCACAGCCACCTTCAGGAATTTGAATTTCACTGTCGTCTAACACCGCATCTAGACTTTCAGAAACATGTTCAGCCAAACCAGCCTCATGCCAGCGACGGCGTTCCTCTTCAAAGTTCGTTTGCTGTACCGCTTTAAAACTTGAAATGGATGCTGCATTTTCAATGAGGAAGTCATTGTATTCTTTTAGATTTAAAACCCCATCTTCTACACGAAGCTTTAAGCGCCCCGCTTTAAAGTCTTCCCGCATTTGCATCAGTTCTGTTTCAGACACTTCATAAAATTTAATTTGATCAAAGAAGCGCAGTAGCCATGGTTTTCCTTGTTCAAAATCTGGATTTTTGCGGTAACGACTCCACATTTGGGTTGTACGCCCAACAAACTGATAACCGCCCGGGCCTTCCATGCCATAGACACACATATATGCGCCACCAATGCCGACTGCATTTTCAGGCGTCCATGTACGTGCAGGATTATATTTGGTGGTCACTAAACGATGACGTGGGTCCAGTGGCGTTGCCACAGGTGCACCCAAGTACACATCCCCCAAACCCATCACCAAATATTTGGTGCTGAATACGACATCCTTCACCGCTTGCTTTGAATCTAGACCATTGATACGACGAATAAACTCAACATTGTCAGGACACCACGGCGCATCTGGACGTACTGTTTGCATATAACGTTCAGTCGCCAACTGAGTTTGTGAGTCCTCCCAAGCCAAAGGCAAATAGACTGTGCGCGACGGGACTTCCATTGCGGTCACATCAGGCAATTCACTTTCTGCTTGCTGTAAAAGGCCCAATAAATGTTTTTGATCTAGCACCATTGAATCAAAATGAATTTGCAGCGAACGAATACCCGGTGTTAAGTCTATAATCCCTTCGATTCTTTGGTCTTTAACCCATTGCATTAAAGCATGAATACGGAAGCGTAAATTGAGATCTAAAACCAACTCTCCATATTCAACCAACAGATAACTATTACCTGCAGGACGATAAGTCACATCAGGTCTAGCGTTCTCACCTTTTAAAGTCGCTAAAACGGCATCTGATAAGGTCTCCATTTCAGCATGAAAGCTTGGAGAAAATTCTACGTTTTCAGTCGTATCTGCGGTTAACGCTGCGCTATATTTTTGATTCAATACTTGTGCTTGATCATAAGAAATTGGGATAAATTTAACTTTATCACCCGCTTTGAGCTGACCAATTTTCCATAGTTCTGAGCTGACCACCACCGCAGGACAAACAAAACCGCCTAAGCTTGGACCATCAGGCCCTAAAATAATTGGCATATCTCCAGTGAAATCAATCGCGCCAATGGCATAAGCATTATCATGAATATTCGAAGGATGTAGTCCTGCCTCACCACCATCGGTACGTGCCCATTCAGGTTTTTCACCGACTAAACGAATGCCTGTACGACTTGAGTTAAAGTGAATTTCAAATTCTTGCTCAAAGAAGCGCTCAATATCGCGTTTGGTGAAAAAGTCGGGCGCTCCATGTGGTCCATACATCACTGCAATTTGCCAAGTCTGGCTAAAGCTCGGCACCTGCGCTGCACCAAGTGCAACGGTTTCTACTGAAGTATAAGCCGTAATGGGCAACATATCTCCAATGAGTAAATTGCGTCCTGCATGACCACCAAACTGACCTAAAGTAAAAGTCGCTTGCGAGCCTAAATAGGCAGGTACATTGAATCCGCCTTTAATACCAATATAACTGCGACAACCTGTGGTGATTTTACCTGTTTTAAGAATTTGCCCTTTTTTAACATTAAGGGTCTGCCACATGGCAACGTCGACACCATCCAATGTCGCAAGCATGTCGCCACCCGTAATCACGATTTGGCTGTCACAATGGAATTTTAAAGTTGGGCCTTGTAATGTACATTCGAGCCCTGCGGTATTAAATGGATTTCCCAATAGTTGATTAGCAACATTTAACGATAGTGGATCAATCGCACCTGATGGTGGCACTCCAACATCCCAGTACCCCAAACGACCATTGACGTCTTGTATTGACGTTTGAATACCAGACTGTAATACCTCAATTTTTTGAGTTTTCCACTCAAAAGTATTTAAGAAACGTGTAGTCTGTGTCCCTGCTTTAAACACTTCACAGTCAATAATGTTTTGTAAATACTCAAGATTAGTTTCAATTCCTGCTACTGATGTTTTTACCAAGCTGTCACTCATGGCCTGAATTGCACTTTCACGGTTCTCGCGGGTCACAATGATTTTGGCAATCATCGGGTCATAAAAGGAAGACACGTTTGAACCTGTTTCTACCCATGTTTCATTACGCGCTTGCGGATCAAACTCGACATAAGTCAATAAGCCAGCACTGGGTTGAAAGTTCTTAATTGGATCTTCAGCATATAAACGGACTTGGATCGAATGGCCTTTAGGTGCAAGCATCTCTGTTGGCGCAGTCCAGTCACCACTACCTAAAGTGACCATCCATTCCACAAGGTCTACAGCAAATACTTGCTCGGTCACGCCATGTTCAACTTGCAACCGCGTATTCACCTCCAAGAAGTAGAATTGCTGGGTGTCAGTATCCATCACAAATTCAACCGTACCTGCCGAACGGTAATTCACCGACTGCATCAATTCAACGGCAACAGCTTGAATATAAGCACGTTGTTTATCATTTAAATGTGGTGCAGGAGTTTCCTCAATTACCTTTTGGTTACGGCGCTGTACTGAACAGTCCCGCTCTCCCAAAGCCAGAACCAAACCTTGACCATCACCAAAAATTTGGACTTCAATATGACGCGCATTTTCCACAAACTTTTCTAAATACAAACCTGCATCTTTAAAGTTCGCTTGCGCCAAATAAGATACCGTTGCATAAGCATCTTTAAGCTCTGCTTCATTCCACACCAAACGCATACCAATACCGCCACCACCTGCGGTACTTTTCAGCATCACGGGATAACCGATACGATTCGCCTCTACCAATGCTTCCGCTTCATCTGCTAAAAGTTGGCTCCCCGGTAACAATGGCACGTTCGCCTGAATGGCAAGTTCGCGCGCAGTATGCTTTAAGCCAAAACTACGCATTTGCGCAGAATTCGGCCCTAGAAACACAATGCCCTGTGACTCACACAAATCACAAAACTCCGCATTTTCAGACAGGAAACCATAGCCTGGATGAATGGCTTCTGCACCTGCTTCTTTCGCAACCTGTAAAATTTTTTCAATATTTAAATAACTTTGACTGGCTGGGCTATCCCCAATAAATACCGCTTCATCAGCCAAAGTCACATGTAAGGAATCACGGTCTGCTTCTGAATACACCGCAACAGACTGAATGCCTAAATTCTTTAATGTACGAATTACTCGGCAGGCAATTGTCCCACGGTTGGCAATGAGAACTTTTTTAAACATGTTGATTACTCCTTGCCATCACGTACAATCAGTTGAATTTTGGTCGGGTTGTAGGCATTACATGGGTTGTTCAGCTGTGGGCAGTTAGAAATCAGCACGATGAGATCCATCTCTGCTTGAATTTCAACATATTTACCCGGCGCCGATATTCCATCGTCAAACTTGAGATGCCCATCACTACTCACGGGTACATTCATAAAGAAGTTAATATTCGGCCCAATATGACGAACATTCAGTCCATGCTTTTTCGCGATTGGGTGCAAAGCTAAAGCTGTCATAAAGTTATTACGGCAACTGTGCATCGGAAATGTGTCGTGTGCATAACGTACGGTGTTACTTTCACATGAACAAGCACCGCCTAAGGTGTCATGACGACCACAGTTATCATCATGGATCGTTGCGATTTTGTTGCCATAGTTGGTATATAGAGCTGTGCCTTTTTCGAGATAAATCTGCTGATTAATGGCTAGAGTATCGGTTGCGCTGTAACGTTCTTCAGGATTGTTCGCAGAAATCAATAAAGTATCGACTGCTTGGTTGCCTTCGAGGTCAATAATGCGGAAATACTGCCCTTTCTGGACTTCACCCATCCATGCTTCGCCCGCTGGACAGATTTCATTTAAAATGGTTTGATTAAATGCTTGTAAACTGGTCATGCGTATTCTCCTCGGGCTTAAGCAGCATCAAATGCGTAATAACGTGCGTTGTTTTGAAAACCGCGTTGGTTTTGTGGGCATGAATCACGACAGACATCGTGTACTGCTAAAGCGGAGGCTTTGAATAAGCGCATTTGAATATCGGCTGGCTGATACTTTACTGCTTGGCTTAAACCATGTGGCGCAGCAGATAAGAACACCAGACAGTCCATCTCAAAACGCAGTTCAATAGTTTGATGGGTATTATCGACATCGATATAAGATAAGTTGCCTGCATCATCAGGACGAATCTTAGAGAATAGGTTGACCGTAGCTGACAGGTCGGCTTGACCTAATGAGAACTTGGTCATTTCAAGTAACAGACTGTCGCGTCCACTCCGATACATCTCATTTCGTACATCTTGAAAAGTTTGAGTGCCGAATTGTTTTTGAATTTGTTCTGTGCGACTTGGACCACACAGGGCATCATTCCAACCATGATCATCGTGAACAATTGAGGCCATCACCCGACCTAAGTCTGAATACAACACATGTCCTGTACTTAGAAATGCTGTGTGCTGTGCCTTTAAGCTATCGGGCATATTAAAGCGTTCGAGTTTGTCTTCGCTGTTGACACAGAAAAGTGAAACGTTGGCTTGTGCTCCCAATGCTTGGAACTGTAAAACGGTGCCGCGTTGAATACGCCCAGACCAGTGATGCCCACCCGGTAAAAGTTCAGTCCATAGTGCGTTATCGTCGTGATAAGTTATTGTGCTCATGCGCCTCTGCCTAAATCGTAACTGTTTACCTCCCGGGCTTTTATCCCTCCGTGTAGCTCTTTCGAACCGTGAACTCTCGGTCGCAGACATACATAAAATAGATATGTATCGGAACCCTAGATCACTCTTTCAGATTAGACGATGCAAAGGCTGTGCCAATTCAGTATTACGATTTTTAAACTTCGTAATACTATTTATGAGCAATAAATGGGCACTTTAGATTTCAAGCACGCATATTTTCGCTATGCGCACTAAAAAGCATCAAATTTTAAGAATTACTTCATTAAAATTTCATGGAACATGTGACGCAGCCACTGATGACTGGTTTTATGATGACAAGACATATGCCAATACTGTTTCACCCCATAACTTGGGAAGGCAATTGGTGCATTGAAGATCTTTAAATTGCCACGTGAAAGCAGCACTTCACTTAAATAATACGGGACTGTCGCAATTGCATCGGTTTCTTGTACCACCAAGCCTACCCCTAAATAGCTCGGTAAACGCATTAAAATGTCACGTTTTAGTTCTAAATTAAGCAGTTCGTTTTCAATATGGTAATGTCCCATACCCGCATCAATATCGATATGTGACTCAGCCAAATACTGCGCTGTGCTGATACTGTCACCTGTCAAACGCGGATGATCTTTGGCGGCAATCACCACATAATACTGCTCGAACAGTTGCTGTTGATAAAAGCCATTTTCCAATTGAGGTAAAAAACCCAGCGCCAAATCAATCTCACCATTTGCCATTTGATAACTGGTTTCAGAGGTGATCGGACGGATATTCAAACGAATATGCGGCGCATGTTTCTTTAAATATTGCGAAATTTTCGGCAATAACACCAAATGCGAAACATCGGTCATGGCCAAACTAAACTGTTGCTGCGAAGTGGCTTGGTCAAAATCAATCGTAAAGTTATTGATGATTTCAACCTTGTTTAAAGCCTCACTGACCAACGGAAACAGCTGTTTCGACAGCTCAGTTGGCACCATTTCATTGCCAATCCGTAAAAACAGCGGATCATTATAATGTTGGCGAATTTTATTCAGAATGTTACTCACCGTCGGTTGACTCATTTCTAAATGATCAGCCGCCAGTGACACACTTTTAAACTTATAAACGTAAAAAAAGATACTGAGTAATTTACAGTCCAGTTCAAACACGAAAAAAATGTTCCTTATATGCATGTGATGGTAGACGATCCATCATCTACTCATTATAGCGATGATCCAATGCTCAAAACTTACTTTTACAGGCATCTAGGTCTAATATCAGACATTTCAGCAATAAAAGAACATTAATTATACTTTTAGCTGTACTCAACAATCGATGCTTTCCCTGAAAAGTTATGTCGCATGATCTGCATGTATTTTACAAAATCAAAAAGGCCCGAATCAATCGAACCTTTGATGAAATCAACCATGCCGAATTATAGCTATTTAAAATATTTTCTTCACAGGCATAGCTAAGAATATTACAGTTTTAGTCCAGCAGCTCGACGGCAATAGCAGTCGCCTCACCACCACCAATGCATAAAGCAGCTACACCCTTTTTCCCACCAGTACGTTTCAAAGCATGCAGTAAAGTCACGATAATACGTGAACCAGATGAACCCAATGGATGACCAAGTGCACAAGCGCCACCATTCACATTGACTTTTGCTGGATCTAAATCAAATCCATCAATGGCAAGCATTGTGACCATCGCAAATGCTTCATTGACTTCCCACAGATCTACATCACTCGCAGACCAGCCTGCTTTGGCTAAAACTTTCTCAATGGCACCTACAGGGGCAATGGTGAACTCAGATGGATGCTGGGAATTACTTGCATAAGCCACAACTTTTGCCAATGGCTTAAGACCACGTGCGTCAGCAACTTCGGATGAAGTTACAACCAATGCCGAAGCACCATCCGAAATAGAACTCGAATTTGCCGCAGTAATCGTACCGTCTTTTTTAAATGCCGGACGTAAAGTTGGAATTTTATCAACTTTGGCATTGAGCGGCTGTTCATCTTGATCAACCACAACATCGCCTTTGCGGCTACTCACCGTCACAGGCACGATTTCATCTTTAAAGAAACCACCTTGAATCGCAGCAACAGCTTTATTTAAAGAACCAATGGCATATTGATCTTGCTGCTCACGGGTATAGCCTTTTTTATCTGCCATTTCTTGAGCAAGTACACCCATCGACAGACCTGTTTCAGCATCCTCTAAACCTTCTTGGAACATGTGATCGGTTGTTTTACCATGCCCCATACGGTAACCCGCGCGTGCTTTTTCAAGTAAGTATGGCGCATTTGACATCGACTCCATACCACCAGCCACCACAATCTCAGCTGAACCCGCTTTAATCGCATCAGCCGCTTGCATGACGGCTTTCATACCAGAGCCACAAATTTTATTGATGGTTGTTGCACCCGTTGAGTCAGGTAGGCCCGCCATACGCATTGCTTGACGTGCAGGGCCTTGTTTTAAACCTGCTGGAAGTACACAACCAAAGATCACTTCATCGACATCGGTCGGCTGTAAGCCAGAACGGTTTAACACTTCTTTAATTGTCACCGCACCCAGTTCAGGCGCGGTACAGCTCGATAGTGAACCTTGAAAACCACCCATTGCTGTACGTACACCGTCTACAATAACAATCATTTTCTATTTCATCCTTTTTCGCGGTTTACTTACTTTAAGCCCAATTAAAAGGCTTAAAGACATTCCCTATCTATTTTTTCATATTACAAAGGGGTTAATCGTTTCAGATCTTATTTTAATGTTTTTCATAGTGCTACCGTCTCAAAGCGAGTCATCTATAAAGACATTAAAATAAACACACGTGAATAAGACATCGATCCATACGACAGATGATCTATTTATCAACCCGCACTGCATTCGAGGCTTGAGCACTAAAGGTTCTCGTCTCTAAGAACACAGTGGCTATACTGACAATAGTGTAAAAATCACGAAAAAGGAATGCAATGGCCCAAATTTGATCTCTAGAGATCAAATTTATTGACAACAAAATGCGAAAATGTACCTGTATTTATTTCTATTGTTGAACAAGTGGATATTTTTAAAACGATTGTAGTAATATCCAAGACCTTAGTTGAATTTTTATTTTCAACCAAGTTCAATAGCCTCTCTATAGTTCTCATGGAATACACTGGAATAAGCCAATGACTTCAGTACGCCAACAAAATTTTCTATTACGCAAAGAGAAAATTTTAGCCATGGCTGAGACTTTATTATTAGACAATAATCAAGACATCACCTTAAGCGAATTAGCAACGGAACTCGATATTGCGAAGGGTACGATCTACAAGCATTTCAAAAGTAAAAATCAACTTTATTTAGAGCTGATTATCTTGAATGAAACTCGCCTGCTAGAGATTTCTCAAAAGCATAACAATGATATTAAAACGTATGTTTCCGAATACATGCTTTATAATATGTTGAACTCGAATCGTACGATTTTACTGCACGTTATTGAAGAACGTTTAACCAATAACGAACGTAAACTCAAAGAACTTTTTGAGAAGCTCTATCAAATACGTGAACAACGTATTATCGAAATTAAAGACATGACCTCTGACTATTTAAAGTCTTTAGACAGCGCTATGTCCATTCGTGACTATTTATCTTATGTATGGACAGTGACCTATGGTGCATCATTGTTACTCAATTCAACGCATTATCAAAAATCAATCGGTTCTCGTGAGCGTCTGATTAAACTGTATGTCAACCAAGCCCTCATGACACCTGATAAAATTTCACACGCAGCCCTTTAAGCTTCTAAACGGTATAAAAAAGCTAAACATTTTATGTTTAGCTTTTTTTTCATACATTTAATTAGTCTGCGGAAATATCTTCAAACAAAACTGAAGATAAATAACGTTCACCACCATCAGGTAAAATCACCACAATGGTTTTACCTGCATTTTCAGGGCGTACTGCAAGTTCAGCTGCTGCTGCCATCGCGGCACCACTTGAAATACCCACCAAAATACCCTCTTGACTTGCTGTTTTTCGCGCCCAATCAATTGCTGTTGCAGCATCAATTGGCATTACTTCATCGACCAAGTCGAGGTCTAAGTTTTTAGGAATAAAGTTAGCGCCAATGCCCTGAATCTTATGTGGTCCAGGCGTCAAAGTTTCACCACGTTTGGTTTGACCAATAATCGGCGACTCAGCAGGTTCTACCGCAACTGAGTACAGTGCTTGTTTTTTTACTTTTTCAAAATAACTTGAAATCCCTGAAATCGTACCGCCCGTCCCGACACCTGCAACTAAAATATCAACTTTACCACCTGTTGCTTCCCAAATTTCTGGGCCAGTCGTTGCTTCATGAATAGCTGGGTTTGCTGGGTTTTCAAACTGTTGTGGTAAAAAATAAGTGTCTGGATTTTCATCCAACAAACGCTGTGCTTCTTCTACCGCACCGCGCATCCCTTTTGCAGGGTCGGTGAGAACCAAGTTCGCACCCAAAGCTTTCATCACTTTACGACGTTCGATACTCATGCTTGATGGCATAGTCAGGGTTAACGCATAACCTTTTGCAGCAGCAACAAATGCCAAAGCAATGCCTGTATTGCCACTGGTTGGTTCGACAATGTGCATTCCCGCTTTCAGCACACCGCGTGCTTCCGCATCCGCAATCAGCGCAGCCCCAATACGACATTTTACTGAAAATGCAGGGTTACGGCTTTCAACTTTGGCTAAAACGGTGGCTGGACTTTGTATAATTCGGTTAATACGAACCAATGGTGTGTTACCAATCGCTTCTGCATTATTACTATAAACCGCTATCCCTAAATTATTAGGCGTTGGAAAAGCTGAGTCAGTACTCATACCAATGTTTCCTATGTTGTTTTTAATGATCCACTCATTATCATACCCTGATTTTTAAATGCAAACTGACATTTGGTCGGGCTTATGTTTTTATTTGATAAATAAATCACTTAAACAGAAAAAGCATGAGTTTTCCCATGCTTTTCTCCCGCGCGACCAGCTTAAACGAGCCTTACACTATTCCACTTTTCTAACTGTGTAACGGCCGCGCTAAAATCTACTTGTGCAGCCTGTTCTCGATCTGTTTTTAAGAACAGTTCTTGTGTCACTTGAAAAACAGGTGTTTTCATCTGTCCTTCTTTGACCAGATCCATCGCAATACCAATGTCTTTTTGCAACAGGTTTAAAGCAAATGTTTTTTGAAAAGTGCGGCTCAAAATTTTTTGCGCCATCACCGTTTCAGACATGGTACTTTTACCACTGGAGTGATTGATACAACTCAATGCACCAGCCAAGTCAACGCCTTGATACTTCAATATGGACAAACCTTCAGACAGGGCCCATAAGTGTGTTGCCATGAGTGTATTGTTCACCGCTTTGACCGCAAAGCCAGCACCACTTTCCCCAACGTATTCAATCAGCCCTGCAAATGCCTGAATAATAGGTTTTGCCCTTTCAAATCCAGCGATATTACCACCCACCATAACCGTCAAAGTACCGCGTTCAGCGCCAATCGTTTGACCCGAAACAGGCGCATCTAAGTAAGTTACTCCACGTGCTGCCAAATCAGTGGAAATTCGCTGCGCAGACTCAGGCACGCCACTGGTACAATCCACCCATAAACTTCCAAATTTGGGTGGATGTAACGCAATTAAAGCCTCAACATCTGCGCTGGTCGGTAAGCTTGAAAATATCACATCTGCTTGCACTGCTTGTTGGAGTTCAACGTGAAAAGTACCAAAAGTTTGCGCATGTGAAGCAGCTTTTTCTGCTGTGCGATTCCACACCCAAACAGTATGACCCAGTTTTGGCAAATGGGAGGCCATGTGCCAACCCATTGCCCCAAGTCCTATAAATGCAATATTCAGACTCAAAATGTACTCCTAACTGTGTGCAATAGTGCTATTGATTTGATCATCCGACTTTTCTACGACTGGCTCTTTCTCACTGCCTCGGTTCAAGAAAAGATTAAGCAGAATGGCTGCTAGTGTTGCAGTGCCAATACCACCTAGGTCAAAACTACCAATTTGTAAGCTGTAATTACCAGTTCCCATAATCAGACACACTGCACCAATCATTAAAGTACTGTTCTTGGTGAAATCAATTTTGTTATCGACCCAAATTTTTGCGCCAGCAACGGTAATCAAACCAAAAACCACAATGGATGCACCACCCAAGAGTGCAACGGGAATTGTGCTAATCACTGCGCCAAACTTTGGCGAAAGCCCCAGTAAAATCGCAAATACGCCTGCAAAAACAAAGATTGTGGTTGAATAAACTTTAGTGACTGCCATCACCCCAATGTTTTCAGCATAGGTGGTCATCCCTGTGCCCCCAACTGAAGCAGACAGTGTGGTACATACCCCATCTGCAAAGAAACCGCGCCCCATATAAGGAGACAAATTTTTACCCGTCATCGCCGACACAGCTTTGAAATGTCCTAAGTTTTCCGCCACTAAAATAATCGCAACGGGTGCAATCAACATCATGGCGTTTACATCAAAGGTTGGGCTGTGGAAAGTTGGTAAACCAAACCATGCTGCTTGACCGACTTTTGCAAAGTCAATTGCAGTGCCAAAACCCATGACATTAGTGAGTAAAAAATAAACAAAATAGGATGCAACTAAGCCTAAAAGTAGCAGTAAACGGCGCACCATACCTTTGGTAAATACAGCAATGACACTGATACAAATAATCGTGATTAACGCCATCCAAGAGTCAAACTGATTGGCTGACACACTTTTGATCGCAACAGGTGCAAGGTGTAGACCAATAATCATCACGATGGCGCCTGTCACAATAGGTGGCATCAACTTTTCAATCCATGCCGTACCAGTACGTATCACAACTAAACCGATTAACGCATACAGCACCCCACACGCAATGGTTCCACCCAGTGCTAAAGAAAGATTTGGGTTTGCTCCAACACCTGTATAACCCGTAACTGCAACCACTGCACCAATGAAGGCAAAGCTGGACCCCAAATAGCTTGGCATACGTCCACCGGTCATGAGGAAGAAGAGTATCGTACCCATGCCTGTAATGAAGATCGTTAGATTCGGATCAAAGCCCATCAGCAATGGGGCAAGTACGGTTGCGCCGAACATGGCAAAAGCATGTTGCAACCCCAAAATAATGCTTTTTCCTGCGGGCAAGTATTCATCTGTTTGCACAGGCGTTGTATCTAAATCGCCTTGATAAGGCTTAAATTTTGGAAACCACGATTCTTTTGTTTGCATGGGTTTCCCCTCCTTGTAAAAGTAGGAATTTTTGAATTAGCACATTGGTAATGGCTCACAGTAACCACGGTTAAAATACATCAGCGCATTTAGTCCATAACTTTGCTTCATGGCTTTGACTTGACAAAACAACACATCGTGACTGCCTACAGACATAGTTTGTACCACTTCACAATCAAAGCTCACCAAGGCATCCTCCAATACAGGTGCATTGGTCAAAAGTGTGGACCATGTGCCCTGAGCAAAACGTTCAGGCATTGGAGTTTTCCCCCCAAACAAATTAGATAAATGTTGTTGCTGACTCGACAACGTGTTTACACATAACACTTGATTGCTTTTAAATGTCTCAAACACAGAGGCTGAACGGTTTAAACACACCAACAACGTTGGCGGTGTATCGGTCACACTGCATACTGCCGATGCAGTAAAGCCTGCCTGACCCGCCCCCCCATCTGTTGTAATCACATTGACCGCAGCTCCTAGATTCGCCATACCTTGACGAAATGTGTGTTGATCCAACATCGCCTCACCCATTGCTTCTGGTGCTTTATGATTCAGCAAGGTTTCAACTTGATCTTGATTCATCAGTTTTGAATTCATCGTATTCTCCATGCCCTAAAAAAATCGTATATCAGGGCATCAAAATTTGATTATTCCACTTAAGCCACATGTGCAACCGAAGCGATTTCAACCAAAGCCTCTGGCTTGACCAGTCCAGTCTGTACGCAATAGCGTGCAGGTTTATCGTTTGGAAAATACTCGGCATATACAGCATTAATCGCGCCATAATCGGCCCAATCTTTCACAAAAACATGATTAAAAGTGACGTCATCCATTGTGCCACCTGCGGTTGCAAGGATTCGTTTAATGGTTTCTAAAATATGTCGAGTCTGTGCTGCTGCATCACCAACGTGAACAACGTTGTTGTGTTCATCAAAGGCCAAGGTGCCTGATACATAAACGATATTGTCAGCCTTAGTTGCAGGTACAAATGGTGCAAGTGGTTTCGCTGTGCCTTCAGGCACAATAATTTCTTTAGGCATGAGGTTTCCTCTATCTTTCGTATGTATGACTTATGCTGTTTTTGCCAGTGTTTGACTGCTTGAAGTTTGAAAGGTATTCACAAAACTTTGTGTATCAGACACCCAACCAAAAAAGGTTTTGATGTTATAGAGACTTGCTTCTTGCACCTCGATAGGCCCAGCTTGATAGCACGCATCTTTAAGAGCGACTCCAAAATACTCCAAGAAAAAACCATCCCTTAAAGTCGACTCGACACAGACATTGGTCGCAATACCGACAAAAACTAAATTTCGGATTCCTCGCACCCGCAACATACTGTCCAACGCAGTATTAAAGAATCCACTATAGCGAGGCTTTTCTATGACTAAATCTTGTGGTTCAGGCTTGAGTGCATCAATCAACTCAAAATCCCAACCACCTTTTGCCAGTAGTTTTCCCTGCAGCTCTGGATTTTTGCGCATGGTTTTTAAAGCATTCGACTTATGGAAGTTTGGTGAATCACTCCCTCCTGCTTCACGGTACTGGTCATCCCAACCATTTTTAAAGTAAATCACCTGAATGCCAGCTGCATGTGCAGCAGTAATGGTTTTTTGAATGTTTTCAACCACAGGTTTGGTTTTAGATACATCAAACCCGGCCAAGTCCAAATAGCCACCTACTGAGGTATAGGCATTTTGCATATCAATCACAATCAATGCCGTGTGCTCAGGTGCTAAAGCAATATGTTCAGGTTCTGCTTTTAATGTTTTTGCTTGCAGACTTTGTTTAGTAAATTCTGTACAGACTATAGAGTCATTCATGCGCTTTTCTCCAAAACAACGCGTGGCGCATCCGCTTCAACCACGATATGTTCACGGCATTTCATCAAAGGTTGTATACGCTGACCAAAGTCTTCGACTCCTTGTACAAAATCATCAAAGGTAAGCAAAATACCTTCAGTCCCCTGAATTTCACCAATTTCATCCAACATTTGTGCAACATGTTCAAACGAACCGACTAAAGTTCCCATATTGATATTCACAGGCGAAACCGAAGATGCCATTTGGCGAATATTGGTATCTGTTCCAGATTTGGTATCTTTACCTCCTTGGTTGATCAGCCAATTAATCGCCTCCATATCCGCACCAGCGTTATATGTTTGCCATTTCGCATGCGCCTCTTCATCGGTTTCTGCAGCAATCACCATAAACAACACATAGGTTTGCACGTCACGCCCTGTTTTATCGGTTTGCTGTTTTAAACGCGCATTGATTTCTGCATAGGCAGTCGGTGTATTTAGCCCTTTACCGAAAACAAAGTTGTAATCGGCATATTTGGCAGAAAACTCAAGCCCTGTATCCGACTGGCCCGCACAAATAATTTTCATATCCGCTTGTGGACGTGGGCTCACACGGCAGTCCTGCATAGTAAAATGCTCTCCTTTAAGATCTGAACGACCTGTCGCCCAGAGTTCACGCAAAATTTCTACATATTCAGAAAGATATTCATAGCGCTGTGCAAAATACTCATCTCCTGGCCACATCCCCATTTGCGTATATTCGGGTGCTTGCCAGCCTGTCACGACATTTAAACCAAAACGACCATTTGAAATAGAATCAATGGTTGACGCCATACGTGCCACAATTGCAGGCGGCATCACCAACGTCGCTGATGTTGCATAGATTTGGATTTTACTGGTCACCGCAGCGAGCCCAGCCATCAAGGTAAATGTTTCTAGGTTATGATCCCAAAACTCTGTTTTCCCGCCAAAGCCACGCAGTTTGATCATCGACAAAGCAAAGTCAAAACCATAATACTCAGCACGTTGAACAATTTTTTTATTTAGTTCAAATGAAGGCATGTACTGTGGCGCGGTTTCAGAAAGCAGCCAGCCATTATTTCCAATTGGGCAAAATACACCTATTTTCATCTCGTTCATCCTCTACACTTATTTCATTATTTGCAGAACATCAAAGGCTAAATACAGCAAGACTTTTAACCTTTAGTTTGATAAAAATATATTTGCACAAGCCATGCCAACTATTATTTATTATTATTTTTCAATATATTAAATAATTTTACTTAATTTTATTTTTTACCAAAAAGTAAAATTAGTTTTTATTTTATGCACTATCTCTGTGAGGAGTGATCAATGATTGTGCGGTAAATGATCCAAACTAGAGTTTTTATATTTTTAGCCCAAATAAAAAAAGTGTATAGATTTTAAAACCTATACACCTTCACTTTATAAAGCAAAATTAAACAATCAATAATCTAAACTAAACTTTCCTGTACGGTTAAAAAGCCCAACATTTCCTTATTCATCAGTACTGTTTCGGTTACAGTCGCTGCATGAGCGCCCTGCTTTAAAAGAGTCAACTGTGCATGCGGAAACAACCGTTTTAGGTTTTGTGAGCGTTGGTAAGGCACAAGGAAATCATCTTGGTTCGCAATCAAATGCATCGGTATGTTTTGCAAAGCCTTTTTTATCTCCTCGCTCAGTCCAAAGTCCATTAAAGCACTTAGCCGTCGCAATACATTTTCATGCGGTGGAAAGTTTTGAATTTGAAACTGTTCTTGCTTTTGAATACTTTCTATATTTGTTGAAATCCAAGCTGGTGGATATAAAAACAAGGCCTGTGCTTTGACATAAGCCTCTGTGCCTGCACATGTTAAAAGATTAATTCGGGTTTCAAAGCATTTATAGGTATGCGCATCTAACGTGTCCCAACCATTTAAAATCGTGATTGACAACACCTGATACTCGGTCGATTGGCACAAGTAGGCTAACTCCGCACCAATAAAACCACCTAGTGCATGACCGATAAAATGAAAGCGTTGAATATGTTGTTGCTTTAAGATCAGAAAAAGCTGCTGCCCCAAATCGCGTATGCAATAATTTGGTTTTAATAATGTACTGTTTTCATGGCAACCTTCTTGATCGTAAGTTAGGACATGAAATTTGGTTTGTAGGTCTTGAATTTGTGGCTGCCAAAACTGCGCATGTCCACCTAAACCCGACGACAAAACCACATATTCAGCGTCTTCTATATGGGATGGAAAAATTTGTACATTCATCTCAAAGTTTACTTTTTGGTCAAAAATATTATCTAGCAATAATTATGCCTTTTAATAAATGTTTGTATTTTTTAAATTTATAATGATTTTTTAAAAAGCTCTGTAATTATGATTTTAATGCCCTCTATATGATAAAATATTCAAAGCTTATTATAAATAATCATAAAGAATGAGTTTTTGATTTAAAAAATCGGCTTAAATTATATAAATATCTAGAACTTAAGCAACATTTTGAATAACTAATTTTGATGTAAACATTCAGTATATATAACTTTAGCTAATATTTTATTTCACTAAAAGCCATGCATATTGGACTTGAAAAGACAGCATTATGAACGGCTTGGTTTTATACTAAGCGCACAGTTGTTTTGTTTTATGAGTAGGTTTTAAATGAACACAGGACTTGAAATAACGTCTATGCGCGACTCTGCTGAAGTTGTTGTAAGTATTTTAAAATCTCTAGCCAATACTGATCGTTTATTAATTTTGTGTCATTTGTCGCAACAAGAACTTAATGTTTCTCAAATTGAAGAAATTACCGACATCAAACAGCCGACTCTTTCGCAACAATTAATGATGTTACGTAAAAGTGATGTGGTAAATACGCGCCGTGATGGGAAGCAAATTTATTACTCCATTAAAGATGAACGCATGATTGAAGTTTTAAATACTTTGTATAGCTTGTACTGCCCAAAACCACGCCTCTAAACTAAATCACTGCGATATTTTCTGTTCTATGAAAACGAATGCTAAGACTTCTTAGCATTTTTTATGCATAATATATCTAAATTTGTGATTTAGATTTTTTTATGTCTGATTGGAATCGTCGTCTAAGCCATTATCTCCCCGCATGGCAGTGGCTTAAGCACTATGACACGCCTACGTTTAAGTCAGATTTACTTGCATCTTTTATCGTCATTGCCATGTTGGTTCCTCAAGGCATGGCCTATGCCATGTTGGCAGGCTTACCACCAATCACTGGGCTCTATGCCAGCATTATCCCAATGATTATTTATGCCAGCGTTGGCGGCAGCCCTACACTTTCTATTGGCCCTGTTGCCATCATTTCGATGATGACCTTTGCAACTTTGAACTCGATGTTTGAGGTTGGTTCACCTGTTTATATACAAGCGGCATGTTTATTAGCACTAATGGTCGGTATCATTTCCCTGCTGTTGGGTTTATTTCGCTTTGGTTTCCTCATTCAACTGATTAGCCACCCCGTCATCCAAAGTTTCATTATTGCATCTGCTTTGCTGATTGCTTTGGGTCAGTTGAAGTTTATTGTCGATCTACCTTTAAAAGCCAATAATATCCCCGAGTTTGTGATAAGTGTTTGGCAATACATCAGTTTGACTCATATAGGTACGCTGCTGTTTGGACTGTGCGCAATCGTATTTTTAATTTATGTACCAAAGCTGCTGAATACTAATACCTTAAAAGGTTGGTTCGGATCGACCGTATTACTTTCGCGTACTATTCCTTTATTTTTAGTGGTTGCCTCGATTGCCTTGGTCTATTTTTTCCAACTGCAGACGCTTGGAATCAAAACCGTCGGAATCATTCCATCTGGTATGCCTCCACTCGATATGCCGTATTGGAACGGGACTTTAGTTCTGCAACTTTTGCCAGGTGCAACCATGATCGCGATGATCAGTTTTGTTGAATCACTTTCCATTGCTCAAGCCACTGCTTTACAAAACCGAAGTCAACTCAACAGCAACCAAGAACTTATCGCTTTGGGGTTAGCCAATATCAGTGCAGGTTTCAGTTCGGCCTTTCCTGTAACAGGCAGCCTTTCTCGTACTGTCGTTAATGCAGATGCAGGCGCTCAGACCCCTATGGCTGGTGTGCTCTCTTCGCTGTTGATTATTGTAGTGAGCTTATACTTTACAGGTTTCTTTCAGGACCTTCCTTTAGCCATTCTGGCTGCAACGATTATCGTCTCGATATGGAAACTTGTAGACTTTAAACCCTTCATCGAAGCATGGAAGTATTCCAAAGCAGATGGTATCGCGATGTGGATTACCTTTTTTGGTGTTGTCTGTATCGATATTTCAACTGGCCTGATCATTGGCATGATCTCAACCTTTATTTTGTTGCTTTGGCGGATTAGCCGGCCACATATTGCTGTGATTGGCTTGGTCGAGGGGACGCAACATTTTCGCAACGTTGAACGCCATCAAGTTCAGACGACGGCACAAGTACTGTCAATGCGTATAGATGAAAGCCTAACCTTCTTAAATGCCAACATATTGAAAGGTGAACTGATCAATGCCGTGAGCCAACAACCTAAGTTAGCCCATGTGGTGATTAATTGCTCCAGTGTGAGTAGTATCGACTTGAGTGCTTTAGAAATGTTGGAAGATATTAATCTAGAATTGGCCAAGCAAAACATTCAGCTGCATTTGTCCGAAGTTAAAGGCCCTGTGATGGATCGACTGCAAAGCTCAAAACTATTGAAATATTTGAGTGGGAATGTCTTTTTAACTCACTATCAAGCCATTCAGACCCTTTCACCTCAACTGCTTAAAACTTCATAAGAGACAGAATGCCTGCTTGCACTTTTTCAATATAGTGAGAAATATCAAGCAGGCATTTATGATAAAAATCCATTAAATATGTCGTTTTTATGAATTAAAATGAATAATAAAAACTGGAATTACAATAACTTAATTTTTATATTTAAATATTTTTCAGTCAGTTAGCAAATTAGGTATAAAATGGCGCACTTAAAATCCGTATTTTGTCCTCGTAATTTCAACAAGGCGCCTCTATGTTTTCTGTTTTAGCGCGAATGAGTCTAGTTACTCGAATTATTATTGCCATTATTTTGGGTATTGGTGTAGCCCTTGTTTTCCCAGGCGTTGCACCTTATTTGAGCCTGCTAGGCGACTTATTTATTAAAGCGTTAAAATCTGTCGCGCCTGTACTTGTATTTGTCTTGGTTCTTGCTTCTATTGCAAATTTTAAAGTAGGTCATAGTGCGAATCTACGTCCTATCATCATCATGTATGCAGTGGGTATGTTACTAGCGGCTTTTGCAGCAGTTGCAGTCAGCATCGCTTTCCCAAGTACTTTGTTCTTAAACTTACCTGCGAATACTGACTTGCAACCGCCAAGTAGTTTGATTGAAATCTTTAAGAACCTACTGCTGAGCTTTATTGCTAACCCTGTAACTGCCATTAGTGAAGCAAACTTCATTGGTATTTTAGCGTGGGCTGTGGCCTTGGGTGCTGCGTTCCGTCATGCCAAAGACTCCACCAAAGATTTACTCAATGATACTGCACACGCAGTAAATAGCGTGATTCGTTTGGTGATTAACTTTGCGCCTATCGGTATTTTCGGTCTAGTGGCGGTAACCTTTGCAGAAACAGGTTTAAGCACATTAGCAAGCTATGCACACTTATTGGCGGTCTTACTCGGCACAATGGCTTTCGTTGCCTTAGTCATCAACCCGCTTATGGTTGCTGTGGTAACACGTAGCAATCCATATCCTTTGGTATTTCAGTGTTTACGTGAAAGTGGTATCACTGCTTTCTTCACACGAAGTTCTGCTGCGAACATTCCTGTGAACTTAGATCTTGCAAAACGTTTGGGTGTTGCTGAATCTACAGCGAGTGTAGCCATTCCACTCGGTGCGACCATTAACATGGCCGGCGCCTCAGTGACTATTACCGTGCTTACACTGGCAGCAGTCAATACACTAGGTCTTAATGTTGACTTTACCACCATGATGATTTTATCTGTGCTTGCAACAGTTTCAGCTTGTGGTGCTTCTGGTGTCGCAGGTGGTTCTTTGCTGTTGATCCCTGTTGCGTGTGGACTGTTTGGTATTTCATCTGATATTTCAATGCAAGTGGTTGCAATTGGTATGGTGATTAGCGTACTACAAGACTCTACTGAAACCGCGTTGAACTCATCAACTGACGTATTATTTACTGCAGCAGTTGACCGCGCTTCAAAATAATATATTGTACAATCAGTATATTATTTCTTTTTTGAAGTTATGCCATTTCAACACTTACCACTTTGGATTCAACTGGGGGCATTCTTTCTTGCAGTAAATGCAGGAATGATTAATGTCTTAGGACTGGTGACTGTTTTACACCAGTCTGTTTCCCATATGACTGGTAATGTAAGTGTTTTGGCGATGTCACTTGTACATTGGCAACCCGAAAGCATTTTATATTTGCTATTAGTAACTGTCTGCTATGTCATCGGTTCATTTTATAGCGGTGTAATTCTGGGAAATAGTCACTTTCGATTGGGACGCCGCTATGGCGTACCACTCACGTTAGTGGCTTTTTTTATTTTCCTATGTTGGTTCTTTCTGCCTTATTTTCCGCGCTATGCTTTACTCTGGGCCTGCGTCGCAATGGGTGTGCAAAATGCCATGGTGAGCCATTATAAAGGCACTATCATCCGCACCACACATTTATCGGGTGTTCTTACCGACCTCGGCTTAGCGCTTGGTTATCGTGTGCGCGGACTCGTGGTTGAGCATCGGCGTGTAGTTTTACATCTTTTGATTTTAAGTGGCTTTTTGATCGGCGGACTCTGTGCAAGTTGGATGTATCCCTATTTAAAACTCAATTCTTTTTTAGTTCCAACAGCATTAAGCTTGATCCTTAGTGTTGTATATTGGATCATTTACTTTCGTTATCGTCGTTTTTAAACGCAGTTGTGGAATTCGCTATGGTAAAAAATGCATTACAGGCTCAGTTACTCAAAGCCGGTTTAGTTGACAACAAAAAGGCCAAAAAACTTTCTAAACAAGCAGTGCATGAGCAAAGAACAGGTCAAAGCAGTGAAGCTGAGATCAAGGCAAAAATTGCACAAAACAAACAGCAAAAACAGGCCAAAGATCAAGCCATCGAACTTGAGAAGAAAGCGATATTGCAAGAAAAAGAGCTCAAAGCGACGATCATTCAAATGATCACGCAGCATAAAATCCGGGATACCGATGGTGACGTGGCCTATCAGTTTATTGATGATGGCAAAATCAAAAAACAATATATCAATCAACAAATTTATAATGCCTTGGTTGCTGGTAGCCTCGTGATTGCACGTGATCATGAAAGTTATGCCTTCTTACCTAAAGCTTTAGCTGATCGTATTAATGCCAAACTTGAAGGCTTTATTATCGTAAATACCTCAGAGAAAAATGAGGCAGTCACCGATGAGGAAGATCCATACGCTGCGTACGTGATCCCTGATGATCTCATGTGGTAATTTGAACCATCAGAAGCTTCCATATAGGAAGCTTCTTTTTTCCTAGTTCATTATAAAACTAATTTACCATTTCATTGGCCTGACATATCCCGCGACCATCAACGAGCTATACTTCACGACATCCAAATAATGACTTAAAAGCGGAATCTAAGAGAGTAAATAAACAAGTCGTTGATAACATGTATAAACTTAGTGACACAATTTGCTTAATTCATATAGCTGATTACACTATTTGCAGTGTTTTAATCAAAAGAAGATCGCATTTTGGATAATTTTCATTTCATACAGAGTTTAAAAGACTGGTCAGATCAGTATCCTTGGATCGAAATGCTGACAGGATTCTGCATACTCATTCTAGTGACTATACTGGCGTATATTATTGCCAAGCATGTTGTCGTTCGTGGTATTCGGCATCTCATCACTAAGCTAAAATTTGCCAATCACGACATCATGTCGCAGCATAGCGTGATTCGTCGAATTGCGAACATTGTCCCAGCAATCGTCATTATGAATGGTATTGTTACCGTTCCTCACCTATCTGCGAAAATGGTCAGCTTTGTCCAAATGGCGGCACAGGCCTTTATTTTCTTAACCATTGCGCTCGCGATTGGTGAATTACTGAATATCTTCAATTTGGTTTATCAACGTAATCCAAAGTCTAGAAATAAACCCATCAAAGGCTATTTACAGCTGATCAAACTGATTATTTTCATCGTTTGTGGTTTGATGATCTTAGGCACCTTCCTGAAAAAAGATGTCTTCACCTTGCTAGCGGGCTTCGGTGCTATGGCAGCAGTGCTGATGTTGGTCTTCCAAAACACCATTTTGTCTTTGGTGGCTTCTGTTCAGATTTCATCCTATGACATGGTGCGTATTGGAGATTGGATTGAAATGCCATCTCTGAATGCAGATGGCGATGTCATTGATATGTCATTACATACCATCACCGTACAGAACTTTGATAAAACCTTTACCACGATTCCAACCAACAAATTGGTCACAGATACTTTTAAAAACTGGCGTGGTATGTCACAGGCAGGCGTACGTCGTATCAAACGCTCACTTTATATTGACCAAAGTAGCGTTCACTTTATGTCTGAAGCAGAACAAAGCAAACTTAAAGAGTTCTTATTATTAGACCAATATCTAGATCACAAGAGTACAGAGCTGGTTGAGTTTAATCAAAAACTGAGCAATACATCTCCCTGCAATCAGCGACGTTTAACCAATATCGGTACCTTCCGTGCGTATGTTGAGTTGTACCTTAATCAGCATCCGAATATTTCAAAACACCAGTCTTTAATCGTACGTCAGTTACAACCGACTGAAAAAGGCTTGCCGCTGGAAATTTATGCATTTAGCAATCAAATTGCATGGAAAGACTATGAAGCGATCCAGTCGGATATTTTCGATCATTTAATTGCCATTCTTCCCGAATTTGGTCTCAAAATTTACCAAGCACCTTCGGGATATGACATGCAAATCGCACTGTCAAATCCGTAATTTTTTCACTCTGGTATGCTAAAACCATTCTAGTTTTGGCATACCCAGAGTCTTAAAAACGAAGAATAAGCATTTCAACATACGGTCTAAATTACTAGTTTTAGAATAAAAATTATGAAAATACATAACATTAGACTTCTTGCGTTAGTCAAAATTTAAACAGCCCAAAGCTACATTTTATAAGGTTTTAGCCAATTCAAAAATTAGGTAAAACGATACTTTCGCAAGAGGTTTATTAGTTCTGAAGGGCTTTGTTGCACAAAGATTTCATAACTATATGATTTTAAAAGTTTTGATTATTTTTTGATCCAAAATTAAATCTATTTAAATCAGATGCTTACATATTTATGCAACAAAGCCGTTCTGAAGTAAATAAGTTATTTATGATGTGTATTATGTAAGTTAATTATGTGAAATATACTTCAATATCACAATACCAACCTTTTCTTTCATTAAATTAGCCACTCCATTTCACTTTATAAGACTTTCTAAAATGAATACTTTAAATAAATCTTTATGTGCCGCCCTTTTAGCTGTCGCAGCAGCATCTTCTTTTGAAGCAGAAACTCAAGTCGTAGAAACCACTCAAGCTGCTATTGCAACTGAAAATGCAGTACCTGCTTCAGAAGCTGCGGCATCTGATGGGGTTGCGACATCATAAGTTCAAGCAAACTAATGCTTTAAGCATCTTGGGGGATTCATCTCGTTGAATTCCCTTTTATCACGCTTCTCTATATCAGACTTTTATATCTATTCATCTACCTTTCATGCTATCAATACTGCTACAACCACGTTTAGTCTCTGGCAATTTACACAGACGACTGAGGTATTTTCATGCTAAAATTTTCAAATTCTGCTTATTTATAAAACAAGTCATTAACTCATAAATGACTTATTTTTTTGAAGGTTTTATTCATGTTCAAATGGTTTGAAAAACGTGTTGATCCCTATCCAGACGAAGGTTTAAACCAACCTTTACCGACCACGTTCTTTCCGTTTGTATGGCAGGCCGCTAAAGGTGTGCGTGGCTATTTGTTGATCTTAGTTTTATTCACGGCTGGGGCTGCCAGCTTTGAAGCTTTGTTTTATGCCAAAATTGGTGACTTAGTGAACTGGCTCAGTAAAAGCCAGCCAGAAACATTTTTAGCAGAACATGGTTCAAATTTAGTCCTTTTATTCTGTATTTTATTGGCCAATATTTTATTTGCCAGTTTACAGTCGATTATTAAACATCAAATATTATTTAGCACTTTTCCGATGCGTCTGCGCTGGCGCTTTCATAATTTACTGCTGAAGCAAAGCCTCGACTTTTTTCACAATGATTTTGCAGGAAGACTCTCCGCAAAAGTCATGCAAACTGCACTGGCAATACGTGAGTTCTGGGTTATTTTGGGTGACATGTTGGCTTATGTGCTGATTTATTTTGTCACAGTCAATCTCGTGCTTGCCGCTATCTCCCCGCTCCTAATATTACCTTTACTGGTCTGGTTGGCGTTGTTTATCTGCGCAGCATATTACTTCATTCCACGTTTGAGTAAAGTTTCAAATGAACAGGCTGATGCCCGAGCTGTGATGACTGGCCGTGTTACCGATGCTTATACCAATATTCAAACAGTGAAGCTTTTTGCCCATGCAGGACGAGAAAGCTTATATGCCAAATCCTCGATGCAAGAGTTCATGGTCACCGTTTATAAACAAATGCGTTTAGGTGCTAAGTATGAAATCAGCATCCTGTTTTTAAATATAGTGCTGTACGCGGGCGTATTGGGCACTGCAGTTTGGTTATGGATGAATGGGCGAGTTGAACTCGGTGTTATTGCTGCTGCAACGGCTATGATTTTAAAACTGAGCAGTATTGCTGAATTTATCATGTGGCAAACCTCAGCACTTTTTGAAAGTGTCGGCACCATTCAAGACGGCATGAAAACCCTCGGTCGTTCGATCACGATTCAAGACAAACCTGATGCCAAAGACCTTGAAGTTAAACAAGGTATGATCGAATTTAAAGACATCACTTTTGCGTATAACAGTAAAAATGTCATCGACAATTTAAACCTACGCATCCGAGCTGGTGAAAAAATTGGGATCGTGGGTCGCTCTGGTGCGGGGAAATCGACACTGATTCAACTATTGCTGCATTTTTATCAATTGAAACAGGGTGAAATTTTAATTGATGGACAGAATATTGAAGATGTCACCCAAGACAGTTTACGTCGTAATATTGCCTTAGTGACTCAAGACACCTCCCTGCTCCACCGTAGTGTCGCAGAAAATATTAAATATGGCCGTCCCAATGCCAGTGATGAAGAAATGTATGCTGCTGTACGTAAAGCCAAAGGCGAAGAGTTTATTCCTCAGCTGACTGACTTACGTGGTAAATCAGGTTATGAAGCCTATGTTGGTGAGCGTGGAGTGAAACTTTCAGGTGGCCAACGCCAGCGTATCGCCATTGCTCGTGTGTTCTTGAAAGATGCACCAATCTTAATTTTAGATGAAGCCACCAGTGCCCTAGACTCAGAAGTTGAAGCTGCAATTCAATCTAGCCTTGATGAGTTAATGCAAGATAAAACGGTGATTGCGATTGCTCACCGTCTTTCAACCATTGCTCAAATGGATCGTTTGATCGTGCTTGATGAAGGTCGTATTGCAGAACAAGGGACACATCAAGAGCTGATTCAAAAAAATGGTATCTATGCGCACCTTTGGCAGCGTCAAACAGGTGGATTTTTAACGGAACAACATCCAATTAAAAAGAAAGAAGCCTAATTTTACTTTCCGTCCTCAGCACGCTTAGATCATTATCATCAATGATTTTAGCGTGCTGATTTTGAAAAGATTTTACTTAACTTTTAGCATCATTTGCTGAGCCTTTATTTTTATCGAGAGTGTTATATTTTTGCTCAGAAATTTATGATATTTATAATATCGTTCCACTAAATAAGAAATGAAAAGGATACTGAATTGATATAGGCTTGGAGCATATTGTCCAACAATATGCTCCATGAATTTGAAATATTCATGCCAATATAACTTCAGTCAGAAAAGAAAGAAAAATGCAATGGATCGCGCATGAAAACAGTTTCACTTCGCCAAGATCAAGGAATTCCTGGTGTTTATGGCTTATTGTTGTTAGATGTTGTGTCTCGTTGGGGCTATAACGCAGAGACCCTATTTTCCCCTTTTCAACTCACGAGCGAACAACTCGCTGAGCCTGACTTTCGTATACCTGTTCATACTGCCAATGAACTTGTGAAGTTGGCCAGCCGTCTCACTGGTGAGCCCACGCTTGGCTACCATCTAGGCACGCAAATGCGTATTTCAATTCATGGCTTCATTGGCTATGCCATTATGACAACTCATGATATTGGCGAAGCCTTGGTACTTGCTAACCGCTTTATTCAGCTGCGCATGCCTTTTTTGCAGCTTTTCTTTTCCACCTTTGGCGAAAAAGCGACTTTACAATTACGCTGTGATGTCGATATAGAACCGTTGCGTACCGATATTGCGATCAGTATTATTTTTGGCATTGTTTCTATGAGTAAGGCGCTCACTGGCATTGAAAATCTGGCTGGGGAAATTGATTTCGATTTTCCAGAACCCGAAGGCTTTGATCGCTATCGTGCAAAGCTACCTAACCATAGTGTTCGCTTTGATCAACCACATTTACTTTTGAGTTTTGATAAGCACTATCTCGGCTTTAAAATGGTCAATGCTGACCCACTTGCAAGCCAAATAGCCATTAATCAATGTGAAGCTGAGCTCTCAGCAATGGGCGAACGCCGAAGATTATCGATGCGTGTACGTGACATTTTGACGCGCTCAGAACAACACTATTTAAGCATCGAGCATGTGGCTGACCTCTTACACATGTCTGATCGAACACTGAAGCGCCAATTGGCTGCTGAAAGCACGTCTTTTTCAACCATTGTGGATGAAGTGCGTTACCGTCATGCCACGTCACTTTTGTCACGTACAGACTATAGCTTAGAGCAAATCGCGGATGAACTGGGATATAGTGATGTGGCAAATTTCAGCCGAGCCTTTAAGCGTTGGAGTGGACGCAGCCCGAGTAATTGGCGTAAAGATCCGTATTTATAGATCTTTTGTTTTGATAAAAAAGCATGTATAAATCATGCGAAAAATGATTTTTGTATTTTAAGGAGTTATTCATGAATCATCCTTCAGAATTGAAGTATGCAAGTACACATGAATGGGTGCGTATTGAAGGTGATCTTGTTGTAACTGGTATTTCAGACCATGCACAGGATGCTTTAGGCGATTTAGTCTATGTTGAAACACCAGAAGTTGGTCAACAAATCACTGCTGGCGAACAAGCGGGTGTGGTTGAATCTGTAAAAACAGCTTCTGATATTCATGCACCGGTTTCTGGCACCGTGGTAGAAATCAATGCCAATCTGGAAGATGATCCTGACTTCGTCAATGATGACCCCTATGGCAAAGGTTGGATTTATAAAATCAAACCAGACAATATCGCAGATGTAGAACAACTCCTTTCAAGCACAGCCTATGAAGCGGGTCTATAAGCCTAGTATTCATATTTACGGCTCAAAAAATCAGTCTGCGGACTGATTTTTTTACAACTATCGTCTTATTTTGATAAATTCACTCGATATTTATATATTCATCTCGATTAAATACCTGTATTTATCACTATAATTATACTTTTCACGTGCATTATCCTATAATTTGTTTGTTCTAATTTCACAGCCGTGACCTAGCTTCTGCATAAAATAATAACAACAGTTTACGTCCTGTAGCCTCATCTTCGAGCCAAGGGCTCTGCATGTCTGCTCTCAATACATCATCACTATGGAATAAGTCTTTTATTCTGTGCTTAGCGAACAATCTGTTTTTGTTCATCTTTTACTTTGCACAGACCTCAATCCTTCCAATCTATATTTTGAATGATTTGAGTGGAAGCCTTGCTCAAGCAGGCTTAGCCATGACTTTGTTCATGGCATCGTCTATCGCAGTTCGCCCTTTTAGCGGACTCATTATTGAAAAATTTGGCAGTAAGAAAACGCTTTTTATCGCGGAAGCCCTATTTTGTTTGTTTTCCTTGGCTTATTTGTTTGCTGATAATTTACACCTGTTGTTACTGATTCGTTTTCTACATGGCATTTGGTTCAGCATCGTCACCACAGTTGCCGTACCTATCGTCAATGAGTTTATTCCAGAAAAACGTAAAGGCGAAGGCATGGGCTATTTTGTCATGTCCATTAATCTCGGGATTGTACTTGGGCCATTCCTCGGTTTAACCCTGATCCAGTCCGTATCCTATCCAATGGTCGCAGGAATTTTAGCGTTTAGTGTCTGTCTCGGTTTCTTGTTTTGCTTCTTTATCCCAATTCAGCAGACCACTCAAAAATTGACACCTGCCGTGAAGTGCAAGCTCAGTATCCATGACTTTGTTGAAACTAATGCCTTGAATATTTCAATTATGGGCATGATCGTTTCTTTTTCCTATGCCAGTATCATGTCGTTCATTTCAACTTATGCAGAGTCTAAACATCTGCTGAACTATGCAAGCCTGTTTTTTATCGTCTTTGCAATTTCTATGATGAGTCTACGCCCGATTACAGGAAAAATTTATGACCATCACGGAGCGAGCTATGTGATTTACCCAGCGATTATATTATTTAGCTTGGGGCTTGTGATTCTCAGTCAGATTCAATCTCTGACGGGTTTATTGGTTGCGGCAGTATGCGTTGGCATGGGCTTTGGTTCTGCACAGCCTTGTCTACAAACTTTAGCTATTCAAGGTACGGAAAAGCATCGGATTGGCCATGCGACCTCTACATTCTTTACCATGTATGACTTAGGCATTGCATTTGGCTCTGTATTGTTGGGCATACTCATTTCTAAGCAAGGTTATAGCTTTACCTATTTATTCTGTGCTCTGACAACTATTTTAAGTTTAACTTTCTATGCCTTTATTACGAATAGAAAGAAAACCGCTTAAAACATCAATCCGTATGCCCATAGTAATGAACATACGGACTCAAAAATTAAGCGTCGTCTTTCTCTTCTTCAGCTTCTTTGGCCTTTTCGGCAACCGCTTGATCAAAAGACAAAGCACTACTTGAGTTTAACTGTGGATTAGCACGACTACTCTTTAATTTAATCTGTAGACGTAATTCATTGACCGAGTCTGCATTTCGCAGCGCTTCTTCATAAGCAATTGCACCTTGATTGTATAAATCAAATAAAGCTTGGTCGAAGGTCTGCATACCGAGCTCTCGTGATTTTGACATCACTTCTTTGAGTTCATGGAAATTCCCTTTAAGGATCAAGTCTGACATCAACGGTGTATTGAGCATGATTTCTACTGCTGCTCGGCGACCACGCCCATCTTCAGTTCGCACCAAACGCTGTGAAATAATCGCCTTCATATTGGAAGATAAGTCCATCAAAAGTTGATTACGACGTTCGTCTGGGAAAAAGTTAATAATACGATCTAAAGCTTGATTTGCATTATTGGCGTGCAATGTCCCCAGACATAAGTGGCCTGTTTCCGCAAAAGCTATGGCATGTTCCATCGTCTCCGTGTCACGAATCTCACCAATTAAAATGACATCGGGCGCTTGGCGCAGAGTATTTTTCAAAGCATTGTGCCAAGAATGACAGTCCACACCCACTTCCCGATGAGTAATCATCGATTTCTTATGCTTGTGTACATACTCCACAGGGTCTTCAACTGTAATAATGTGCCCTGCCGAGTTTTCATTTCGATGATCAATCATGGCTGCCAAAGACGTCGATTTACCCGACCCTGTACCACCGACAACGAGGACCAAACCACGTTTTTCCATAATTACGTCTTTTAAAGACGTTGGAAGTTGTAACTTAGTGAAGTTAGGAATTTCCGCAGTAATCGTACGAATCACCATACCTACATGCAGTTGCTGCTGAAAAACATTGACGCGAAAACGTGAAACATTGGGAACGCTAATTGCAAAATTACACTCCAGCTCAGTTTCGAACTCCAATCGTTGCTTTTCGTTCATTAAACTATAAGCAAAGAGTTTGGTCTGATCAGATGGTAAGTTTTGTTGACCCAGTGGCTTCATGAGGCCCTGATGCTTAATACTTGGCGGAAAGTCTGCAGATATAAATAAGTCTGAACCACCATACTCAACCACTTTGCTGAGCATGTGAAACATCATTCGACGGGCTTCTTCTAAAAGTTCTGCAGAATACATAGTGTTCTCTAAAAATTAGTGCAAATAGCTGACTTTAAAAAGCATTTCTTTTCTTCAAAATACAATTTTTTATCATGTTCTTTCAGGCTTCTGATTTTGCATAAGTTTATGCTCTAGCTCAACCTAATTTATCGTTTGATAAATAACTTTTAGCTTATTTTTCAATTTATTATCTTCATTTATTGAACTACATCACAAAAAAAGACCTTTCATTGAAAGGTCTTTTTGGTTGCGTTGATTAAGCACTACGTTGAACAGCGTGGCTGCGTAATGTGTCGGCAACCTCTAAGAGTACTTGCTCAGTTTTTTCCCAGCCTAAACAGCCATCGGTAACAGACTGACCATAGACCATGTCATCTGAAATTTTCTGATTACCATCAACCAAGTGACTTTCAAGCATGACACCACACACATTGCTTTGCATACGTTCTGCAACAATGCTACGCAATACATTAGGTTGATTGAGTGGATTTTTACTACTGTTACCATGACTACAGTCAATCACCAAAGCAGGTAATTCACCTTTGACTTTATCTTGCATATGACGAATATCGGCTAAAGCATAGTTAGGCCCCGAGTTTGCACCACGTAAAATCAAGTGTGGCTTCGGATTTCCTTGGGACTGAAGCATACATGCCATGCCTTGCTGCCCAATTCCCATGAACTGGTGAGGGTTTGATGCAGACTGAATCGCATCCAGTGCAATTTGAATTGAACCATCTGTGCCATTTTTGAAACCAATGCTGAACGGCATATGACTCGAAATTTCACGGTGAATCTGCGACTCGCTAGTACGCGCACCAATGGCTCCCCACGCCAACAAATCATCGAAATAAGCAGTCGCCATCGGGCTTAAAATTTCTGTAGCAATCGGTAGACCCATTTCAATAATCGCTAAATACAATGCTCGAGACTGCTCTAGTCCCAACTGCATATTGGAAGATCCATCGAGCAGAGGATCGTATAAAAAACCTTTCCAACCCACTGTTGTCCGTGGTTTTTCAATATAAGCACGTATTACGAAGAAAATCTGATCTGAAACTTTGGTTTGTAATTGTTTTAACTTTTCAGCGTATTCTAAAACCGCAATAGGGTCATGAATGGAACATGGGCCAGTAATGACCATTAAACGATGGTCTTTGCCATCTAATATATTTTGAATGGTTTGACGCTGTTCAGCAATTTGTAGTTTTAATGGCGTAGAAAGTGGCAACTGCGCTTTGAGTTGCTGCGGCAAACTTAAAAGTGTTTCTTGAACTGTCGTTTGTGTACTTTGTAGTGCAGTATTTAGAGCATTCATTGGTTTGTATCCTTTGGACTGTGGTCTTCAGTCCGATCTTTTATTTGAGCGTTATGGGTCTAATGGATTGCTGGGCTAAAGTCATAAATTGACTAAAGTAAAACCAATAAAAGTTGCTAAAGTATGAATAGTTAGTTGTTTTCATGAAGTACTCCAAAATTTATTAAAACAGCAGATATAAAAAAACCTGACCAGGGTTGCCGATCAGGTATTAACTAGGTGGGCAACCTTTTGATGCCCAAACGCATTCAGGCAATTATCTAAATTGCCAAAAGTAATAATTTGCGTTAGAGATTATAGGTTGCTTTAACATTTTTATATCTTCAAAAATATGTTATCTGAAATTTAAAATACGCTGATTTTTTTGCTTTTACAAGGCTTTGTTGCACAAAGATTTCATAACTATATGATTTTAAAAGTTTTGATTATTTTTTGATCCAAAATTAAATTTATTTAAATCAGATGCTTACATATTTATGCAACAAAGCCCTTTTACAACACTTTTTTATGCAAAAATTCAGTTCTATCCCGTTTAAGCCACTGCCTTCGCCTTTAACTCAATGGCCTAATCATGTTTGAGTTCATGAGAACAATCGCTATATAAAGCCATGCCTAGTGTAGTTTCAGCAACTGCATTTCTGCCTGCTGAGCACAAACAGGTGGACTAAATAAATAGCCTTGCCCAATATGGCACCCCATATCTCTTAAAAGCTGCAATTGCGTTTCAGTTTCAATCCCTTCAGCAACGATATCCATTGATAAAATCGGGCCAAGTTTGGCTAACCCTTCGACAATGGCATAAATTGATTTATCATCACTTAAACGTTGCACAAAAGAGCAGTCAACTTTAATAATATCAACAGGATAGTCACGTAAATGAGTAAGAGAAGAATGCCCTGTACCAAAATCATCCAGTGCTATTCGCACACCATTTGCTTTGAGTTTTTTTAAAGCACGAACCACATATTCATAGCCGCGTTCAGCCAAATGATATTCAGTAACCTCAATTTCAACAAATTTTGAGGGTATGCGGTAGGATTTGAGACGTTTTAAAAAGATCTCCGCAAAATTATCACGCATAAACTCAACAGGTGCTGCATTAATTGAAATGGGTACAATGTGTAAGCCTTTTGCCCACCATTCAGTAATCTGCTTGAAAACCTGATGCTGCATAATCTCACCAATACGGCTGGATAACTCATAATCATTAAAAGCTGCTGCGATTCGTGCAGGGCTTTGAATGTTATTTTGATCATCACGCCAGCGTAATAGCGCTTCATAACCAATAATTCGTTCTGAATCTAAACAGACTTTCGGTTGAAAGAAAGCCTCGATGGCAACATTACGAATAATTTGATGCGCACAATTAAGTTGTTCAGATTGCTCCCGTACCGCATTAAACATATCCTGATCAAACATGCGCATACCACCGCGGCCTTGTGCTTTAACATCATTGAGTGCTGTGTCAGCACACTTGAGTAACTCACTGAGGTCATTGGCATCATCTGGATAGAGGCCACATCCAATGCTCATACCACCATTGATGTAGTTACCCGAAAACGTAATGGGGATCTCGAGATGTTGCAAAATCTGCTGGGCAATTTGATTGAGCTCACCTATATCCTGCACATGTGGAATAATCACACCAAACTCATCCCCACCAAGACGTGCCAAGAAAGCACGTCCTTCTAAAATTTGTTTTAAGCGTTTCGATAAAATTCTTAAAAGGTGGTCACCCGCTGCATAGCCCAGTGTGTCATTGATGGTTTTAAAGTGATCTAAATCCATCAGCATGACGGCTAACTTTTGTTTTTTATCACGTGCGCTGTTATACAGTTTTCTGATTTTTTCTTTAAACGCACGCCGGTTATTTAAACCGGTTAATTCATCACGTTCGCTGCCTTGTTTTAATTTTTGTTCAGTCAAATATTGCAGCGTGATATCACGTGAAACACATAAAATACTCTGGGTTTTTCCGTCAACATCAAGTACAGGTGTCAGAACATTATCCCAATAATAAACTTTACCGTCCGATAAACTCATGCCGTTAAAACGGGAAATTTGGCCTTGGCCTGCATCATGCAATGCTTTTTTGGCTTTTTTACGCACCGCTGGAGGCAAAAGTTCGACCCAAGACATACCAAAGTCCTTAACATCTGCACTTCCCAATAACATGACACATGCCGACTTATTCATATGTGTGACCGTGCCATCTGGCTCAACCGCAATAATGCAGTCTACGCTGGCATTTAACATATCCGAATGCGCACGTAACAGCGCCAAAGACTCGATATAAATTTTCATGCCCTGATGAATATCAGTGCAACTCAGCTGAAATCCAGCCGTAGAGCGATCCATTTCACCTTGGACTAAGAACCAATGATACTGGTCCTGATGATTACGAATACGGCAGGTTTTTTCAAATGTGAGCTCGGCAATTATCGGTTGATGCAAAAATTCATCTAATGCTGGTACATCTTCTGGATGAATATATTCGACCAAATTGAAGCTATCTGCAGATAAATCCATTCCTCCTACATACTGACGTAAGGGTAAATTTATATATTTGCAGACGTCATTATGAATCCAAAAAAGCTGAGGAATAATATCAATCAGATGGTGGTCTTTTTTTGAAGTAGAACTCTTTCCTGCCTGTTGATTATAAGCAATCTTTTTAGATTTATTCTTAGGCTGTGAATGGGTTCGAGACATAATAATTATCTGCAACTTAAACTTGCTGGTTTAGTCCATAACCAGACATATTGTTTAAAAAAGAAATCAAGCAAAGTCATGAAAAACAATGAAAAAAAATGAAAAACAAAAAAGTAAATATAAGTATAATGACGCTGCGTGATTACCATCACAATATGCATCATATACAACTTATATAAGCGTATACCAATGAAAAATTGCAACTATTACACAAATTAGACAAATAACTGAGAGCCGTTTTCAATAGCAAATGAGTATTCATTTGAGCGACATAGCAAAGCTAAACAACTTTCACTGAAAAACCAATATTAACAATAATTTATTTTAAGTAAATACCGACTATTCACATAATGATTAAATTTAATCCGACTTACACAAAGACATCATATAGAGGGGTTTTACGCCCTACTTTTGTGCAAAAAAAAAAGCAGAAACCTAATGGGTCAATATTATCCAATAAAGTTTCTGCTCTGGTACATACTTGTGAGCTATGATTTAAAGATTCTTTTTTTCAATAAACTCAGATTGTGTTTCAGAAAAGACTGTGTAGGGTCACTTTTTTCATAACATTCATTTGGCAGCGAGTATTTAGCCAATTTCACCCAAACAGATGAAAACTGTTTGATAAAACTCGCTTCATTGTAATGAATTCCATACTCTGCACACAATGCTTTAATTTTGGGCGCGACTTGTGCGTAGCGATTGGCTGGCATGTCTGGGAAAAGATGATGTTCGATTTGATGACTCAAGTTCCCGCTTAAAATATGTAAGCCCTGTGTCCCACTAAAATTACTTGAGCCTCTAATTTGGCGCAGATACCACTCGGCCCGTTTTTCATTGTCGATATTGTCCATTTCAAAGTTTTCAGCGTCTTCGGTAAAGTGACCATTAAAAATCACCGCGGATGCCCATAAACTACGAATAACATTGGCTACCGTATTTCCTGCAAAAACTGGCAGTGCATTTGGCCCAGCAATGATTGGGAAAAAGACATAGTCCTTAATCACTTGGCGTTTCATTTTCTGCCTAAAATCATATGACTCTGCCCAAACTTCGCGCCAAGTTTTTGTTTTATAGGCGACCACATCCTCTATATGCAGATTTTGTATACCAACATACCACTCAAAAAACACCATCAATTGTGCAGCTAAAGGTAGATTCAACAAAAAGCGAGGTTCCCAGACCTGTGCATTGCTCACACGGACTAAGCCATAGCCGACATCATGATCCATACCAACAATATTGGTGTAGGTATGGTGGATATAATTATGCGTATGTTTCCAGTCGGGGCCTGTGGCCATAGTATCCCAGTCATAATTTATCCCGTTGAGACTCGGGTCATTTAACCAATCAAACTGACCATGCATAACATTATGCCCAAGCTCCATATTTTCTACGATTTTAGATATCCCCAATAAACCAGTGCCCAAAAGCCATACTGGAGGCAGCCATCCTGCAAACATAAGCATCGCTCGTGCGCTTATTTCGCTATAGCGCACAAAATTTCGAATTTTGTAAATATATTGAGCATCTTTTTCATTGAGACTTTCCATCACTTCACGACGGATTGCTTCAACTTTCGTACCAAACTCTTCGACTTGTGCAGGACTTAAATATTTGGATTTACTGCTTTCACTAAAATAAATGGGAAGATTCATATCTATACCTTCTTAAAGGTTGATCACAACAGGACTAACCGCCTGTGAAATGCATAACTTAATTTGTGTGTTATTGTTTTGATAAAGCTCGCCTGTGAGCAGATTCCGCACCACGCCCTGAACTTTTGTACATGAACAAGTATTACAAATGCCCATACGACAGCCATGTGCGGGACGTAAACCCGCTTGTTCTGCACTGTCTAATAAATTGCTTTGGGCTTGAAACTGTTGCTGCGAACGTTGAAACGTGATCATTTGAGCACTCTGGGTATGATCGACAACAATTTGAAAGTATTCGGTATGCAGATGCTCAACTAAGCCTAAAGCCTGATAAATTTCTGTCAGGCTTTGCATCATATTGGCAGCACCGCAAGCATAACATTCACGTTGTTCAAAACCTTCAACCTTTTGGCTAAGCAAGTCTTGGCTCAGATGTTGTTTATGGGTCAATGTATTGAAATGGTGATATTTAAACTGCGGATAATGTTCGACCAGACTTTGCAGTTCTGCGTGAAAGGCATCATCCCGCGTAAAGTAAATTAAATCGATATTGGAAACTATTTGTGGTTGTTTTAATGCAGCATTAATCAATGCGTAAATTGCAGTAATACCACTCCCCGAAGCAATCATCAGTGCAGAGTGAGGCTGAGTTTTTAAAACAAATTCGCCCTGCGTTTGGGAAATTTCAACTACACTTTTTACAGGCTGTTGAGTGAGCGCATTTGAGACTCTGCCCTGTTGTTTGACAGCAATCATAAGATTACCATCTTCTAATATCTCGACAATTGAATAGCTGCGTTGCCAACGTACACCACCAATGAGCACCGTCACTAAAATGCTTTGCCCAGCTTGATAGTCAGTTGCTTTAAAATGATGATTTGGCTGTAACTGCATGTACACGAAGTCATCTGATACATGATGTTTTGCAACAATCCGCGCTTTGGCTTTTTTCCATGCCCATAGCGGATTTACTTTTTCAGCCAGAAAATCGATGAAATCTTCACGTACCCATTCAGGACGGTATTCAACATGCTTTCCCATGGTCACCCTCTGCTTCAGTTTATTTTTATACAAGTGTGCATTATTGAGCCATCAAGATAAGATGAGAACCTATTTTCGACTATGTCATAAAAGGACAAAATCTAACGAATTGACATTTTTTATCATTTTTGTCTAACAACATGAACAATTCTGCCAATTCGCTTTTCTTCAAGCCAAAAACAAAAAACCAAGCCGAAGCTTGGTTTTTTTAAACATATTACAGAAAATTAGTCTTCAAAATGAATCACAGTACGGATTGATTTTCCATCATGCATTAAGTCAAAGGCTTCATTGATTTTGTCGAGACCCATCGTATGCGTAACAAATGGAGCTAAACGAATGTCACCAGTCATTGCTTCTTCAACCATACCTGGCAGTTGTGAACGACCTTTTACACCGCCAAAAGCTGTCCCTTTCCAGGTACGGCCAGTGACCAGTTGGAATGGACGTGTTGAAATCTCTTGGCCTGCACCCGCCACGCCAATAATTACCGACTGACCCCAACCACGGTGTGCACATTCAAGTGCTGAGCGCATGACATTGGTGTTACCAATACATTCAAATGAGTAATCAACCCCCCAACCCGTCATTTCAACAATGACTTCTTGTACAGGACGGTCATGATCTTTTGGGTTTACAAAATCAGTTGCTCCGAATTCTGCTGCTAATTTATATTTGTCAGGGTTCGTATCAACCGCAATAATACGGCTGGCTTTGGCTTTTTTTGCACCTTGTACAACAGCTAGACCAATACCACCTAAACCAAAGACTGCAACAGTATCACCCTCTTGTACTTTAGCTGTATTTTTGACTGCACCTAAACCAGTGGTCACGCCGCAACCCAATAGACAGACGTGTTCAGGGTTAGCCTCTGGATTGATTTTAGCCAAAGACACTTCTGCGACAACGGTATATTCAGAAAAGGTTGAACAGCCCATGTAGTGATAAATCGGTTGCCCATTATAAGAAAAACGCGTTGTACCATCTGGCATCAGACCTTTGCCCTGCGTCGCACGGACTGCAACACATAGATTAGTCTTGCCTGACTGACAGAATAAACACTCGCCACACTCGGCCGTATACAGTGGAATAACATGATCACCCGGCTGGACGCTGGTTACACCTTCACCGACTTGAACTACGATACCCGCACCTTCATGGCCTAAAACTGCTGGAAAAACACCTTCAGGATCATCACCAGATAAAGTAAATGCGTCGGTATGACATACACCTGTATGGGTAATCTTGACTAAAACTTCACCTTTTTGCGGTGGAGCAACATCAATTTCTACAATTTCTAGAGCTTGTCCAGGTCCAAAGGCAACAGCTGCACGTGATTTCATTTTCGCTATCCTTAACAGGTCTTTAACAGATGCGCTACAGCAACCGCTTTTTATTCTCTGTTTCAACCTATAACATGTGAAATGTATAACGTATAAAAATTAGGTCTTTAAAATAAATATGCCGATACGAACTCATTGTCGACCGCTGATTTTGTTGAGCACCGTTTTAACATTGGCGGGATGTCAACTCGCCCCCAATCAAGCTAAGCCTTCAGACCCTGTAGAGATATATGCACAGCATTGGCTTAATGGTCAAGATGCGTCTGTACAGCAAAAACAGGGACTTACGGCCTATTTAGCTCTAGACGAAGCATTTATGAGTATTGCCTCACGCTTACATTTGATACGAGAGGCGAAGCACAGTCTAGATGTCCAATACTATATTTGGGGAGATGACTTTATAGGCCATATGATGTTGCATGAACTGTTAAATGCTGCAGATCGTGGTGTGAAAGTACGCTTATTGATTGATGACCAAAATGGCACTGCACTTGATGAAACTCTCAAAAAACTGAGTGCTCACCCCAATTTTGAAATCAAATTATTCAATCCTTACAAATACCGTCATTTACGTGTGATTGATTATGCTTTTCGCTTCAATCACATTAACCATCGTATGCATAACAAACTGATCATTGCTGATGGTGCAATTGCGGTAACTGGTGGTCGTAATATCAGCAGTGAATACTTTGATGCCAGTGAAAAATTCCAATTTATCGATTTGGACATTTTGTTTTATGGGCAAGCTGTAGAACATGCCAATAGCGTATTTCTAAATTTCTGGAATGATGATCTCAGTTATACAATTCCCCAATTAGTGGGTCGTGGAACAAAAGAAGAACTGGATCAATTAAAACAGCACTATGAAGCGGATGCCTTAGATAAAAATGTGATTGAACAGAAAATTGATTTGGCTCGTATACAAGTCGATTCAGAGCTAACCAAACATCCTGTTAACTGGGCAAAAGCTCATTTTATTGCCGATTCTCCCAATAAAATTCGTGGTGAAGCAAAACCTGATGAAATCATTGTCAAACAAATGTTCGATTTGATGGGCAAGCCTGAAAAGCACATGGAATTGGTCTCCGCATATTTTGTTCCAACCACAGCAGGTGCCGACTATCTCTCCAATTTGGCAAAAAATGGAACTCGAGTTCGGATCTTAACCAATTCGTTATTGGCTAATGATGTTGCCATTGTGCATGCATTTTATAAAAAATATCGCCGTGGCTTGCTCAAAAATGGCGTCAAATTATATGAATTTAAACCCTATATCGAACGAGAAAAATACACATGGTATGAAGTGGCAACTGGTCATGTGATTCCAGCTAAAGGTCGAAGTTCCTCACGGCTCCATGCCAAATTTTTTGATATAGATGGAAAAGTCTTTGTCGGTTCGTTTAACTTTGACCCGCGCTCAGCCCATTTAAATACAGAAGTAGGCTTAGTGGTAGAGTCAGATCAATTGCAAAATGCAATCTCACACAAGTTAGATGAATTTCTCCCGCATATTGCATATGAGTTAAAGCTCAACTCTCAAGGCGATATCATTTGGCTTGAACATCAAAAAGATGGAAGTGTCATTGAACATCAAAAAGAACCCGAAACTACAAAATTTCAGCGTTTCATGATGAAAGCTGTATCATACCTGCCCATTGAATGGATGATGTAATTACATATGAATGACATCATACATATTCTCTAACGTACGATAGCTTTCTGTTTAGGCTGAGTGTTTTGTTTTTAGGCTCAGCTTAAAAATACTTTATCTATTGCTATTTTAATAAACAACTTTGAATATAAGACTCGAACAGAATAATTGGCTCTGATACCTAAATTCATTCAAGAGCTTGAAAGGTTTTACTCAGTACACACTTTGATTTAACATGCAGCCCTTCTTTTTTATCTCCCCTTTACAAAGTTTAGTAATGCAATTTTTTGATTTAAGTCGTCAGTTTAATCTCAGTAATATTTTAACCCCCTACAAAACGCTAGAAGAGCTTGCTCGACAAGAATGGTTTCTAAGTAAAGTGCGTGTTGAGCATGACTGCTTGAGTGACAATGACATGGTTGAAGGACAAGTTGTTTTAAAATCCAATCAAAATATCCAAATTGAACTGGAGTGGCTAATCCAAGATACAGGCCATGAACTTTTGGTTCAGTTTAAAGGGATCGAAACAGCTGCAAGCGAAGAGACTTTTGTTTTGGTGAAAGGTGCTCAATTGATCGATGAATCGCAACAGCCACTTTCGGCAGGTGCACTCAGCCTATGGATTGATGGAACATTATTTCCTATGCTGCCACAACTACGCAAACAGATTAAAGCGCGGCTTAATCTCTGGGACTATGTTGAGTACGAAGACTAAAGCAGACCAACTATCTACGAATGGCTGGAACATTCAGTCATGTGGATAATCCAAATAGTTACCTAAAGTAAGCCTATTTCAGAAAATAAGTTGTAATAAGCCTCGGCTTTTTTCTCTAAAGCCAAAGGATAGGCACGAGAAGAAGATGGCATCCGATAAAGCCTCAGATCTCGCCCAGCAAAATGTGTCTCGGACTTCATGCCAATTTGTGGTTTTAACGTACCTGTAGGCATAGACAGCATGAGCGTATCAGTGGCTTTATCGCCAGTGGTCATCACACTATGACATTCGGGCATTTGTTCAAGTAAATGGTGTATATTGGTTGGGGTAACAATATGCAAAAACTTATCTGAAGCATTGCCTTTTTGGCGAATCACTTCATAGGCCGTATCAAAAATCGCAATGCCCCGTTCATTTAAAAATGTACGGATCTGTTGTTCTTTAAAAGTCTTCTGCTCGATATTGAGAAAATAGTTTTTATCTTGGAAAAAACACAAGCCAAATATTTTCCACATATCATTTTGAAAATTTGGATAGTAAAAGTCCATTTTCCAGCGGGTCTTGGGCGGCGGAAAGCTGCCCAGCATCAATAATTTGGCATTAGCTGGGAGGAACGGTTTAAGTGGATGTTTTTCAATTTTAACTGAATGTGTCATAAGCTATAAAAAATTTGTCTTTATTGAATTTTAAAAAGATTGGCGTATTTTTTCAGCCACTTGTTTACCCCAATACTGATAAATTTCTTTGCTGGGGTGGAAACCATCTTTGGCCATAGCTAAGTTTAAAGCCAAAAAATGCTTTAAATCGTACTCAATCCAGTCCATCTGATTTTGCTGCGCGACAAATTGGCCTAATTCTAAGTTCATTGCTTTGGCATATTGACCGAACAACCATGCAAGTGGGTTTGGAAGTGCAGGAAACTGATCCATCGGAGGTACACCAGATGCAATCGTTAATTGTGGACTAAACTTATGTTTGAGTATGTGATAAAGCTGTTTCTGTTTTGCGATCCAAGCCTGCGGTGAAGTGAATTTTGTAATGTCATTTACGCCCACAGAAGTAATGATGACATCAAAATGCTGTGTCTCAAGCGTTTGGATGGACTGAATGACCTGATCTGTGGTGAATCCCGTCGTTGCATGTAAATAAAATTGAATACTAAACTCAGATGACAGTTCTTTTAAAATTGAACCCAATAATGCATCATCTTGAATATTTACACCAACACCAGCCGCCGCTGAATCCCCCAAAATGAGCAAGGAAAGCGACTTACCCACGCCTTTTTGTCCAATGCGCTCTCCTTCGGGTTCAGCCAATCTTGGTGTATTTTTTTTGACGGCATAACCTTGAAATAGAATGACTGGAATCAAAGCCAGCGTATAAATTTTTAATCGCATATTCAGTGACTGGGTCTAAGCTAGCTAAGAGATGAAAATAGTATACGTTGAATTGAATTAATACACAGACTTAAATATTCTTCAGAAATATTGCTTTAAAGTTAATGATAAAAATACATATAATCATAAAGTTACAAGAATTAATGTTGTTCTAGCCATTTTAAGTCTTTATCTTCGGCTATTTTTCTAAGTGACAAATATAATCTACGACTTCACTTGCCATCATACTGAATCGACTGTTGGCAGGAACATCAAAACTTTCACCTGCATGATATAGCCTCATTTCAGTCTGTAGCCCAATTTTAACTTGGCATTGACCTGAAACAATTTCAATATGCTCTGCGACATGCGTTTCAAACGTCAGTGGTTGATCTGTAGGCAAAATAACCCCAAGGGTCTTTTGTGAACCATCTTCACATTGAATAACATGGCTAATTGAGCGCCCACCAAAATGAACATTGGGCTTTTTTCTGACTGAAACAAAGTCGAATTGTGTGGACATCTTGATCACCTTTTTCTTCAATGCTACCTCGATTTTATGACCAACTCATGAATGCACTCAAATGATCATCTGGAAATAGCAACATATGTTAAGAAGGCACTCGCATAATTAAAAATAAAAAGGCTGATTTACAGCCTTTTTATTTCAATCATTAACCCAGTTTATTGACCAATTTCAGCGGTAAAATTTTCATCGCTAAACCCAGTGGTAACCACGGCCATTTTGGAACATAGGCTTTTACAGGGGCTTTTTCAATTTCTGCTGCCAACAGTCGTGAACCTGTTTTTTCATCCACTTCAAAAGGTAGTGGTTTTGCACCCTCATTGATTTCTGTACGAATATAGCCAGGGAAAATAGTCGTGACTTTGATTGGGGTATTGAGCAGTTCTGCACGAATACCTTCAGCCAAATGTGCAACACCGGCTTTACTTGCACCGTACGCGGTCAAATGTTTCGGCATACCGCGGACTGCACTCATAGACGAGATAACAACCAAATGCCCTGCATTTTGCTCACGGAAAATTTCGACTGCGGCTTCACACTGCGCTAGAGCTGAAATAAAGTTGGTTTCAACCGTGGCTTTATTAATCGCAAAACTGCCTTTGCCAATTCGACGCCCATCTCCAATTCCAGCATTCACAATCACACGGTCTAAATGACCAAATTCTTGTTTAAATGCACGAAAAACTTCAAACACTTGATCGTAATTGGTCACATCTAAAACTTTAGGGATGACTTTTATCCCGTACTTGCTTTCAAGTTCCTGCTTTAAACTTTCAAGGCGATCTAAGCGTCTTGCACAAATTGCCAAGTTATAGCCTTTTTGTGCAAATTCGCGCGCCATACCTGCACCAATGCCAGAACTTGCCCCTGTAATTAAAATTGTTTTAGCCATGTCTTAATCCTGTCCTTAGATCCATGTCAGTAAGTTTGAGTTTTCGGCTTTAATAAAATGATGTTCATTGAGACTTAAAAGCTGAGGTTCATTCCCCACCAGTCGCAATGTGGTCATGCTGCTGTTGGCAATAGCCCAATTAAGCGCAAAGGTTTTATTTGGACTTAAACCCAACAGCTTACCTGCAACCACTGAAATTACACCGCCTGAAGTAAACACCACAGCATAGCGCGGTTTGCTTTGAGCCAGTTCATTACACAAATCTTGTAAAGCGACTTCAATTCGACTTTTAAACTCAGGCCATGATTCATCGTACTCATGGTGATAGTCGCCACCTGTCCATCGTTCAATTGCCCCTTCAAATATCTTGGCCAAATAAGCACGTGGGTTCGACTCTTTTGCCACATCGGCTTTTAGTAAATGTGACTCATTAAAACGCGGTTCGTAATGAGCAAAGACTTGCTGATGATTGAACTCATTCCATGCAGAATTTGTTAAGACATCTACTTCAGGAAAGCATTCAGCCAAAGAAATACATGCCGTTTGCTGATGTCGCTGCATGGAGCCTGACACCACTACAGGCGCTTCTTTTAAGATCTGATCAAAATATTGACCCAAAATTTTGGCTTGGAGTTCACCATTGGGAGAAAGTTGATCATAACTTTCTGCACCAAAAGATGCTTGCCCGTGGCGAATGAAATAAATAGTGGTCATTTGCCTAATATTTCCTTCATTTTAACAATGTACTTTTGAGCGACTTCATTGGCTTCAATTTTCTGTAAACCAATCAATTTAAGTGCGCGAATATGGAGAGCATGAATTAAAATCCAAAAATCTTTGAAAGCTGGGTTATTGGTCTGCTTATGGTGATAGCGATAATAAATTTGTTGGGCAATTACGGCTAAACGGAAAATGCCAAAGACTTCATAAGAGGTCCAATTCTCGACGTCTAAACCCGTTTTTTCTAAATAATAATCGACCACTTCTTTACGTGTGAACATGCCTTTAAGATTTGTCGGTTGACGACGTGTCGCTTTAAAGAGTGCACTATCCGACTCTTCAACCCAATATGCCAAGGCCGAACCTAAGTCCATGAGTGGGTCACCGAGTGTTGCCATTTCCCAGTCTAAAACGCCAATAATTTGTGTAGGATGATTCGGATCTAAAATGACATTATCAAAACGCCAATCATTATGAATTACACAGGTTTTTGAGTCTGCCGGAATATTATCTTTCAGCCACTTTCGCACATATTTGAATGAAGGGACGTTAATGGTTTTGGCTTTTTCAAAACGAGCGTCCCAACCTTCCACTTGACGACGACAGTAACCCTCACCTTTACCAAGGTTCTCAAGTTCTGTGCCTTGGTATGGCACTTGATGAAGTTCGATCAGTTTATCAATCACATTAATACACAACTCACGAACTTGGGCTTCTTTAAAATCTAGCTCTCTCGGTAAATTGGCACGTGGAATAATGCCTTCTACACGTTTCATCACGTAGAAATCACAGCCAAGAACAGATTCGTCCTGACACAATGCAACCATTTCGGGAAGCACAGGATAAAAAGGGATTAAATTCTTTTGCACATGATATTCACGTGCCATGTCATGTGCAGATTTAGCTTTTGTACCTTTGGGTGGGCGGCGTAGAATTAGATCGACATTGTCGTATTTCAATCTATACGTCCAGTTAGATGCACCGCCTGAGTATTGCGTAACTTCAACCTGCCCTTCTAGATCGACACCTTGTGCTTTGAGCCAGTTTTCTACGGCTACAGCATCCAGTTCTTCACCCGCCCGAACTGTTCCACCTACATCAATCGCTGACATTCTTTTTTTCCCAAACTATCAATCTTTTCTTTATAACTTAGAAGATCATCTATTCTTATTTCAACACGATAAATTAAAGAGATGATCTTCTCCTCTATTATTTTTTACGACGTGTACTATAGCCGCGTTTTGCCAGTTCTAATTTTGCAATCATACCTTTATGCACTTCATCTGGCCCATCAGCCAATCGCAGTGAACGTGCTTGAGCGAAGAAACCTGTCAAAGGTGTATCACGCGACACACCTGCTCCGCCGTGAATTTGAATCGCCATATCGACCACTTTTTCAAGCACACTTGGCGCAACGACTTTAATGGCAGAGATTTCGGTTAACGCTGCCATATTCCCTAAAGTATCCATTTTATACGCAGCATACAAGGTTAATAAACGTGCTTGATCAATTGCAACACGTGCATCAGCCACGCGCTCTAAGTTTCCACCTAATTTTAAAATTTCTTTGCCGAATGCAGTACGACTCATACCACGATCGATCATCAACTCTAAAGATTTTTCCGCAGCACCAATACAGCGCATACAGTGATGAATACGACCCGGACCTAAACGACCTTGGGCAATTTCAAAACCTTGACCTGCACCACCAATAAAGTTGGAAACAGGAACACGAACATTACTAAAACTAATTTCGCCGTGACCATGGGGTGCATCATAGTCACCAAAGACTGGTAACATTCGTTCTATTTTGACTCCAGCCGTTTCAACAGGCACTAAAACCATCGAGTGTTGATGGTGGCGATCTTTGGTTTCATCTGGTGTATGTGCCATAAAAATAATTATTTTAGCATTGGGGTCACCTAAGCCTGAAGACCACCATTTACGGCCATTTAACACAATTTCATCGCCTTCGATCACGGCTGTTGCTTGCATATTGGTCGCATCGGATGAGGCAACAGCTGGTTCTGTCATGCAGAAAACAGAGCGAATTTTTCCATCTAAAAGCTGCGTAAGCCACTCTTGCTTTTGAGCTTCAGAACCATAACGCCACAATACTTCCATGTTGCCACTGTCTGGTGCATTACAGTTAAATACGGTCGGCGCAAGAAGACTCCGACCTGTAAGTTCTGCAATATGAGCGTACTCTTGAACCGATAGACCTTGACCCAATTCAGGACATGGCAAAAACATATTCCATAAGCCCGCAGCTTTTGCTTTGGCTTTGAGCGTTTCAAGTTGTGCAGGCCACTGCCATTTGGTCCAGTCGCCACCTTGGTTCAGTTCATGTACCTCATGCCAAAAGTCAGTTTCGATCGGCTCAATTTCGTTTTGAATAAATTGTTTGGTACGTTCTACATAATCTTGAGCACGTGCTGAAAGTTCAAACATGGCTGCTTCCTTCAATTTATTTTGATATTTTCGCTTTACATCAACATAACCTGAAAACTAATATGAACAAAATGATTTTATTTTATAGATCAGCATGAACAGTATTCATAGTAAGTCACCCATTGATATGGGGCTTTTTCATCGCATCGATATCAATTTATACCCGCTTTTTATTGCGATTTATGAGCAAAAAAGTATTTCTAAAGCAGCTCAAATCTTGTCGATTACGCAGTCTGCTGCCAGTCATGCCTTGCAGCGTCTACGTAGCCATTTAAAGGATGATTTATTTGTGCGCTCAGGCAGCCAAATGCTTCCAACACCTTTTGCAGAACAAAATTACCTGATTATTAAAAATGCTTTAATTGCGATTCAAAGTATTTCCATGCAGCAGCAAAGCTTCGACCCGAATATGGTTCAAAGTCTAAAAATTGCGATTCATGATGAAATCGAGCCGATTGTTTTCCCAAAGTTAGTCGCTCACTTTCAGAAACTTGGACTAAGTATTCAGTTCATGAGTAGTAAGCTGGACCGTAAAACAGTAGATGCCGATTTAGTTTCTCAACAAATTGATTTTGTGATTGATTTGGAACAAAATTTTGGCGATAAAATTCAATTTGAGAGCCTAGTCAAGGACCAGTTTGTGGCTTGTACTCAGCTCCAGCAAATCAATGCTGAATTGTATTTGGCTGCACCACATATTGGTGTATCTTCGCGGCGTACTGGTGTTTTGGTTGAAGATGTTCATTTAAATCGTAAGCAACTGTCTAGGCAGGTTTTTTTGCGTTGTCAGCACTATTCCACTGCACTACAAATTTTAGAGCAATATCCCAATGCAATTTTAACGATTCCTCAAAATATTTTGAGCCATTTGAATGTTTCCCCTCTACTCAATATTTTTGATGTTCCTGTAAAACTGCCGCAAATGAATATTGGAATTTTTTGGCATAAAAATTTAATGGAGAATAAAAGAAACCATTTTTTAAGGAACGAAATTTATAAAATTTTCGCTTAGGCTATTTTATATAATTTAAAAAAAATCGAAGTTCTAACTTAGTTTCCTGTATTGACTGTCATTTGGAACCTCTAAACAACCAACGCACCAGTCTTACAAATTACTCCTTGTTTTTCTAATTCTGTATCTTTGTTATTTGCACCATAACCATTTGTAGGGCACTCAATATGAAAGTAAACAATAAGCATCTCATCTTAAGATGCTTAAAATATGGAGTAAATATTAATTTCTTAATAGCACTTATAAGGAGTTAAAACTTAGCGACGGTACCAAGAATTTATTCTTTTTACAGGCTTTGTTGCACAAAGATTTCATAACTATATGATTTTAAAAGTTTTGATTATTTTTTGATCCAAAATTAAATTTATTTAAATCAGATGCTTACATATTTATGCAACAAAGCCTCGATGAACTGATTTGACATATTATAAAATCCTTACGGTTATACTGTGAATGATGACCCAATGTATCAAGCAATATTAATTCCAACATTTGACCAAATAATAAAATTTATTGCTTTAGATGCAGTTTAAATACTTTCTTGTGCTCGCAAATACATAGTTTTGCTATCGATATAAAAAATCCTCCATTTGGAGGATTTTTGAATGACTTAAAATTTGGCTTCTAAGACTTGAGTGGAAATTTTATTTTTCCATAAGTCACGAAGAACGGGTAAATAGAACTTTTCACCCAGTTCAACCAATTCTGCATCGATCAATGCATGAATCTCATGCATAAATAAATAATCGAGTTCAACTGTTTTCAACTGTTTCTGTGCTTTTGCAAAGTCTTTGCGCTTTTGTTGTGCACGTTTCACTAGAGCATCGGCAAAATCTTTATCTTTAAACTGTTTGATCGCGTTTAAACGTAGCTCAATCACGCCCCAACCACTCAACAACAGTTTGAAAAGTTCAAAGTCAGTCGTGGTTGATTCCCATGTCATTTCTTCAAGATTTTCATTTTCAGGTAGAATAGGAAGTAATAACTCCATAACACTTGGGAAAATCTTTTTGAAATTTAAAACAAATTTAACAGGATGTTCACCCGGATAATCGTTAAATTGCACGTTTTTCTGAACATCTGTCAAATAAATATCAAGCATGGTAACTCATCAGCAGTTTATCTTTAGTCGACCATTGTACCGACTTCACCCAAAGATAAAAACCGCTGATGTTCATTTGCTCTTTAGTTGAGCATCTGGACCAAGGGCTATTTTACATTTGGGGAAATCATTTGCTGTGGACGTACCACTTCATCAAACTGCTCAGCCGTAACTAAGTTCAACTCCACAGCCACTTGTTTTAGGGTTTTGCCTTCTTTATACGCTGTTTTGGCAACTTTCGCTGCATTTTCATAGCCAATCACTGGGTTTAAAGCCGTAACTAACATTAATGAGTCATGTAAGAAGTGGTCAATTTTTTCACGGTTTGGTTCAATACCCACTGCACAGTGATCATTAAAACTATTACATGCGTCACCCAAAAGCTGAATCGACTGCAACAAATTAAACGCAATCACTGGCATGAATACATTCAGTTCAAAGTTACCCGATGCACCCGCAACATTAATCGTGGTGTCATTGCCTAAGACTTGCGCCACCACCATGGTCATCGCTTCACTTTGAGTCGGATTCACTTTCCCCGGCATAATACTTGAGCCTGGTTCATTTTCAGGAATACGTAACTCGCCAAAACCACAACGTGGACCACTTGCCAACCAGCGAATGTCATTGGCAATTTTGTTCAAGCTTACCGCAAGCGTTTTTAATGCACCTGAGGCAAACACTGCTGCATCACGCCCAGCCAATGCTTCAAATTTATTTGGTGCAGTCACAAAAGGTAGCCCTGTCAACTGTGCCAGTTGCTCTGCTGATTTTTCTGCATAATCAGGATGAGCATTCAATCCTGTACCTACAGCCGTTCCACCTAAAGGCAGCTCATACAAGCCTAAAAGTACTTGTTGTAAACGCTTTAAGCCGTGATCGAGCTGAGAAACATAACCGCTAAATTCTTGGCCTAAGGTTAAGGGTGTCGCATCTTGTAAATGAGTTCGACCAATCTTAACGATGTCTGAAAATGCTTGAGACTTTGCAGCTAAAGTATCTCGAAGCTGTGTCACCGCAGGAATCAGTAATTCATTGATCTGGATACTTGCTGCAACATGAATCGCCGTTGGGAACGAGTCATTGGTCGACTGAGCACGATTTACATGATCATTCGGGTGTACAGGTTTTTGTGCGCCTAAAGGATTGCCGAGTTTCTGATTGGCGATATTGGCAATCACTTCATTACAGTTCATGTTGCTTTGTGTGCCTGAACCAGTTTGCCATACCACCAAAGGAAACTGACTATCCCACTGCCCTGCAATCACTTCATCCGCAGCACCCACGATGTATTGCGCCAATTCTTGTGGAATTTGGTTGAGCTCAGCATTGGTTAATGCTGCTGCTTTTTTCACTAAGCCCATGGCACGAATCATTGGACGTGGTAGACGTTCACTGCCAATTTTAAAGTTTTGCAAACTACGCTGAGTTTGAGCACCCCAAAGTGCTTCACTCGGTACTTCAACTTCGCCCATCGTGTCATGTTCAATACGTGTTTGCATTTAAACCTCTTCCTTTTTAACTGAATTGCAAAATGATTATTTTGCGCTTGTTTTCCTTATTTTAATGATTAAGCAAAAATATGTAAATGATAATTGTTATCAGTAAATTAATTAACGGCCATCTAAATTTTGTTGGTAGAAACGCCATCCATCTTCAAGGGTCTGTTCTAAACTGCGCTTCGCTTCCCAGTGTAAAATGTTTTTCGCTTTACTACACTCGGCTGCGACCTGATCTAATTCCACGATGTGCGAATCCTTCACATCGACTGTAGCAATATCACTTTGCGTCACGCTTTCAACTTTTTCAATCAACTGCTGTATCGACACACTTTGACCTGCAATATTAAAGGCTTCACAAGCAAACTGTTGGGTGCTTAACCATTGTAACGAAGCTGCAATCGCATCACAGGCATCGAGGATATGTAAAAAACTACGCTCTACGGTATGATCTGTGGTTTGTGCACTTTTTCTGAGCTCAATGTGATCACGCTGTTTTGCAGCGACTTGCATCAACAGTGGAATAATATTTTTCGGTAAAGGCGGGAACAGTTCTCCGAGCATCGCATTTTCAAATGCGCCTGCGACATTGCCCATTCTTAAAATTGCAATTTTCCATTCATTATCCGTTTTTGCTGTATCTCGAATAATTTCTTCGACCATTTGCTGCGACTTGATATACGGGTTTGGATAGCCGAAATTCAGCTCCAAATCTTCTTTTAAATGTAGGCTGGATTCACCATAGACTGCAAGACTGGAAAGATGAACCAAAGTGCGTACACCTGTGCGCTGCATGGCACGCAGTAAACTCATGATACAACTGACATTATCATTATAGTATTCCAAAGGCTTGAGTACAGATTCTTCAAGCGATTTAAAACTTGCTGCATGGACCACTGCATCGATGGAATACTGCTCAAAAACTTTGTTTAAAGCAGGCGTATTTCGTATATCAATTTTGACAAAAGGCACGTACATGCCACTAATAAATTCTAATCGTTCAAGAGTTTGCAAGTTCGCATTGGATAAATTGTCTACAATAATGACCTCTTGCCCATGCGCCATAAAGCTCAAAGCAATATGAGAGCCTATAAAGCCTAAACCACCAGTCACTAAAATCATTGTATACTACCTTTTTATTATGAAGTCCGAATGTACCAAGCAAGGTTTGGACATTCCTCTAGTGAAGTTTGATGAGTACTTTATTACTAATTACCTCCGCACCGAGTTCAATTCATGCATGGCATGCTTTAGGTTTAGCACAAGCATTGCAAGCGAAAAATGAACCCTTTCGAGTGTTTTTCTACCAAGATGCTGTTCAAGTTGCCAATGCCCTGCAATGGGTACCTGACGACCAACGGAATCTATGTTCTGAGTGGCAAAAACTCGCCATTCGCCTACCCGTTTGTGTAAGTGCAGCTTTGGCCCGAGGAATTACCGATGCCGAAAATGCACAGCGTCATCAGTTAGCACAGCATAATCTTGCTACAGGTTTTGACTTGGTAGGCCTAGGGGAACTAGCCGATGCCGTTCAGTCTGCAGAGCGCTTAATTCAATTCTAAGTGCTAAGTTTTCAAGAATTTGTTGCTTTTAAAAGGTATATTGTGTGAAATCTGTACTGGTTATTTTAACCCAAGCCAATTTGAACTCTTTGCAGGTGCATGAAAGCCTCTCTGCAACCATGGTTCTTGCGACTTTTGGCTGTGAAGTCAAAGTCTTATTACAAGATGCTGCACTCAGCTTATTAAACAATGCTCAGTCATTTGAACCTTTAAAACATGCTTTTAAACTGGCTTCAAATATGGTTGATAGCTTTGAGTTTTATGACTTAAGCCCAATTTGGATTGAAACCAAGAATCAAGCTTCTGCTTTTGTTCAACAAACCGAGCAAGAAATAGAATGTGTTGAACTCAATGCCAATTTAATACAGCAGTTTGACCATGTATTGTATTGGTAAGGAAACAATTATGAGCAAAACACTTTATCTGGTGCAGTCTCCATTTTCTGCGACAGAGCTAGCGCTGAGTAAATTACAAAACCTCTATCAATCAGGGGATGATGTGGTTTTAATGGGTGATGCAACCCTGTATATACAGCATACTTTTATTCAGCAGCTAGCTTGTGTATTTGTGCTTGAACAGGATGCTGAAAATATTGCTGCTATCCATTCGAGTAACCTAGAAACCATCAGCTATGCTAGGTTTGCTGAGCTATGCTTAAACCATAGTCGTTGTATCAGTTTAAAATAATTTTGAGTGTTTAGATGAATTTAGAATTAGACCAAGATGGTCATTTGGTTGATTACACCATTTGGAATCAAGAGGTTGCAAAAGAGTTAGCAAAATCTTTAGAGCTTGAATTAACTGATTGGCACTTTGAAATCCTCATGGCAGTGCGTCAATTTTACCAACAGTTTGGACACTCACCTGCAACACGTCCGCTGATTAAGTTTTTAATGAAAACAGTCAGTGCAGACATCAATAATGCCATACTGCAACAAAAGTTTAATACTGGACTTGTAGCGCGCCATCTGAGCCGTTTGGCAGGCGTGCCAAAACCTGCAAACTGTTTATAAGATTAAGCTTGTTTAATGTCTGATTGAGCTGCTAAAGCATCGACATAAACCTGTGTCGGTATCGCTTTGATGTCTTTGGCATGTATGGCATCACCACATTCGTTACAAACCAAATGTGGCTGAATGCTATGCCCACAGGTTTTATGAATAAATTGCATGGGACGACCTAAGCCCTCGTCCATCCATTGATCGGCCCATGTTGCCATGGACATCAGCACTGGGTATAAAGCCAAACCTTTTTCAGTCAGACAATATTCGAAGCGCTCTTGGCGATCTGTATAGGGTCTTTTCTCCAAAATATCATGTTCAACCAAACGCTTTAAACGCTCAGAAAGCACATGACGAGTGACACCTAAGTTTTGTTGAAAACTTTCAAAACGGCGTGCACCCAAGAATGCATTTCGTAAAATCAACATCGTCCACCGATCGCCAATCACTGACAGCGTTCGTGCAATTGAACACGGTTGTTCCCCGATCTCATCCCATTTCATTGTAAAAAACCAAGTCTATCTTAGGTCTAACGTTAAAAGATTTAAGAGCATAAGAAAAGCTCTTTTTACCAAGCTTTTCTTATGCTTTTTTAACATTTAAGACGGCTCAAAGACATCTGAACGTCATGAAGGCTTAAGCACAGCTCATTTCAGTATTTTGAGGTTGGTCAGGAATCATAAAATCCTCCATTCCCAGCTCACCTTTTTGATATTCATTGAGACGTTTTTGAATGACATAATACAGCGCTTTTTTGTGCGCTTTTGACAGGTTCATCTGTTGAAGTTGTTGCTTCAAATGCCCTAACAACACATCTATGGGCTGGCTCTCTTCTTCCATCAAATACAGATAGCCAAAAATCGCACCACTTAATAGCGCTTCAAAAGAAAATCCATGCGAGACATTGTACGCGACCGATGAAAATACACGTTCAAATGCACTCAACTTACGCAGTGGATCACGCCCAACCCGACTACATGGGTCTTTATAGGCATACTGGCAAGATTGATCAAAACTTCGGGCTAAACGCGTTAAATCATTTTTGCGTTTTGGCAGATAATGCGCCAGACCTTGCGTCACTTCTGCAAGCAGTTTTTCAACATAATACTGCACTCGCGGGTCGCCCATCGCTACGCCAATGGTTTGATGCCCGAGTAGGCTGGCATACCACGCAGTCATGGCATGTACGCCATTCCATAAGCGGTTTTTAATGAGCTGAATATCTGAAATTTGATCTACCAAGATCATTTGACGCATTTTACTGAGTAAGGGACTTTTGTTTTCCACGTAGATCGGCATATCCATTTCAGCATTGAAAAGGATTAAATCCATATGCTGTAAAATATGACTCGGTTGGAAATTTTGTCTTAAATCTTCTACATATTCACTGGCACGGCGCTCTTGTTCTGCACTGAGCTTACTAACATCTTCAACTTCAATTTGATTACTCTCGTCATCAAGTTGATATTGCTTAAAAATATTGTATTTAATGCACAATTGACGATATAGATTTTTATCGCTCAGCTTAGACACCATACGGTTCACGACCGTATCGCAGAAATAGTGCTGCTCTAAAATAAAGTCAGCAACAGCATGGTCTGTTAACTCTACCAATGCTTTACGCACTTGCTCTAGAACCAACTGCTTAGCACCAATTTTATTTAAGATAATTAACAGCGTCAGTGGAGTTTTAACTTGCTCATCTTGCGCCAGATAGCGTGCATAGAGGCCCTGTGCAATGGTTGCAGCTTCACTGGCTAATGCATTTTCAGCTAAACAAATCGCAATTAAACTCGACTCGACGTACATGGCATGCATCTGCTGTAAGTCTTCAGCATCGATAATATGCATATTTTCAATACGCTCATCATAAGACACTTGCCCATAGCGAATACAATACGCCCCAAAAGCGTTTACAGCTGAACGGTATAAACTGTTGCGTGTAGACGCATAGATTTTTTTAGGACGCGTATAGCCATCCCAATGCGACAAGATTTGTGCAATATAGCCTCCGCCAATGGCGCCAAATCCATGAATCCCCACAGTTAGTTGATTTAAAGTTTGAGGAAAGCTTTCTTGTAAATTAGGCATTTCCAGATGCGAGCTATAGATATCTAATTCCGTTAGATAATCATACATATTTTCAAAATAATAATTGGCATGTGCCAACATGCTTGCATTGGGTTCCTTAATATCTTTGAACAGTACACAGATACCCCCAGCATCATGTGCCGAACGGATACCATTTTCAGAGTCTTCAAACATAAAACACTGCGCAGGTTCAAGGTTTAGTTTTTGCGCTGCACTTAAAAAAATTTCAGGATGTGGTTTTCCCTTTTCAACCTCATCACCACAGACCAAAACATCAAAAAACTTATAAACATTGGCATTGATTAAATACTCTTCAGCAATCGCTCTTCGGCTAGAAGTCGCCACGGCCATACGTAATCCTGCTTTACGTAAGCGTTCTAGAACTTGTACCAAACCTTTTTTAATCGGCACACCATATTGGCGCACTGTTTCTAATTCTAATTCATCTGCCCGTTTACGAATCTCTGCATAGGGAACTTCCTGTCCATATTGCTTTTGCGCCAAGGCTTCCGCACTTCGGGCGCTTAAGCCTAAACATGCCATAAGGTAGGCATCTGAAAACTCGACCCCAATTAGCTCTTTGGATGCCTGTTTCAAGGTTTGAAACCGTAAACGCTCGGTATCAAACATTGTTCCATCCATGTCAAAAAGCGCACCGTGCACAATATCATTCTTAAATTTAAACATTTAGCCTCCGTTTTTATGTTTGCACTTAGACTATACAAAAATCGGGCACAGAGACTTTGATCTGATTTTATGAAACATTTTTGTTTAATTATTGATCAATAAATTAGCATTTAGGCGTTTTTTTGTAACCACTAGGTAATCTTAGGTAATCAAAACGTAACCAGAGTGATCATTTTTTAATAAAGCGTGTCTGAAGATGAAATATCTAAAAATGAATTTGATCTTTATATTCATCAATGATCGATAACCATGCACGAGTTGCGGGATTCATCACTACGGTTGAATTCCATGCCATATTTAAGTTCCAACGCAAGCTGGGTTGTTCCACTAGACTGACGCTGAATTTTGCGCGATCTAACTGTTCACAATAAATTTGCGGCAATAAAGCAATACCGACACCTGACTCGACCATTTTGGCAATAAAGTCCCACTGACTACTTTTGCATAACACTTTGGGTTCAAAACCAGCCACCATCGCCGCATCTAGAATCACATGATTTAAAGTAAAGGTGTCTGCATATAGTAGAAAGGATTCTTCTTGAAGTTCAGCAAACTGCACCACATCGCGCTTTCTCCACTGTGAATCGTAGTTGGAAAGCAAACACAACGGTGAATCGATAATTTGAATGCCTTGAATGCTGGGTTTTAACTCGCCCAATAAAATCCCAACGTCAATTTTTTTGGCCAAAATGGCTTCTTCAATGCCTGTTGCACCGACTTCTAAAAAGTTCAATTCAATGTTGGGATACAATTTGTGAAATTTAACGATTAAGGAACTCAGCAGTACTGAACCTAAAGGTGGTAAACCCAATCTCAGCACACCTTGTTTCAGCCCACGAATTTGATCTGCTGCTTCAAAGATCTGTTGCTCCTGCTGCAAAATCTGCACGGCATGTAGATAAACTTGTTCTCCCATATAGGTCAGTTTGACTTCTCGCTTGCGCCCTGCTTCACCTTTATGAAATAGAGGCAGTCCTATCTCGTCTTCTAACTGTTTTAAAGATTTACTAATAGTAGGTTGAGTCACCGATAGTTCCTCCGCAGCAAGACTAAAACTGTGACTTTTCACCAGCTGCACAAATATTTTTAGCGCTTTAAAATCCAAAATTATTCCAATTAAGCATAATTATTATTTTATTATTCATAATTACAAGATCGGGTCAAACTTAAAATAACACCAACAACTTATACCCTGTGGTCTTCCAATGCGTTCGTTCAAATTGCCTTATCGTTCTACTCTTCAAGTAGGTTTGCTGATTGGTATTTGGTATATCGGAACGCTGATACAAATCGCCCTGTCTTTACCGATATCAGGTGGGGTCGTAGGTCTAACGCTTTTACTTATTTCTCTGTTAGCGGGTGTATTTAAGCTGGACTGGATTAAGTCAGGTTCGGATCTACTTTTAGCTGAACTGTTATTGTTTTTTATTCCTTGTATTATTGGCTTAATCAAATATAAACATCTTTTTCTCACTCAAGGTTGGCAACTGGTTTTATCTATTGTACTTGGGACCATTTGCGTTATGACCTGCACTGCTTACTGTGTTTTCTTGGGCTTTAAGCTTGAAGCCAAGTTTCAAAAAAAGCCGAAGCAATCACATCAGCTGAAAAGTCAAATTTAAGGAACGATCATGCATATTCATTTCGTTGCCTTGATCTGTTTTATCGGAACGGTACTGGCCTATCTTTGGGGTAAAAAGTTTTATCAGAAACACCCGTATGTATTGCTCTCACCAGCGGTTTTTATTCCCTGTCTGATTATTTTATGTCTGGTGTTTTTCAACATTCAGTATGACAACTATATGTATTACAGCAAATGGTTAGTCTGGATGTTAGGTCCTGCAACGGTCGCATTTGCCATCCCGATCTATGAATATCGCAAAGTCATTCAGCAGCATGCTTTTTCGATTGCTTTAGGGATTATCGTGGGTATGCTGGTTGGCGTAGTCAGCTCTTTTTACTTGGCACGGTTGTTCCATTTCGATGCCGCAACCAGTTATAGTTTGATGAGCCGCTCTATCTCTACCCCTTTTGCCATGGAAGTCACTCAAGCCGTCGGAGGCTCAGTCGAGCTGGTGATTTTATTCACTGTGATTACGGGGATCGTTGGTGGACTCTTGGCCAACACCGTATTACTTGTTCTAAAATTGGATTCTAAATTTGCTCAAGGTGCATCCTTGGGTAGTGCCGCACATGGTTTTGGTACCAGTACTGCGTTCAAACGTCATAAAGAAGAAGGTGTCGCGGCCTGCCTCAGTATGGTTTTGGCCGGTATTTTCATGGTGCTGTTTGGCCCAAGTTTAATTCACGCTGTCGTTTATCTTCTTGGTTAAACATTCTCAATAAAGAATCTCATACCACACTACTGAGATCCTTGTTGGCTTGTATATGTTTAAAGCTAAAGTACATCATCAGCCCCGTCATCAACGCCAATAAAAAATAATAGGGTAAATGTTGATTCCATTGATATAAGCCTGTACTTAGTAAAGGTGCAAAAACGAAACTCAGTGCTTGCGTAGCTGTGCATAAACTGGCAATTTTAGTTTGTAGCGTGGCTGGTGCGGTTTGCGCTGCCCCCGTGGTAAAAGCTGGAATTAAACAGGCCACGGCGATACAATAAAAAATATAAGCTGCTTGGAAAGTCCAAATCTGACTGGCACTCAGTGAAAGTAATAAACCTAAAACCATCGTCACAAGACCGATCCAAAGTAATTGTTTAATTGACCATTTAAACCATTTTGAAATCGCCAGTTGCATCAAAACCAGTGCTATCCCCACAATCAATGAACACTGAGAAAAATACATTGCACTTTGGTAGGTATCAAAATGGAATCGATCTTGGATATAAAAACCCGCAGTTAAATTCAGGGTAACAATAGCGACATATAAGCTAAAGCCCAGCAATAACCAAATCCCTAACTTTGACCATTGTAGCTTTTCCGTAGGCACGTCTTGTAATTTAGCTATGGTTTCATCCCGTTCTTGTGTCTGTGATGCTTGTTTACCTTGAAAGCCTAGTACAATCAAAGCCGCCATAGCCGTTAAAATAGCCACCGCACCCCATAACGGTGTCAACATACTCCATGTCAGCAATAATGTCGTCGCTAAAGGACCAATCACCACGCCTAAGCTGTTTAGTGCGCCAAACTTGGCCATGTTTTGGCTACGTTCCTGCTCACTTTGAAAAGCCGTCATAACATAACTTTGCAGCGCAATTTGTGGCATCGCCATAAAAAAGCCAGTACTGGCACGGGTCAATATCAGTAAGCTAAACAAAACAATAAACGACATGGAATAAATCAGCCCATAGCTGAGTACCGCCGCAAATAAGCCCCAAGTGATCGCCATACCGATAAAACCGATACTTAACAATTGATAAATGCTGAATTTTTGAGTTTGTTTAGAAATATAAATAGCTGAAATGGCCATCACCAAAGCACCAGCCGAAACCAATGCTCCACCTTGCAGTTCAGTCAGCCCCAGTTGCCGAATAAACGGTGCAAGTAAAGGTAAAATCATCGAAAAACAAGCGCCATTGGCAAGGCTGCCTGCAATAAAGATTTTGTTATTGCTATTCATTTTATTATTTAAACCATTTCTTAAAGCGAGATTACAAAGCAAAGAGGTAGCTGAAAGCTACCTCTGGTTGTGCAATTAATATTTTAATGTATAGCTCAGACCATAGGTTCGACCTTGAGCTGCTAAGCTTGAAATGGCGCCATAGGTTGGTGCGACAGCCTGACTAAATACAGTTTTATAGTCTGCATTCCATACGTTATACACACCAAAGCCCACAGTACCAGAACCTGCTTTGGCATTGGCTATAACGTCCATTGTTGCGAAACCTTTGATTTCAGCAGGAAGCGTTGAACCATACTTTACCGCATCTTTTTTGGCTTTATCTGTACCACCGATAGCAAGAGATTGAACGCGCAGGCTCATATCGTTGTTAAACTGCCACTCAGAAAATGCCGTGCCTTTCAGTGGTGCAACACGAATTGCGTCTAGCTCTTGCCACTTTCCTGCGGTATTTTTAAACTGTCCGCGGGTATAAGCCATGGTTCCACCCACTGTCCAATTCGGTTGTAGTCGATAGGATATATTTCCTTCAACCCCATAAACGCGCTCGTCCGTATCAATTACTTCAATGTTGTAGTTTGGAATACCGTTGAACTTAACCACCTTGTCTGAATCATTATAGAAAGCTGTTAGCCCCAAATTCGAACCTGATTCACCTTGCAAACGCCAACCCAACTCATAGTTATTGACTTTAATCGGCTCAATATTATTGCTCGTTACTACAAAACTGGCTGGTACATCGCGAAGCATACGTTGTACATCTGGTAAGCTAAAGCCCTGTGAAAAATTCGCAAAGACTTGCTGAGCATCGGTTAAATGGAAAACACCACCGATATTAAATAAAGTTGCATCGTGCTTAATCTTTCCACCTTTTAGAGCCTTAGCATCATAGCCATAACCTAATTCTGCCAAAATATCGGCAGGAATAGCTTCTCGATATGGTGTTGAATCAGAGACTTCACTATCAATTCTTTCATGGCGAATACCCGCTTGCATGTTGAAGCGATCTGTCAGGTTATAATCACCTTGCAAGTAGAAACCGAGTTTATTATTTTCAAAATCAGGTCCAAATTTATAATCTTTGACTGCGGTATGCTTTAAACCATTACTATTATAGAAATCATCAAAGTCATAACGGGTTACATACGCTTTGTTTTTTTCATTTTCATAGTCCACACCATAATTCAAGTTTAAAATACGGTCATTGAGCGTAAAGTCTTTACTCAACATCAAACGTGTACCAGCAACATCAATTTCATTAGAGGATTGCACTACACCATAACCATAACGAATTGCATTTAGAAAATCTGGTGACCTTGGGTCTGCATAGTTCGGATAAAGTTGTGCTAATGCACCATTTAAAGAGCTATTACCAAGTGGTGAAACTGTTGGGAACCAACGGCCTTTTTCTTTACGGTAATAAGCCTCTGCATTTAAAGCATGTCCCAAGATATCCTCATTTTGATATTGAGTATTAACACCCCATCTTTCAGTCTGTGGCTGCTCAGACAATTCTAGACCTTTGACTGCTTTTAAAGACGGCGCTGTTCTAAAAATAAGATTGGCTAAATTATAAGGACCGTATGTACCATAGTCTGCCCCATATTCGCTGTCTTGTTCATCTTTAAAATATTGCGCACCAAAACTTAAGCTTTGACTATCTGAAATATTCCACGTCAAACGACCATTGAGGTCTAATGTGTCCGTATCTTGGCGGTCTGTCTGTGCAACCTCAGGTCCTATGCGATTGCCATGGCTATCCTGAATTTCACCGCGAGTGGTGTAACTTGCACCGAAAGCTCCTTGCAATGCACCTTGATTAAATAAGACACTTTGTGATGCTTCATAAGCCATAGCATCTGATTTAAAGTTATTACCCGCCGTTACCCCAATTTTAGTTTCAAAGCTAATTGGGTCTTGACCACCACGTTTAGTAATAATATTAATAATCCCGCCTGTTGCTCCAGAGCCATAAATACTGGTCGCCCCTGAAACCACCTCAATACGTTCAATCATAGACGGTTGAATGCTATTTAGTTGGCGCGAACCATCACGTGAACCCGTTTGTGGCACCCCATCAATCATATACTGCACCACACGACCACGCATGGTCATGCCATAGTTTGAGGTTGTTCCGCTACTCGGTGTAAGGGATGGAACCAGTGTTCCCAAAATATCGGCAATGCTCTTGCCAGCATTGGCCTGTTTTTCAATTTCAGCTTGATCTATGCTATAAACGGTGCCCGCAATGTCCGCAATACTCTTTGCAGAGCGGGTTGCTGTCACCACAATCGGTGCGAGTTGTGTGGTTTCTTTTTGTTGGGCCCCAACACTACTTGTCTGACTTGCTGAATTTGTTAGAACGTTATCTTGAGCATATAACTGTGTACATACAGCCAGTGTTAAACAAGTCAACTGCATAGGTAACATAAAACGGTTCATTTCTTTTTCCTTTTATTAAATTTCTTGATTCAACAGTTTTTGTTGAGTTTTTTGATGACGTGCAATGATGTATTGGCTCAGTAGTACACTGACTACAGATGCAACCGCCAACACCACATAAAAATTGCCATAGCCAAGTGATTTGGCTAAAAAGCCCGATGCGGCTCCCCCGATGAAATAAACCAACAGTTCAAAACACACCAAGATGGTGAAGTCGGTGCCTGCCTGTTCTTTGGAACTGCTTTGCATGAAATAGGCATATAACGAAGTCATCGCGACATAACGAATCGCAAGCATAACAATGACAAATCCCCCCAAGAGCAAATGCCAATGGTTTAACCAGCCCAAAATAATGGCTGCGCCAATCACCCCATACAACGCTGTTCGGCACCACCCCGCCCAAATAAGCAACTGTGTAGCCTGAATTTTTTTCAATAAAAATGCGGCACTCACAGCCGCCAACAAACCCACACCTGCTCCAATCACAGACATCAGCACCCCAATTTGGGCAAGCGTCCATTTCTGGTCAATCAGCATTGGATTGAGCATCGCCATTGCAGGTGCTTCAACCACGCGATAGCACAAAATCAGTGCTAAGGCCGATAAAATCTCAGGTCGTTTAAAAGCACGGATTAAGCTAGGCGCTTGTTTGGCAATATTTGTCTGTTCGTTTGTATTTTCTTGAATATAAAAAACAGCAAACATTGTTAAAGCGGTCATGAGCGCTAAACATACCAATGCACTTTCCCAGCCATAGTACTGGTAGAGCCACAGTGTAGCTGCGCCCCCCAACATACTCCCCAAAGCGACTCCTATACTCTGAGCCATACTGCCTAGGCGGTAATCAGACGCTGAAAAAGTTTCTACGGTATAACCATCTATGGCAATGTCTTGGGTCGCCGCAAAGCTTGAAATCCACAAGCCAATCACAACAAACACCGCGAGGCCGTAAGAGAACTGGGTAAAGGCCAAGGCCAATACCCCAAGTACCAAGGCTACTTGCGTAAAGAGCAACCATGTTTTTCGTTTACCTAACTTTTTGATATAAAGCCGGTCGATGAGTGGCGCCCATAAGAACTTAAACGCCCATGGAATATAAAGCAGCGACAGCATTCCAATCCAACGTAAATCTACCCCCTGATGTCGTAAAATAGCGGGCAATGCCACATTGTAAAAATACAAAGGCAAGGCATGTGCCAGATATAAAACAATGACAACAGCTAAGCTCAAAGCTGAGATTTGGCGTGTTGCGCTTTGTGTATTTAGGTTTTGCATATCCACCTCTGCACTGCCCATTGCAGTGCATCAGAATGATCAAGTGTGACGTAGTAAGGCACCCGCCATGCAGCATGCAGTGAAGGTGTATTCAGTCGTTGTTGATCGGTTGGGTCTTGTGCAATTCGAACCAGACCCAAGCAGTATTGAAAAAAAAGTTGTTTGTATTTTTTGTACCAAACCGCTTGCAGTTGACGGTATTCCTCAGGAAATTCCGTACAGATATCGGTTTGCATGACCAAAACAAAGTTCTGTTTCTTTAATAAAAAACGTTCAACTTGACTGAGCCATTGTTCAAATTCGGCAACAGTGACATGCGCTGAAAAGCGCATGTCCATGATTTGTATATGTTCTGAGCTATAGCTCATGTAAGTTCCTCAGTCCTATTGAGTGGGTTATGGTTTTGCATAAATGCATTTGAATCAGTTAAATACCCTCCAAATTTTTCATAGAATTTTTGTTTAAAGCAGTAATACAACATGGCCGTTTTTTCAGGCATTGGGATCAAGCGCTGCGCCTCATAGCACATTTCTTCCACTACTGCGGCATAAGGTTTAACGGTGTGGTCAGGCTCCCCGACAATTTTGTCGGAAGGTGCATTTTCAAAAATATAAAAACCTAATAGCCGCATCACTGGACGCAAGTAGCCTTTACCGAAAGCCGACTTTTCACCAAACAATAAATGCCAACCGAGGTCTAAATCATCACCATCGTAATAACGTCCTAGACGGTCACGCTTACCTTCATAGATTTCGGTATAACCCACATCCTGTCCATCCACCCCAACGATCAACAAACGGTGATGGTCATCGACCAGCATTTTTTCAAAATACACCGCGAGATCAATTTCAGACTTATTCAGCTGCCATTGTGGAATAACATGAGGCTCATGCATCCATTTATGTAACAGTGCTAAGTCCTGCGGATACTGTACTTGGCGCAAGTAAAATTGCGTCTCATTCTCATAGTATTCGTAAAAATCGGGAAGTTGCTGTGAAAGTGTTTTCATATGGTAGCCTGCTAAATTTTTTGGTTTTTTATGATGCGATACGCCTTGTGGTTGTATCGTCAGTTGATTTAGATACCTGCTCTGACCATCGTTTTAAGGTTTCAGGGCTGACAGGATTGGCAATTGGATCTAAAAATACAGGGACAGGACGTTCTGCTTCATCGTTATAACTTGTGGTAAATAGACGCACTCGGTTTAAACAAATTTTTTCAAATTCGGCTCTAAAAATGGCAAATTTTTCAATACGTTCTGCCAACTCCGGATGCTCCTGATGGAAAGCATCAATGACCGATGAAATGGTCTGCCAAAATTCAACTTCGCTATGCTCAGGGTGGTCTTGTAGAAATACATTACAGATATAGCGGTAATGCACCATAAGCAGTCCAGTGAAAATAAAATGGCTGAGTTCATGCGCAGGATGACGCAGTAAAATTTGCCCTTCGATAGGTAAACTTGCCAATTCTGGAAAGTCTTCATCAACCAAATTGATATCATCAATAAAGTCTTTCAGCACCATTTTCTGCGGTACGCCATTGGCATGAATGAGCATGGTATTTTCCCCATGTGGAGAAAAAGCCAAGCCATATTTGTACAAGCAGATTAAGAGTGGAGTGACCGATACCTCGGCAAAGCGTTTTAACCACTGTAATGGACTCAAACCCGACGCCTGAATCAACACGGCTAATATCGACTGTCCGTTGATGTCTCGATGTAATAAAGCCGCTTGAGAAAGTGCCTGTTCACCTGTTCCAATCACTGGATCTACACTTTCACGCCACAAACACCCAAACAGTTCTTTAAATTGATACGGCGCGCCGTCAATCTGATCAAAACAAGGCTGATGAATGGTCAAGGTTGCCACTTCACCTAAGAATGCAACGCCAGACTGTTTCAAGTCTGGATCTTGAGTTTGAATCTGCTTTAACCAAGCTGTGACGGCTGGAGCTGCTAAATTTCGTTTAGACGGCAACCCACGATACACCGCAGTATTGAAGATACTGACAGGCAATTTGACATAATGACGCTCAGGCTGACTGATGTTGCAAAGCGTACGAATCGACTGCATAGGTACATAGTCATCTTGCCCAACGCCTAGTTCAATAATGCGCTGATCCACGATTTCATTGGCATAGGTTGGCACTAACCATTGATGCCACTGCCATGCATGTACTGGAATGAGGAAATAATCACGACAAGAGCAACCTCTCTCATGTAATTTTTGTTCAAAATTTGCGAGTTCTTCTGCACTTAACTCATATTGATAAAGTCTCCCTGCTTGCCACTCCTCGGTGGAACGGAACTCTGCCAAATCACGATGCACCGCGAGCCACAGCACTTTGACCGTTGGTGAAAGTTCAGGAGCGGCACTTAAGTAGTCGTCATAACCAAAACCCATACGACCTTTGCTCATAATCAACCACGGATGACCACGGAGCATACCTTCAATTTCATGATGCGATGCCGTCAATGCTGCTTCACTGCTTAAACGACTTTCATCAAATAAATGCGCCTCGGCTAACCATGTATTGTTCATTTCTTTGATGAGATATGCCTTGGTAAAAGGCTTCACTTCGGTTTGATTTGAAAACGCGCGAATAAAAGTATGTAAGTTCCATGCAGGCAGGTCTTCAGCCACGCTCAACTCACGTGCTGAACCCTCCTCAATCTGCCAATGTCCCAATAAATAGTTTTGTGCTTTAAAAGTATAGGTTTGATCATCCAACGTCAGCTGGTAACGATTGTTCTTTAAATCGGTCACTTGAATAATTTCTTCATATAAAAATTCAGCAATCGCCATTTCAATTAAGCGCTGTCCTGCCAAACGCCACTGTTTCTGATTCACTTGAAGTTGTGCAAAGCTCATATGATTTTCTCGAATGTATAAGGCTGCATAGAGGGATGTGCCCCTGTTTGTATTTTGCGCTGATCAATATTTTTTGATTTAGGAATCGATGGTGCTAAAGCAGCTGTTCGTGTAATAGATGTGTCATTCTGCACATACATTTCAGGGTTCTGCTCAGCGTTGAAATGCTGAAAGGTCTCTTCATTACTGTCCAGCTCATAAAGCTGATAACCCAGTAGTTGATTGGCAATGGTCGCAGCACGAAATGCGCCTAGGCCTAAATCTGGTGTACCTACACCATGACTGTGCATTTCTTGGTTTTGCACATAAATTTCACCCATTGCTGTATGCTGCAAGCGATAGTCTTGGCTCACTTTCCAACGCCCGGCTTGATCTGTTGTAATCAAGGGCTTTAAGTATTTTAAAAATGAAAACTCAGGGCTGTAATAACCTGTAGATGCCACTACAAAATCAACATCCATATAAAAACGTTGCTCGGTTACGGTATGTTCAAGGCTCAAGCGAATCTGCTGACTTTCCAGTAACTCAGCATCAAGCAACTGAATTTGTGCATGCAAATGTGTTGCTTGTGTAGCAGAGGCAATACTACGGTGGTAAAGTTTTTGGTAAATCTCACGTATGGTTTTGACACTAATGCCTTTGTACAGCAAGCTTTGATCTTTTAACTGCGCTGCTTTTTGTGTTTCTGAGAGTCTATAAAAATGTTGGGTGTAGTTCGGACTAAAATGTTCCAAGCCCAATGGTGCATATTCCATCGGGAAAAAACCGTTGGAACGTGTCAGCCAATGCAGCTTAAAGTCAGCCGTTGGCACACAGTCATGTTGATACTGCTGATCAAACAAATCTAAAAAGACTTCAGCAGAAGACTGTCCTGAGCCTAAAACTATGACATTGCCTTTGAGCTTGCTTTTTTTATGGGTTAAGTACTCTGCTGAATGAATACATTTTTCAGGGACTTGTTGTTGTAACTTACGCAGACATTCAGGCAAATAAGGCTGGTTGCCCGAACCAATCACCAAGTTTCGACACAAGTAACGAATAAAACGGCCACCTTGCTCAACCACCACCTCAAAACCTTCGCTTTTGGCATAAATGGCCTTCACCGTCGATTGGTACTGTATATGACCCAGTTGATCTGCCACCCATTGGCAATAATGGTTATATTCACGGCGCGGAATATGAGGCTGCTCAAGGAAGTAGAACTTATATAAGCGCTGCTGTGATTTTAGGTAATTCAAAAAACTTAACGGACTGGTCGGATCGACCATCGACACCAAATCCGCCATGAATGGAACTTGCAAGACCGTATTGGGAAGTTGCATACCTGCATGCCAGTCAAACTGCGCTTTTTTTTCAAAAAACAGATAGTGCAAATCAGTCTTTTCATGCAACAAACTGGCTAGGCTTAAGTTAAATGGCCCAAGGCCAATCGCAATAAAATCAAGCATAGAGGGCATCCTCTTGTTTGATATAGAGCGGATTGGCTAACTGAATATAGACAGACTGATTTTCAACGGGTGCAATCAATTCATCTAGTTCATATAAACGGGTCAGTAAGTTTCCCTTATAAGGCAGCGTCGGTTGATACAACAGACTTTGAATCAAACTACTCTGTGGATAGTGTTTCAACAGGTCAAAGAGATGTTGCTGTAAAGCAGACAGTAAATCTTGCTCACTTACAAACCCTGTTGCACCGATGGCATTGATGATGCCAAACAAGGTATTACCAAAGAAATAATAACTAAAACGTTCATCGACAAAAGCCTTTGAACCTACCGCATGGGCTTTATCATGTAGTTCTGGAAATTGTTGTAAAATTTCACCTGCGAATTCTTCGATATAGTAAAAACCTTGATTGTCCCGTAGCCATAGCCACTGTGGCCAGCCATCTTTCAACTCAACCAAGACATTTTGCTGATGCGACTCAAAGGCCATACCATAACGATGGTAGACGTACATGAGTGGGCTCAGACTGATGTTTAAAAAGGTCTTAAACCAATCATGTGCGATTTTCGCCTTATCCTCCAATTTTTGTTGAGATGCAATCTGATCAAATAATGCATTAAAACGATTACGTTCTTCTACGGGATGATCCTGACACAATGAAGCAATACACGTGACCTGCTGTTCAGGAGTAAATGGCTGATCACGTACAATACAAATCGTTTCATCAATGATTTCACCATCCAACTGAAGAGCAATCCATGCAGGATCATTGACCGCTTTTAGAGTTGGACATTGCTTTAAGATACTTTGCCCTAACTCACTGTGCCAAAGTCGATGGGTCATTTCACCACGGTGACATTCTTTTGCTAAATTGACGCGGATAGAGTTGGTAATCATCACTGAAAGCGATGGTTTTAACATCCACGGCGCGTTAAAGCTCGCCAAAGTACGTACAGAAGTGGTTGGAGAAAATATCCATGCTTTTTCACCCAAATCGATGATTTTCAGTTTAGCCTTTAAACTTTTAAACCATGCTTTACTTTGTAAATAGCGGGCTTGCCATGGATGCAGTGGTAGCAGTTTGTAATGTGCATATGCAGCTAAGGTTTCAAGTTCCGATTCAGACAAATGCCATTTGATTTCTTGTTTAAGTTGCTCTGAAAAAGCCTGCTCAAGCGCTGTTCCTTCCGCAACATATTCAGATGCCACCAGCCAATAATGCAGTTGGGTCTGCCCACAAGCTTCGGGGGAATATTTTTGCCAGTCTTCATGGACAAAACCTGTTCGGCTTTTCGGTGCAGGATGCATGCTATGACCTAAAATCAAAGCCTGTTCAGACTCTATAAAACCTTGCTCAAGTTGTACGAGCGCATCAAAATCCTCTGCCCGAATATTTAAAAACTGTTGTAATGCATCACGACTTTGAATCCAACGCTCAACCAAGGATGCAGCATCGACAAGGCCTTCGGATTGTTGCACTAACTCTTCTAGTAACAGACTGACCATGGCTGCTGCGCTAAACTTAAGCTTTTGGCCTTTTTGAAAAATTTGCGGTAAAGCCGCAATACGATGTCGCCCAACACGACTGACATAGCTTAACGGAACAAAAAGCTGTGCTTGGATTAAACTCAGTGGCAAAGATAACAGCGTCAAACCTTGGCTAAACGCGAGTTGAGTTGAATTTTGTTGATACTTCTCAGACAAGCTCGCCTTGCCTGTTTCTTGTGAGTATGCATTGATAAGATGCTGCATCGCCAAGCGATTGGCTAGCTCTTTCATCTGACCATTTCCTCTTTTTAAAGCTTATTCCAAGCTCATTTCATGTAATTATGTTTCTTAAAGATGTTCACGTTGACCAACGCTGCAGAAAGTATATTAATGGTAATTATTATCATTTATCTTTGCAATTTTGTTTACTTTTGAAAATATACGCACTACACCAACATATATTATTGTTTTTTAATACTTTTAAAAATTTAATCAGTTTTTCTAATAAAGCCTATACGAAATTACACCATAGCTTTAAATGATAGTTTATGAATTTATAATTGATTCGAACTATAAAATTTCCCTATATTTCATAAGGAAAAGCCCATTCAGTCCCCTGAATGGGCTTTCATTTGTGCTCAAATTAATACTCAAAAGAACTCAAGACTAAATTAATATAGATAAAGCAGCGAAGACGTCACTATTCTTTATTCATCCAGTACATCAGCAAAAGTGGCTGAAAGTACTTTTGCTAAATCCTGTGGTTTTAAACCGATATCTAAGCCGCGCTTCCCCCCACTGACATATAATTTTTTCAACTGTACTGCGCTTTGGTCTATCACGGTTTTTAACCTTTTTTTCTGTCCAACAGGACTAATCCCACCGACCAAATAACCGGTCAGTCGTTCTGCATCTTTAGGGTCGGACATTTTTAGTTTTTTTGCCCCCACTGCCTGTGCAACTTTTTTTAAATTTAACTGATGATGTACAGGAAGAATCGCAACAAAATAGTTTTTTTCATCGGTCACCAACAGTGTTTTAAATACCTCTTCGACACGTAGATTTAATTTTTCTGCGGCTTCAAGCCCAAAGCTTTTTGCATTGGCATCATGTTCATACTCATGAATAGAAAAATCGATTTTATTGGCTTTTAAAAGTTTGGTTGCAGGTGTCATTTCTGTTCAATATTTTCACTACATACCCAACATTATATGCCTATTCAAAAAGAAAGTTTAGCGGTACGCATTTCATGAGCATCGAACTTACAGGCACTCAACAAATCAATGACTGTAAGTTCGATGTCAACTATGTATTCAGCTTGCTAGCGCTGAAATATCGCAGTTTAGTCAGCACTTAATCCAAATTTCTTAAAGATTTGAGCACGGCGCTTTGGCAAGATATTGGCTTTGGTCAAATTACCTTCGTAGTGATCGAACACTCGTTGATCCATCATTTTAAACCACAGCTTTGGAATTAACGCTGGAATTAACATCGTGGCATAACCACTCGGTAGCTCAGGGGCTTCATCAAAATGTCTTAAGGCCTGAAATGGGCGGGTTGGATAGGCATGATGATCTGAATGGCGTTGTAACTGGTATAAGAATAAGTTAGTCACAATGTTGTTATTATTCCAGCTGTGTTCTGGCATGGTTCGCGCATGGCTGCCATCTTCTTTTTGGTTACGCTTTAAACCATAGTGTTCGATATAATTAATAATTTCAAACAGACTCACGCCATAAAATGCTTGTGTCACTAGATATGGCGTCACTTTTTTACCAAACAACTTCAACATGCTTGCATGAAAACCAGCACTCATCGCCCATCCATGAAATAGTTCATTTTCTTTGGAGAAGAAAGACAGTCCTTTTCGTTTTAGGCGCTTATGTTCAATTTCAACAGCCGACTTCAGCCCACCGAAAACGGTGCGTGGCCAAAACTCATAAAAAGTCTCCCCCATTTTCGATGAAGCAGGATCTTCTGGCGTTGCAGCACGTTTATGATGCCCATAAGGGTGCTCAATGCGGAAATGGTTGTAGACCAACGGCGCTAAAGTCATGTGTGACCAATAATGATCTGATTTTTTAGGACGGTGACACAGCTCATGTGCTGTATTCACTGCTACTCCATTAATTGCCCCCATGGAAACACCCAATAATATTTGGTCGAGCATCGATACATTTTGGCGAGTCACCACATAACCTGCAAACAAATTAGCTGCCATTTGTAGCGGAATGAACAATTTCACAATACGGTCATAGTACGGGTCATTTACCAAGACCTTAATTTCATCATCCGAAGGATTATTTTCATCTGCACCGACCAGACCATCTACCGCAGGAATAATGACATGCAGTAACAGCGGCCCACCCAAAGCGAAGATTTTCTTAGTGGGTTTCGGACCAAAATGATAGCCCGCTAAAATGCCCATGCCAATCACAGGAAGTCCAGGACTCAATAACCAGCCAAAACGCTTTTTATCGATCCCTGCTGCATTTTTGACGACCACGCTAGCATTCGTCATTTTCACTGATGCATTCATTACCATTCTTCCAATTTTCTTGTTATGCCTTTATATTTCTAGAAATGGGTCATAAAGAACAGTTGCTAACGTCCAAGAAAACAGCGTAATCGTCCTTGGCCTGAAATGACTTAAATTGACCCTAAATCAAATATTAAGCCCAAGAAATAAAGACTAGAAACCGTAAAGTATGGATGCTTTAAGTAAAATTTTTGAAGATATACACCTCAACCAATCTGAATACCTCTACCTTAAACCGTATGGTGAGTGGGCTTTTCGCTATACCGAACAATCCACCATGATGGCCTATGCGGTACTTCAAGGACAATTCACCATTTGTTTAGATGCTAAACAAATTATTCTTGCTGAAGTCGGAGACTTGATCTTACTGCCTTCAGGGCCAAGCCATGAGTGTCGCTCCTCAACTACCGACCAACTGTTAGAAGTATTCGATATTTCTGACTTATTTGCTCAAAATCAACACAAAGAAGTCACTTTTGGGAGTGATGCGACACAACAAAAAACCGTGATCTTGGCCTTACATGCACATATGGACCCCATTATGGCACGTCCTTTGGTACAAGCCTTACCCGCGTTTATTCACCTTCAACACCAAGATCTCAGCACTGTACCTGAATGGTTACAAATTGGGCTGCAGTTTCTCGCTCTAGAAGTCCAACGTATACGCCCAGGTCGCGACAAAATTTTGGATCATTTGGTGAGTATTTTATTAATTGAATGTGTACGTGATTATATTGACGCGCTGCAAGACTCGAACAATTGGCTGAGTGCTTTATCTCATCCTGAATTATCCAATGCTCTTGCAAAAATTCATGCGGAACCTGCACAGCCTTGGACAGTTGAGTCCCTTGCAGAACAGTGTTGTATGTCACGGTCTAAATTTGCCACATTGTTTAGCCAAATTTTAGGCACTAGCCCTTTGGCTTATTTGCAACAACACCGTCTGCGTTTAGCCGCCCAATACCTGCGTAATGGACAAGGAACCATTCAGCAAATTGCACATCGGGTCGGATACAACTCAGAAACGGCTTTTAGCCAAAGCTTTAAACGACAGTATCAAATGAGCCCAAGCCAATATAGAAATAATCCAAACCCAACTTAAAGTGCCCGTCCTTAATGGTTTAATAGCAATCTTCTCTAAGCTTATGTCTTTCTGCGCTAAGATAAATACCTTGAACTTGCAGACAAAGATTAGCATCTTGTGAAAATCACACTATAATATCCCGCATCCTTGCTAGAGATGGCTTCAAACCACTGCTTGTTTGTTCTTTTTCGCTCTAGCCACACTTTTTTAAGTCCAATTTCCATCCGTGATTCGGCTTATTTTTCAATATTTTATCTCTTGTATGTCCATGCTGACATATAAGAAAATTTAGGTGCCAGCATGGAAATCAAGGTTAATTATCTCGATAATCTTCGCCAAGAAGCGAAGTTCGATGATTTTACAGTCATTGCCGATCAACCGATTCGCTACAAAGGTGATGGCTCTGCACCCGGTCCATTTGACTACTTTTTAGCATCTTCTGCGCTTTGCGCAGCTTACTTTGTCAAAGTATATTGTTTAGCACGTGACATCCCAACCGACAACATTCGTTTGTCTCAAAACAACATTGTTGACCCTGAAAACCGCTATAAACAAATTTTCAAAATTCAAGTTGAGCTCCCAGCGGACATTTCAGAAAAAGATCGCCAAGGTATTTTGCGCTCTATCGACCGTTGTACGGTTAAGAAAGTAATTCAAACAGGTCCTGATTTTATTATAGAAGAAGTGGAAAGCATTGATGCTGATGCTCAAGCCTTGCTTATTCCAAGTCTTGCTTCTGAAACCAGCACCATCATTGCGGGTAAAGACCTACCTTTAGAAGAAACCATTGCCAATATGTCAGGTATTTTGGCTGGTCTAGGCATGAAAATTGAGATTGCCTCTTGGCGTAACATTGTACCAAATGTGTGGTCTTTACATATTCGTGATGCTCAGTCGCCCATGTGTTTTACCAACGGTAAAGGGTCAAGCAAAGAAAGTGCTTTAGCTTCTGCGCTGGGTGAGTTCATTGAACGTCTGAACTGTAACTTCTTCTATAACGACCAGTTCTGGGGTGAAGACATTGCCAATGCCGAGTTTGTGCATTATCCAGATGAAAAATGGTTCATGCCAGGTCCAAATGGTGAAATGCCTGAAGGTGTACTGGATGAGTACACCCTTGAAATTTATGACCCTGAAGAAGAACTGTTAGGTACGCATTTATACGACACAAACTCAGGGAAAACTGAGCGTGGTATTTGCGCTTTACCTTTTGTTCGCCAGTCTGATGCGGAAGTGGTTTACTTCCCATCAAACTTGATTGAAAACTTATACCTTAGTAACGGCATGAGTGCAGGAAACACCTTAGCTGAAGCACAAGTACAGTGTTTATCTGAAATTTTTGAGCGTGCCGTAAAACGTGAAATTTTGGAAGGTGAACTGACCCTGCCAGATGTACCACAAGAGATTTTAGCGAAATACCCAAGTATTTTAGCGGGCATCCAAGGTTTAGAAGAGCAAGGTTTCCCTGTACTGGTGAAAGATGCTTCTCTAGGCGGTCAATACCCTGTAATGTGTGTGACGTTAATGAACCCACGTACAGGTGGTGTATTCGCCTCTTTCGGTGCACATCCAAGCTTTGAAGTTGCGCTTGAGCGTAGCTTAACTGAGCTACTTCAAGGTCGTAGCTTTGAAGGTCTGAACGACTTGCCTCGCCCAACATTTAGCTCAAATGCGGTCACTGAACCCAATAACTTTGTTGAACACTTCATTGACTCAAGTGGTGTGGTGTCATGGCGTTTCTTTAGTGCCAAATCGGACTATGACTTTGTCGAGTGGGACTTTACCAATCAAGGCAAAAACTCAAATGCAGATGAAGCTGATGAGCTGTTCGGTATTTTGGAAAATATGGGCAAAGAAGTCTATATGGCCATTTACCAACATTTGGGTGCAACGGCGTGCCGTATCTTGGTACCAGGTTACTCAGAAATTTACTTGGTTGAAGACTTGGTTTGGGACAACACCAACAAAGCACTGCTTTACCGTGAAGACATCCTCAACTTACACCGTTTAGACAACGAACAACTCGAAGCGCTGGTTGAACGTTTAGAAGAATGTGAGCTAGATGACTATACTGAAATCAAGACTTTGATCGGAATTGAGTTTGATGACAATACCGAATGGGGTCAATTGACTCTACTTGAACTTAAACTACTCATCTATCTTGCATTAGAGCAGTTTGAGGAAGCGAAAGACTTGGTTGAAGCATTCTTACAATACAACACCAATACCGTTGAACGTGGTCTGTTCTACCAATGCATGAATGTCGTACTCGAAGTGATGTTGGATGACGACATGGAACTGGAAGAATATGAAGCCAACTTCCGCCGTATGTTCGGTGATGAACGTATGGATGCGGTAATAGGCACAGTTGAAGGTCGTATTCGTTTCTATGGTTTAACCGAAACCAGTATGAAACTTGAAGGTTTAGACCGTCACTTACGTTTAATCGACAGTTATAAAAAGTTACATGCTGCACGTGCCAAAGCTGTTGGACTAAAACCTTAAAATAAAAAGAAACAACCCAAATACGTTTGGGTTGTTTCTCACTGTACTATTACTATGTTTAAAAAAAAATTAATCTAAGATACTTAAAATCGCCTCAACAGGATTTTCACTATTGCCTGCAAGTAACTGTTTATGCATGGTAATGTGCTGCATGGCTTGAATCTGTGCTGTTTCTATATTCATTAATTTCTCAATTTCAGCCGCCAATTTCTCAGGCGTTGCATCTTTTTGGATTAATTCTTGTATCACTTTCTTGCCTGCAATAATATTCGGCAATGAATAATATTGAATCTTGATCAAGAATTTCACCACATGATAGGTGAGCCAGTTCAACTTATAGAAGGTTACCATTGGTCGGTGTAACAGCATAGCTTCTAAAGTTGCTGTACCTGAAGCCAAAGCTACAATATTAGCGGCGTTCATAACTTGACGCCCAATCTTCGACTCGGTGCCTGAGTTTTCAAGCAAGTCAATTTGATCGACCAGTGCTTTTGGATACTGAGTAAGCAAAGCTTCGATTTGTTGCTTACGTGCATCATTGATTGCTGGTATCACAAAGCGATAGTTTGGATATTTGGCGTAGAGCAATTTTGCAGCATCTAAAACCAGTGGACCGAGCTTTTCAATTTCACCACGTCGACTTCCCGGCAATAAGGCAATATGCTTTTGGGTCAGATCTAAACCCAGTTCTTCTTTGGCTTGTAAAATTGGGTTTTCCAAAGGCAATTGGCTGGCCAAGGGGTGTCCTACAAACGCAGCAGGAACATTCCATTTTTTATAAAATGCTTTTTCAAACGGAAATAAACACAGTACCAAATCAATAGAAGCTTTGATGCCATGAACCCGTCCCTGACGCCATGCCCAAACGGAAGGACTAACATACTGCACGGTTTTTATTGGCAGTTGTTTTTGTTTTAAACTTTTTGAAAGACGCAGATTAAAGTCTGGTGCATCAATCCCAATAAACACATCGACAGGATGGGCTGTCCACTTCTCTACCAGTCCATCACGTACAGCAAAAAGCTTTTTAATGTCTTTAAGAACCTCAACCAACCCCATAACAGACAAAATATCCATCGGATAAAAGCTCTTGAAACCCTCTGCAATCATTTGCGGGCCACCAATACCCTCAAATTCTGCATCAATTCCTTGCTCACGAAAACTGCGAATAAGTTTAGCACCTAAAGTATCACCCGATACTTCACCCACTACGATTCCAATTTTAAGTTTCCGATTTTGCAAAGCATTATTCCTTATTTTTCAACCCATGCATCATAACATAGCGTCTTTTGGGATGGGTATTGATCGGCTCTTTCTATTTATGCTGCAGATAAAAAATGAATGACTTATTTGATACATCTAAAGAACACGAAAAAAGTCGGGTTAATTTCAATTTTCGATCATTTAAATATTGCATAAGATGCCTATTAGAACATAAAATTATTGAGAATCATTATCGTTAATTCATATATACTCTGTTGCTCAACTTACGCTGCCTAATACCAGTATTTTGGCTACGTCGATTGCTTATACGCACAATAGAGATGATTATGTTTTGCTTAAATATTAAATTTAGGTTCAATGCTTAGTGAGTACAACGTAACGTTAAGCCTCCCTTTATGACTTCATTCATGTGATCTTTATGCCCCTAAGTCAGCTTAAATACCCTATAACCGTTATGTTCCGGTTTTTGATCGCATTTGGCTTAGGCTATATATGTACATTCATGTTATCAGAACTGCTTACACTCAGTTTTTACCCTCAATTAGCTAAAGCAGAATCCATTTATTTGGCGGCTTTTCTATCTCTTATTTTCTTTATCATTTTTGTCATTTTGAGCTTTTGTGTTCAATCCCTGAAAAAGTTAAGCGCTTCAACCATTTCGCTTTCCCTTTGCTTTTTTCTATTGCTGAAGTTCGTAGGTTAAACCATGCAAAAATCTGTTCGCCAATCAATGGCATGGCTACACTCTTGGCTTGGACTAACACTGGGATGGTTATTATTTGCCATTTTTTTAACAGGTGCTGCGACCTATTACCGTCATGAAATAAATTTGTGGATGCAACCTCAATTTGCCACCATGCAGGTCAAACAAGACACTGCGATGAACTCGGCATATCAATATTTACAAAAAAATGCCACAGATGCGCAAAGTTGGTATATCGGCGTAGCTAGTCCGAGTTCACCTGTTAATAAAATCTACTGGCAAAAGGCCGATGGTGGCTACGAAAATAAGACTTTGGATGCGAACACAGGTAAAGAAGTCACCTTATCTGCAACTCAAGGCGGTGAGTTTTTCTATGGCTTTCACTATCAGCTGTATGGTGTGCCCTATTTTATCGGTAGGCTTTTAGTCACTATTGCGGCCTTCTTAATGTTGATCATCCTCATTTCAGGCGTCATCACACACAAAAAGATATTCACCGAATTCTTTATCCTTAGAGCCTTCAAGGGTCAACGCTCGTATCTAGACTTTCACAATGTTACCTCTGTCATTGCTTTACCCTTTTTTCTGACCATTACATTCACTGGTTTAGCCATTTTCTTTTATCTCATTCTTCCCAATGGCATGAAGAAACTTTACCCAGAGCAACCGTTCCAATATTTTGATGAAATTAGAAATATTAGCATCAGCTCTGAGGCTAAACCGACACCTGCTACGATGCGACCAATTGAATACTTCATACAACAATCTGAGCAGCGTTGGGGTAAAACAGAAATTGGCAATATTACGGTCAAACACCCCAATACCAATATCGCTCAAGTGAACTTGGTTGAGTCAACTGACCGAAGCATCACGCGAAACCAAGCCCAACTCAGCTTTAACGGCGAATCTGGTGCCCTGCTCGGAGACACTCGAAATAATAGTGCAATCGCCACGCTCAATAATGGAGTCTATGGTTTACATATGGCACACTTTGCGCAGCCTCTATTACGCTTTACGTTATTTTTCTCAGGGCTTTTAGGCTGTGCCATGATTGCGTCTGGGCTTTTACTCTGGAGCTTAAAACGTCAGCTACAAAATAAGAAACAAAGTTTGCACTTTGGACATTATGTAGTTAACCGCCTAAATACGGCTGCCATCATTGGCTTACCGATTGCTATGCTCAGTTATCTTTGTGCAAACCGTTTACTTCAGTTAGAAGCTGGTCAACGCAACTACGAAATTTACGTATTTTTCGGCACTTGGTTACTCAGTTTAGCCATTGGATTGCTCACTCCACAGCAACACCTTTGGAAAACTCAACTGAAGGCCTTCATTTTACTGGCTGTATCTTTGCCTATTTTCAACCTTTATTATTTAATCAGCCACCAATATGTACATGACTTACATGAATATTGGTTATTTTTGCGAGTTGATCTTATGATCATCATCCTTGCGATATTGGCTTTTTTCTTACATCAAAAAATCCAGCCCATTCAACAAAAAGCAGTACAAAAAATTCAGAAAAAATATGCCAACCCTACAGTTCAGGAGCCCAATTCATGATCTACCTGATTGCAGGACTTCTCATCAGTTTCGCGTGCTATGTGTTATTTCTAGTGAGCGATAAGCAGCGCCCTAAAACTCAAAAGTCACGTTGGGCTAAGTGTGCAGAACATTATCAAATCTGCCGATATCTGGCTTTTGGTGTACTGACCGCGACATTAATTTTATTGATTCAATTCACAGGCCGCGGTGTGGGTAGTGTCAGTTTATTTGTATTTGCAACCCCGATACTTTTTATACTGATTTTAAGCATCAATGACTTAAAACCAAAAAAAACTAAATCTAAATAATCACTTACACTTCAACTCACATGCCTTTATATTTGGTTCATGAGCCAAATATAAAGGTGTATGTAAATATATGAACCAGAGCCATTGCAACAGAATTTTAGAGCCTAATCAAAATCATTTAAGTTGAAGCATCGTGAGTTTTTAATTATAACGCGCTCAATAATAGAACTTTTACACCTCTTTTCTCAGGGCAAACATTGCGTTCAACATTAGATTGGTTACAACAAGAAATCATCACACCCTTTCAACAGCTCTGCAGTTGGTCGAAGCATCATTTTGGCTGGACACTTTTTATTTCCCTCATTTTCAATTTGCTTGTATTTATTTGTTTCCCCAGTAGCTGGATCCCCACTCAGACTCAGAGCAAAACCTTTGATGAAATCACCGTTGAAGTCGGTAAAGGACGAATCAGCGCGTTGAAATTTAAACAACAGCATCATTTATGGATCGCAAACTGCGCATTGATGGGAGAACCTGTTCAAACACTATGTGACCAGTCATCACATCGTCACCAATTTACGGCAAAGCAGGTCGAGGTTTACTATTTAGAGCGTATTTTTTGGAATCTAAAAAACACCAAAAAGGAGACATTTATTCATCAGATCACATTAGCTAATCCACGTCAGCAGCACTTAGATATGACCTATAGCTCGACCACAGCGAATTTTGAGCAATGGAAAAAGCATCAGCTAGCCCCTCTTTATGTTCTACGAACACTCATAGGTCTTAATCTATTGTGGTTACTGACAATTGTAGGCTTAAAAATAAAAGCACGGATACAGCTCAAACAATAACTCCTATATCTCTTTTTAGAATAAGTAAATCAACAATCAAGACAACGACTTATATGAAAACGTCATAAGATATGCACGTTTTTTGATATTTTGGCATATAACAATGTTTGGTCCACTCGAATTTATTCTCGCAGGTGTTTTAGTCGGTTTTTGTGTGGGAATTACTGGTGTGGGTGGTGGTTCATTAATGACACCGATCCTCATTAGCCTTTTCAGAATTGAACCTCACATTGCCATTGGTACAGACTTGCTCTATGCCGCAATTTCAAAATTCTGTGGTTCATTTGTACATGCAAAAAAACTAAATATTGTGTGGCCAATTGTGCTTTGGCTTGCAATTGGTAGTATTCCTGCTTCCTTTGCAACGCACTGGGTACTCGACAACTATTTGAGCCAGTCTACCCACTACAAAGCCGTGCTCACCATAGTTTTAGGCTTCATGTTGACCATTACAGGTTTATCAATTGTCTTCCGTAATCAAATTGAAAAATTTTTCAACAAATTACGTAAAGATGAACTCCCAGACATGACCGAAGACTTAGAAAAAGTTCAACTTCAAACCAGCAATAAACGTAAGTACATTGTGATGATGGGTGTAATTCTTGGGGTCTTCGTGACACTATCATCAGTCGGTGCTGGTGCTTTTGGAATCATGGCTTTGGTCATTATGTTCCCCAACCTACCAATGATTCGTATTATTGGTTCTGACGTTGTGCATGCGGTACTACTTACTTTCGTTGCAGGTATGGGTCACATGACTTCAGGCAACGTGGACTTCCACCTCCTTATGTGGTTATTGGTCGGTTCAATTCCAGCAATTATTATTGGAACACTGATTAGTTCACGCCTTCCTGAAAAAATCATCCGTAAAGTGTTGGGTATTACTCTGTTTGCGCTGGGTGTCAACTTCATGTTGAATCCGATCAAAGTCAAACCAGTGAAGCCAGCTGAAACCGCTCAAGTCATTCAAATTTCAACAGTTAAGAATGCCTCAGTGTAGGCATTCTGATTTAAAATAAACCTAAGATTCATCACTTTTTTTTCAAAGATTCATTCGACTTTTTTATAACCTTTTATCAGCTAAACCGTGTTATATTCAGCTTATAAAGCAACTTAATACGATCGAACCAGTGACGGCAATGAATACTCTACAGTCAAACTCTATTACCCAAAACGACATCGATGACGTGAATTTACAAAGCATTCATCCGCTAGTTACCCCAGCGGAATTAAAAACTGAATTGCCTCTCACTGAGTCTGCATATCAAACTGTACTTCACGGTCGTGAAACAATTCGCAATATTTTAGATGGTAAAGACAAACGCATTTTTGTGGTGATTGGCCCATGTTCAATTCATGATCCTGTCGCTGCTCACGAATACGCAGACCGTTTAAAAGTTTTAAGCGATAAGATTAAAGACTCAATCTATGTCGTAATGCGTGTTTATTTCGAAAAACCACGTACCACAGTGGGTTGGAAAGGTCTGATCAATGACCCAGACATGAATGACTCATTCAACATTGAAAAAGGTTTACGCATTGGTCGTAAGCTTTTGGTTGAGTTAAATGAGAAAGGCTTGCCATGTGCGACTGAAGCACTCGATCCAAACTCACCACAGTACTACCAAGACTTAATCTCATGGTCAGCAATTGGTGCACGTACCACTGAAAGCCAAACGCACCGTGAAATGTCTTCTGGTCTTTCTTCACCTGTAGGTTTCAAAAATGGCACAGACGGTGGTTTAACTGTTGCAACCAATGCAATGCAGTCGGTTAAACATGGTCACCACTTCTTAGGTCTAAACAACCAAGGTCAAGTCTCTGTGATTCGTACTTCAGGTAACCCGTATGCACACGTGGTACTTCGTGGTGGTAATGGCAAGCCAAACTACGATGCTGGTTCTGTAGCAGAAGCAGAAGCAGCATTGGCTAAAGCGAAAGTCAGCACCAAAATCATGATTGACACTAGTCATGCAAACTCGAACAAAGACCCGTTCCTTCAACCGCTTGTTCTGAAAAATATTACCGAACAAATTATTGATGGAAATAAATCTATTATCGGCATTATGGTTGAAAGTCACCTTAAAGGTGGTCGTCAGGAAATTCCTGAAAACCTATGCGATCTTGAATACGGCAAGTCAGTAACCGATGGTTGTATTGACTGGGATACCACAGAAAAGGTATTACTAGAGATGCACGAAGCACTCAAAGACGTTTTACCGAACCGTTAAGTTTTTAAAACGCCATCTTCGGATGGCGTTTTTCATTCTAAGATTAAGAAATAATTATGAACGCTATTGAAACACACTTAAGCCAAACACTTAACTTTCAATTTATCCACGAGCATTTGTTTACTTCTGGACAACCGACTGCTGAGCAATTACAGCAAATTAAAGAGTATGGCGTAAACACGGTCATCAATCTTGCGCTCAGTAATAGCAATAACTATTTAGCCAATGAAGATCAAATCTGTTTAGAGCTCGGTTTGAACTATATACATGTTCCTATTTCATGGGATACACCGTCTGATGATCAATGTTTATTGGTCTTAGATATGATTGATCATTTGGTGCAAGAACAAACCATTTGGGTCCATTGTTCAGAAAATTATCGAGTCAGTAGTTTGATGTATTTATATCGTCAATATTATATGAATATCGATATGCCAACCTCACATGAAGCCATGCATCAAATTTGGGAACCGAATGACACATGGACAGGTTTGGCGCATGCTGTTGCCTTACAACTTCAAGGTCGTAAAGCAACACAAGAATTAAAGCTAGCTATGATCAATCCTGATCATTTTGCGTGAGAAATCAGCACTGTAGCTGTAGATAAAATACCTTCCTGACGACCCGTAAAGCCCAGTTTTTCCGTGGTCGTTGCTTTGATGCTAATCTGCGTGATTTCAACATCAAGAACGTCTGCAATGCTTTGGCGCATCGCTAAATTATGCGGTGCCAACTTCGGTCGTTCGCATGCCACAGTAATGTCTGCATTATTTAACTGATAACCACGATCTAGAATGAGCTGATAGACATGTTTGAGTAATACTCGACTGTCTGCTCCTTTAAAGCGAGGATCGGTATCAGGAAAATGCTGACCAATATCCCCTAAAGCCAACGCACCCAATAATGCATCTGTTAAAGCATGCAAAACCACATCACCATCTGAATGTGCTTTTAAGCCGTGTGTATGTGGAATTTGAATACCTGCCAGTGTGACAAATTCACCCTCTTCAAAAGCATGTACATCAAGTCCCTGTCCAATTCGAATATGTGCAACCATGCTCAGTTTCCTTTAAGAAATAAATGATTGAAATCTTGTATTCACGCTTTCTCTTTCGCTATAGTTACAAGCAGCGCAACATAGTGAAAGTATAAGCGATCATGCTGTTGAAAACCGACATAAAACTTATGAAAAAATTTAGTATTTTAGTGTGTCTAAGTTGTCTTTGTACCAGCTTTAGTTATGCTCAAGTCATTGACTGTGATGATCCGACTTCATCTAGCCTTAAAAAGATCTGTAGCGATCAATTCAAAGATATTCGACAAAAATTAGACACGCAATCCATGACTGCTTTTTTAATCAGTGATGCGCCGCAGCGTTTATTGGTCGATACCCATCAGCTATGGTTAAACCGCCTACAGCAATGTAAATCCTTAGCTTGCTATCAGCAGCAGATGGATTTTAGAATTGATGATCTCAACTTCTATACATCGTTAAATCAAAGTTTGACGCAACACTATTTAAAATTTGAACATGGGGTCATTGCCAAGCAACCTGTGCACCTACAAGTTCATCAGCTATCCAAAGATAAAATTAAGATCGAAGGTATTGCATATCGTAGCCCCAATAACCGCATAGAAACCCAGACCATTTCATTTTTGGCCTACACTACACCCGATCAAAAGCAAAACATTACCGATAATGAAAACAACTGCCACTACCAGTTCAACTTTCAAAAAGCCATTCTTTCTGTAAAAAGTGAAAGTAAAGCATGTAATCGTTTTGTCGGTGTGTACCGTGTTTATGACTAATCTACCAATCAAATCAAAATAATGAACATCGGGAGGTTGAAAGCCGTGCAAGTACTCAAGCAATGCTGCAACCTCCTAGAACAGAAAAAATTGACCATTGCCTTTATCGAAAGTGCCAGTTCAGGTTATCTATCCAGTCAGTTTTCGATTTATAAACATAGCGGAGCAGACATTTTACTCGGTGGACTGGTCAGTTATGACCCCAGTATCAAATATGAAATTTTAAAGATTGATCCTGCACTTATTCAACAATTTACAGCGGAGTCGAGTGAAGTCACTGAGGCTATGGCGCTTCAGGGTCATCGACTATTTCGTCATGCCGATATTAATGTCTCGTGTACGGGGCTACTCAAACCTGGTGGAAGTGCGACGCCTGAGAAACCTGAAGGCACCTTTTACATTGCCATTCATTATCAAAACACTTTAAGCACTTACCATTATTTACTACTGGGCAGTGCGCTCGAGCGACTTGATCAACTTACGAAAAACGTAGCTCAAATGGTCATTCAACGTGTTCAAAATACTTAAATCTTTACACTAAATTTGATTTTTCTACATTTAGAGCCTTTAAACTGAACCATAATCAATAAAAATGTGAAGCGCCTCATGATGATGAAAATAATCCCTCCTTTACTTTTCAGCACCTTACTTTTTTCAAGCCACAGTTTTGCAACTGTAGGGGGACCACAAAATATTGAAGTTTTAGGACTCGACCAAGCTGATCAAAAAATATATGTGATGCGACATTACTTAGATGGTCGGGGTCGTTTGCCACAATTGTATTATTATCAACTCAACAGCAAAACCCCCTCCAAACTGATTGAAGTGAAATCTTTATATATCAATCCAAAAACTCAAAAAATTGACTATGATCAAGACAGTCAGAAGTTTGACCGTGACATTGCAAAAATAAAAAAACGACTCAAAGCTTTAACGCCGATTCCGCCAAAGCAGGTTAAAATTCAAGTCATCAGTAAAAAGGCTTCAAAAGAACCTTCTTGGTATGATCCTAAACTCTCCATCCTGAAATTTAGCTATCAATATCAAGTGAAATACAGCAATTTGAAAAGTCCCGTACACAAAGCAGTGGACTATAAAAATGGGCTGCGCATTTCACAAACTTATAAAGTTCCTCATCAACAAAAAGCACTGGTGACAGTTCAATATCTCGGGATTCCTTTTGAAACAGGTTATAACATTGAAGACCCTGTACTTCTCACCCGATAAAAAATAAGGTCTAAAATTATGAAAGTAGAGCCTTTTGTCTGAGGGCATTAGATTTTGGCCAAAGCCCCCTATATCCTTTCTATTGCTAGTTATTGCGGGTCAGAGCCTATATAATCTGCATTTGCACAGAATTAGGAATGTCTATACTTAGTTCCACTTGATGTATTGACCGAAACAATTTAGTAGCACCACTTGCTAGATGCATAAATTAATTCAACAACATTGAAAACTCATCATTTTCTAAATTACTTACGTATTAATATTCAAATCTTCTAATTGTTGGGATACTGTACAACCAAGTATGAAAAAGCTTGTTTTTTTAAAAAATCTTCGCTAGTATTCATTTCGCTTGAACTTGTTGATATATAACAAATTCAAGATATTAGGGCCTATAGCTCAGTTGGTTAGAGCAGCGGACTCATAATCCGTTGGTCCACAGTTCAAGTCTGTGTGGGCCCACCATATAAAACAACCACTTAGGTGCATTAATCCTAGGTGGTTTTTTATTGGCTATTTTTATATAAACATTTTGAATTCAAGTATTAGTCGTTTCTGCTTATTTAAAAAAAGATTCGAAATTTTCATTTAAGCAATCCTTTCTAATCTTCATCATTCTCAGAATCACGACCTAATTTATCTTTGCTTTAGATTTTCCTGTCAAATCTTATTTTCAGGCATTTTCTATGATAACTGTAACAAATTCTTTGCCTAAACTTGCAGCTATAGATTCAAATGATATGAGTCAAGCCATCATGACTGATCGTGCCCCATTGTTTCTATACCCTCCTACAGAAACCTATACTGTAATCACTTAGCCTCACTACTCACAAAAATATGGCTAAGTTAAGCATTGAATAACTGTGAACATAACATCCAACACGCTATATATGACTAGTAAGTATAAATTTTAAGCATCCAAACATGATGCTCTAACAAAGTATCTCATTTAGAATAAGAGCTATTAACGATTATAGATGATTGAAAATTAAATTTTTAAGTCAATCAAGCTATTTATAGCTAGCATCAAAAATCAGTGCATTTATACATTATTACGGCTTTGTTGCATAAATATGTAAGCATCTGATTTAAATAAATTTAATTTTGGATCAAAAAATAATCAAAACTTTTAAAATCATATAGTTATGAAATCTTTGTGCAACAAAGCCCATTATTACCACTAAATACTGATTTCCTTTTTCTTACGAAACTCAATGAAAAATTCAACAACCGACCACAGAACAACCAAACCGAAAAGGACAAATGCCCATAAAAAAGTCGAAAGATAAGCCATTTTAACAATCCTGAGCTTTGTTAAACCAAAGTTAAAGTGTGAAAATGCACACTTTAATCTTAGACCAAAGTCTAATCTGTCATTTAGATTATGAATAGTGGTATTTTCATTTTCAGCATATTTATTTTCTATTTGATTAGATTTAAAACATCTTAGTATTCAATTCTTGCCCTCTCCTTGTTCAACTGATGAGGATTCAAAACGATTCATAAAAGTAGCAAGTGCAATCAAGTAGGACTTGACTCAAAGCGTAAACAAGCAGACATTACCCTCTTTAAAAAACACTTGTATTTTTATGCTCATGTTAAAAAAATTCATTGGTGAGTCTGTGTTTAAACTCGCAGGCTGGAAATATCATGTACAACCAAACGTTTTGGAAGATAAGCAAGTCATTATTGGTTTTGAACATACTTCTATGTTGGATGCTGTCTTGTCACTGGCGATTTTTCAAATCTACGATATGAAAATCCATACTCTGATTAAAAAAGAATTATTTAAAGGGCCAATGAAGCCCATACTCGAAGCCATTGGTGGCATCGCGGTCGATCGCAAGTCAAATAAAGACATTGTGTCTCAAATGGTTGAGCACTTTACCCAAAATAAAAAATTCAATTTAGTGATTGCACCAGAAGCAACACGTGCCAAAACAGGTGAAGTACGCAAACCTATTCGTACTGGGTTTTGGCATATTGCTAAAGCAGCAAATGTGCCTATTGTACTGATGTACGCGAATTCAAAAACTAAGCAAGGCGGTATTTTTGGAAAAATCTACCCAACAGATCTAGATCATGACTTAGCGCTTATTAAAGCACTTTATAAAGAGCATGTTGGTTTAGATATTGAGATTCCAGAACCTAAAACTGCTGCACAATAAGATCGTTTAATTAACCTAAAAGAATCTGAAGACGTTATTCTTTTAGGTCTCTGTGGGTATTTCCCAACAGTTAATTTTTAAAGTGAACTTTCTTTATAAGGTAAATTTGAAATAACTGTATTTATTTCAAACAATTTTAATTCTTTTTTTGTTTGTTCAGGCGATTTTCAGAAAAACACCTACTTTCGCATAAAAAAGTGCTTATGGTAGAATTTGCACAATTTGATAGGCACAAAGCCAATCTACAAGGAGCATATTTCGCATGGCGGGTCATTCCAAGTGGGCCAATATTAAGCATCGTAAAGCAAAACAAGATGCTAGCCGTGGTAAACTTTTTACCAAATTTATTCGTGAATTAACAACTGCTGCAAAGCTTGGCGGTGGTGATGCTGCAAGCAACCCACGTCTTCGTGCAGTTGTAGAAAAAGCGCTTTCTGTAAATATGACACGTGACGTCATCAACCGTGCAATCCAACGTGGTGCTGGTGGCGAAGATAACGATGATTTAAAAGAAATTACTTACGAAGGTTATGGTGTTGGTGGTGTTGCAGTTATTGTAGAAACCATGACTGACAACTTAAACCGTACTGTACCGGATGTCCGTCACTGTTTCTCAAAAACAGATGGTAACTTAGGCACAAACGGTTCAGTTGCTTTCTTGTTCACAAAACGTGGTGAGATCACTTTTGAAGATGTATCTTTAGAAGATCAAATCATGGACGTGGCACTTGAAGCAGGTGCTGAAGATATCGAAGTCGATGAAGATGAAATCTTAGTCATTACTACACCTGAATCTTTTGGTGATGTGCAAGATGCTTTGACTGCTGCAGGTTTAAAATCGGACAATGCTGAAGTGGTCATGAGCCCTTCAACTAAAGCCGAAATCACCGATATCGATCAAGCCAAAAAGATTATGAAAATGATTGATATGCTTGAAGATTTAGATGATGTACAAAACGTATATACCAACGTTGAATTCTCTGACGCGGTATTGGCAGAATTAGACGCCTAATCTACAGCTTTATAAAAATGCGTTCTCAAACATAACTTTGAGAGCGCATTTTTTATGGCTGATTGAATACACTTTCAATAAATTTTGCTTTTTTGCAACGATATTTATCCATGCTTAAATGCTGGCTGTCTTGTTTTAATTGGTTATACGCCGTCACTAATTTTTGATTTTCCAACAAACGATCACGAAAGATCAAAAAACTTTGCCACCGAGCGTTTTTCACGACCAATTGAATAGTAACATCATCCTGCTGTAGCACCTCTAACATACACAGCTGATGTACTCTTATTGTCGCTGATAATATGCAAACTTTTGAAAGTAGGAAGCCTAATACTCATTAGACTCATACAAGTTCAGCGTGACTTAGACTTTGCTCAACAAACCACTACAGTTAAAAACGTTATATTCTTTAATCACAAAGCTTGAGTGCAGTGCCACCACATGTTCGATTTTACCAATGCGTTTGAGTAAAATATCACTATAGTTTTCCATATCTCTTGCCACAACTTCAACGATAAAGTCTGCCGACTGCCCTGTCACTAAAAAGGCATTGGTCACTTCAGGAATATTTTCTAGCTCTTCTAAAAACTTGGAAAAAGTGTCGGTATCGTGCTTGCTCAAAGATACTTGGAGTAAAACATGTAGACTAAAACCGAGCTTTTGATAGTTAATATCACGCTTAACTTTGGTCATAATGTCGTTATCAATGAGGTGCTTAATACGACGATGTACTGAACTGACCGATAGATTAATACGCTCTGATAATTCGTTTAGATTGATATCTTCATTACTTAAAATTTCTAAAATTTGCTTATCAAAACGATCTAATTCCATTATTTAACTCTCATGACAACTTATGTTTATAGGTGTTTATTTTATATTAAGCATTTCAAATGAAAGATAAAGATTATTTGCATATTTTTTTCATTTATTTTCAAATTCATAAAAATATATCAATCATTTAAATAAAAAATTGCTATAATTTTTTATAAAAATTACAAATAGACTGAGAAACTTTCTATTCAACACCCCACATCATTTTCTTTAAATAGCAGACAAAGGCTTGATGTATAACGTCCGCCTTTGCCTATTTGACTACAGCTGATCCTAAATGCCACGCCAGTCGACTCGAGCATTGCGCTCGGTTTGATAGACTCTTAAAACATACTGCCCCAAGGGTAAATTGGTTAAATAGGTTTTATAAGCACTAAACTCTTCAGATAGACTTTCCTCATGGTCTTTTTCCCATGGTGTCCCTTTAATCTCCAGTACAGGCGCCAACATCGAACACACAGCAATATCCGCCAAACCTAAACGATCCCCGACAAAGTAGCGTCCATGATTAGCAATTAACTTCTCATTCAATACTTCAATTAACCGCTGCATTTCGGCTTTGGAATGCTCTATTTTTTCTGCACTCAACTCATAGCCTTTCGACATCAACGTTTTCATTAAAGGTTTGGTGTATTTTTCAAATTTACGTAAATACCCCTTTTCACCCAACATAATCTGTAGCGATTGATCGTTATCGGACAATGCATGGGCCAACCCCCAACGACGCACATGCAATCCCAAATCATTGGCTAACGCATTAATATCTAAAGCCTCTTTACGAAGCTGTGCTTCATTACGTAACAGTCGATGTTCTGGATAACGCTCATCAAGATATAGCGCAATCTCGGTAGTATCAGCGACCCATTTGTCCTGATCACGCAAAATAGGCAGTTTATTTTGCCCTGTCTTTAACTGTGCAAAAGCCCGGTGAACCCCAGGCACCACATTTTGTGCAACAAAATCTAGCTCTTTATGATCGAGCAACCAGCGAGCTTTCTCACAAAAATGAGATAAAGGAAACTGGTATAAAGTTCTCATAAATGCTCCCCATTTATTTTTCTATTTTGGCTTTTCAGAAAAGCCATCTATTTCAGTTGGATACTTTAGTCACTGTAATTAGGATTTACAATGTACTTTTTACTCAAAACTGCCTAGCAAATGTTCAACAGCCTTTATCAAATTTATACGTTTTTTTCTCTACAATATCTCAAATCTTGATAAGCAAGGCTTTAATCATACTATTCACCCCTTCGTTAAATTAGTTATTCCTTATTTTTCAAATTCTTAACATATCATCTAAATGATTAAACTTAGCATATTTTATTTTTAACTTTTTAGCTGCTAAGTAATTCAAAATCCTTCATTTAATCATTCAAGCAATCCCAAGTAGCGTATAGGCATTAAGTAAAGGTGCTTTTCTGTCTCATACACTCTCTAAAAATATTCACGTGATACAAAATGATCAGGATGCGATTAATGCAGCCTATCATGTCGCTGACTTTGCCTTAGAAGGTCGAGATCAACGTGATCAGAACCGTCAGCTTCCATTTGCTGAAATCGAATTATTCAGCAAAAAAGGCTTAGGCGGTATTCGTATTCCTCAAGCTTTTGGAGGCGCATTTGTTTCCAATAAAACTTTAGCTCAGGTTTTTCGCATTATTAATAAAGCCGACTCAAGTGTCGGTCAAATTCCACAAAACCAAATTGCGCTACTCAACATGATTGATATTTTAGGTAGCGAACAACAAAAACAGTTTATTTTTAATGAAATATTAAACGGCAAACGCCTTGCCAATGGCGGCCCCGAACGAAATACCAAAGACACTAAAACCCTGAGTACGACATTAAGTATTGAAAATGGTCGTTACTATGTCGATGGTGAAAAGTTCTACTCTACAGGCAGTAGCTTTGCTCATTGGTTAGCCATTAAAGCCATCCACCCTGAAGGATATGTGGTACTGACGCTTGTTGATGCCACAGCACAAGGCATTGAAGTCATCGATAACTGGAACGGTTTTGGTCAGCGTACAACTTCAAGCGGCACAGTAAAATTACAACGGGTTGAAGTCGATCCACTACTTATCTTTGATGAGCGGAAACTGGCTGAAGATATCAATTATCGCGGTGCTTTCTCGCAGTTAATGCAAGTTGCAATTGATGTCGGTATTGCAGAAGCCGCATTTGAAGACACTTTGTCAGCAGTGAAAAAAGCCCGACCAATTGTCGATGCGCAGGTTGAGAAAGCCAGTTTTGAACATTACACCTTACAAGAAGTCGGCAAATCCGCAGTCCTGTTAGATGCCGCTATCCTACTGCTCGATAAAGCTGCTGAATATTTAGTTGAGCTCGACCAACTGAGCGTTGTCAGTGCCGAACAAGCAGCTAAAGCCTCCATTCTAGTCGCCGAAGCTAAGGTCTATGCCAATGATGCTGCACTACAAATTTCTGAAAAACTCCTAGAGCTTGGCGGCAGTCGTTCGAGCCTAAGCCAACATAATTTAGATCAACATTGGCGCAATGCACGTGTGCATACCTTACACGACCCGATCCGCTGGAAGCTGCATGCACTGGGTAACTACTATTTGAACAACACTTTCCCTGCTCGCCACGCTTGGATTTAAGGAGAACATCATGACTTCATTTCAACCTATTCTTCCACTTCAATCCCAAAACGCGGCATATGCACATATTATTCAAAGCGATGCCGAAGCCTTAGAGATTGCCAAAAATTTGGCTGAGCAGTTTAAACATCAGGCTATCCAACGTGATGCTGAACGTATTTTGCCTTTTGAGGAAATCGAAGCCTATAGCCAATCTGGGCTCTGGGCGATTACTGTACCGAAGGAATTCGGAGGTGCAGATGTTTCAAGCTATACGGTCGCGCAAATTATCGCACTAATGAGTGGCGTAGATGGTTCGATTGGACAAATTCCCCAGAACCATTTCTATGCCTTAGAGGTTTTACGTAACAACGGCACTGAACAACAAAAGCGTAAACTCTATGCAGAAGTGCTAAAAGGTGCACGTTTTGGTAATGCCTTGGCAGAGTTTAAAACTAAAAACGCAACACAAAAACAAACTGCACTCAGCCAAACTGAACAAGGCTATGTGGTCAATGGTGAAAAGTTTTATTGCACAGGCAGTCTGTTTGCAGACCGCATCCCCACTTTAGTCAAAGATGCCGATGACAAAGAGTTTCTTGTCTTTATCCCACGGAGTAGCCAAGGACTCGAACTGATAGATGATTGGTCTGGTTTTGGTCAACGCACCACAGGCAGCGGTACAGTCAAATTCAATCATGTTGCTGTAGATGCAGAAGATATTGTTCTTTTCGATACCGCTTTTTCTAGACCGACTCTGGTTGGGCCTTTTGCGCAAATTATGCATGCTGCAATTGAAACGGGTATCGCGCGTGCTGCTTTTGAGGAAACACTGGTTCGTGTGCGTCAGGCTCGGCCATGGATTGACTCTGCTGTTGAACAGGCAACTGATGACCCTTTAACACAGTTTGAACTAGGACGCGTGGTTGCCGATGTGCGTGCCAGTGAAGTCCTACTCAAACAAGCGGCTCGTTCAATCGATGCAGCACGTCCCCAACCAACCATAGAGAACATTGCAAAAGCTTCTCTCGATGTAGCGAAAGTTCGTGCACATAGCACAGAAACCGCATTAAAAGCCGCTTCGAAATTGATTGAACTGGCAGGCAGTCGTGGTAGTCAGCGTGAAGATGGCCTAGACCGTTTTTGGCGTAATGCCCGTGTTCACACGCTACATGATGCGTCACGTTGGAAATATTACTTCATTGCCAATTATCTTCTTAACGGTGTACTTCCGCCACGCAGAGGGACATTGTAATGACACTATCATCTCAAAATAAAAACACGAAACAAATCATCCTGAATGCCTTTGATATGAATAGCGTAGGTCATATCAATCATAGTTTGTGGACACACCCACGCGATGAGTCGCATCGTTTTAATGAGCTCAGCTATTGGACCGATTTGGCGCAAACTTTAGAGCAAGGTTTATTTGATGGTTTGTTTATCGCCGACATTACGGGTGTCTACGATGTTTATCAAAATGGTCTGGATTTAACCCTAAAAGAGTCAATTCAACTTCCAAGCCATGACCCAAGTACACTCGTTTCTGCAATGGCTGCCGTTACACAGCACTTAGGGTTTGGCGTCACTGTGAACTTGAGCTATGAGTCGCCTTATCAGTTTGCACGGCGCTTTGCAAGCCTTGACCATTTAACCCACGGTCGTATTGGTTGGAACATTGTCACGGGTTACTTAGACAGCGCAGAACGATTAATTGGTCAAAAGGGTTTAAAAGATCACGACTTGCGTTATGAACAAGCTGAAGAGTTTATCGAACTTTGCTATAAATTTTGGGAAGGTTCTTGGGAAGACGATGCCGTCCAAAAAGATAAATTAAACCGTGTCTTTACCGATCCTTCAAAAGTTCATGCCATACAGCATCAAGGCAAATTCTTCCAAAGTCAGGGCATTTTTCAGGTTTCCCCATCTATACAGCGGACACCTGTACTTTATCAAGCGGGCGCTTCAAGTAAAGGCTTAGCCTTCGCAACTCAACATGCTGAAGCCATGTTTATTGGTGCTGACACGCCTGAAAAACTGAAACAGCAAGTCGATAAGATTCGTGCGCTTGCATTAAGCCATGGGCGTGATGAACAAGCCATTAAACTCTTTGTTGGCATTAGTGTAGTGACTGCAGAAACGGATGAACTCGCACAAGAAAAACTCGCCGAATATATTCGCTATGCCAGTCCAGAAGCAGGTTTGGCGCATTTTTCAAGTTCAGTTGGAATAGATTTAGCACAGTTTGCAGATGATGAAGCGATTCCTTATAAACAAACCAATAGCATTGCCTCGGTCAATAACAAATTTAAAGAGCAAAAAGTTACGCGAGCTGATTTAAAAGCCCAACATGTACTCGGTGGACGCTATCCACTGATCGTCGGGAGTGGAAAAACCGTAGCAGAAAAACTCATTCAGCTCATAGATGAAACTGGCGTAGATGGCTTTAATCTCACACGAACCGTTGCCCCAGAGTCAAATCAAGACTTTATTCGTTGGGTCATCCCAGAATTACAAGAGCGTGGCCGTTATAAAACCGCCTATGAAACAGGTAGTTTACGCCACAAATTATTCGCTCAAGGTGACCGACTGGCCGCAAACCACCCAGTACAGCAGTATCGATGTCAAAGCTCGTCCACTCATACTCAAACACAGCAAAAACAAACCGCATAAATTTTAAAATACGAGAAATATCATGGCTCAAACTGCAAAAACAAAATTTACCATTATTGGGGTAATTGTCGCCGCTATCGTCATTGTACTGGTGGCGTGGTCTTATCATAAAAAATCGAGTAACTCTGAACTGGTGATTGGGATCAGCCCACCCTTTGCCAATCCCTTAAAGGTGGCTGTGGAAGAAGCAAAACAGCAAGGTATCAACGTCAAACTGGTGGAGTTTTCGGATTGGAATACCCCCAATATCACGCTCAACCATGGTGATATTGATGCCAACTATTTTCAGCATCAGCCCTTCTTAGATAACGCCATCAAAGAAACCCAATTTAAACTGAAAGCACTGGATAAAGGCGTCACCACACACGTCGGTTTATATTCAAAAAAATATGACTCGATTGATGCAATTCCTGAAAATGCACGTACAGTTATTCCAAATGATCCAGTAAATCAAGGTCGTGCGCTTTTACTGTTACAACAGGCTAAATTGATTAGCTTAAAAGACCCTAACAATCATCTATCTAACCTGCAAGACATTGTGAGCAATCCTAAAAAGCTCCAGTTTATTGAAGTTGAAGGTCCACAAACTGCACGTGCCGTTGATGATGCTGACTTGGTCTTTAGCTATCCACATTATTTACGTCTTGCAAAAACCATCGACCCAAATGATGCACTGATCTTAGATGACAACACCAATACCCTGTATTCGATTTTATTTGTGGTGCGTGACGACTACCAACAGCAACATCCAGAGAAAGCAGCGCAACTTGAAAAATTTATCAAGATCTATCAAACATCAGACAAAGTTAAACAGACTTTGAATAGTGAAATTGGTGAAAAACTTTGGTTCCCAGGTTGGAAGTGAGTATAAGCCATGACGCAATCTTTCACTCAAAATCGAAAAAAATGGCTGATTGGCTTAAGCGTCATCGTGGCAATTTTTGCTCTAGCGGGTTACCGCTATAGCAAAAGCCATGCACAAGATGATGTCTTAACAATTGGTATTAGCCCACCTTATGCCGAACTGCTGCAAAGCGTGGCAGATGATGTAAAAAAGCAAGGCATTCAAGTCAAACTGGTTGAATTCTCGGACTGGCATGCGCCAAATGTTGCTGTGCAAAATGGTGACATTGATGCCAACTTTTTTCAGCAAAGTGTCTTTCTACGAAATGCGATTCGCGAAACAAATTATGATCTGCATGCATTCGCTACTGGAACAGGGAGTCATGTCGGACTGTATTCAAAAAAATATAAGTCCTTAGATGCACTACCAACTCAAGCACGTGTGGTCATCCCCAATGACCCTGTAAACTCGGCACGTGCTCTGATTTTACTGCATCGTGCGGGTTTGATTCAGCTCAAAGACATTAACAATGAACTGTCTACCGTAAACGATATTGTGAGCAATCCTAAACAACTTCAGTTTATTGAAGTAGAAGGCCCACAAACTGCCCATGCGTTTAATGATGCCGATTTAATTTTTGGCTTCCCGCATTATTTAAAAATGGCCAAGGTCACAGATCCGCATCATGCCCTTTTTCTTGATCCGATAGACAAGAAATACGCCATCATATTTGTGACACGTAAAGACTATCCAGACCAAAACCAAAAACTTGCGGCCTTTGTGCAAGCATTTCAAAACTCAAAACACGTTCAAGAAATTTTAGATCGTGATTTTGGCCAAGGTCTGTGGTTTGAAGGCTGGAAATAAGGAGAAAAAGAATGGTCAGCTTTGGTTCTCATGTGGATTTTTCAATTCCACATATCAAAATTCGTAACTTAAACAAACACTATGCAGTACAAGGTCAAACTGTACATGCACTCAAAAATATTGACCTAGACATCCCGACAGGGAAAGTGTTTGGCATTATTGGCAAAAGTGGTGCAGGTAAATCTTCCCTGCTCCGCACCTTAAATGGTTTAGAAAGTATCAGTGAAGGTCATATCCATATTCATCAACAAGACTTGGCGGCATTGAGCCATGCTGAGCTGATTCAGCTCCGCCAACGCATTGGTATGATTTTCCAGCATTTCAATTTAATGTCTGCCAAAACAGTCTATGAAAATGTCGCACTGCCTCTCAAAGTGGCCAATTATCCCAAACAAGACATCGAACAACGTGTCAACGAAGTTTTACAATTGGTCGGGCTGAGTGATAAGACTCAGCACTACCCATCACAACTGTCTGGCGGCCAAATGCAGCGTGTCGGCATTGCCCGTGCATTGGTTCACCATCCTGAAATTTTACTCTGTGATGAAGCGACATCTGCACTTGATCCAGAAAGCACCTCTGTAGTGTTGTCGCTACTCAAAGAGATTAATCAAAAGCTGGGTATCACCATTGTATTGATTACCCATGAAATGCAAGTGATTCGGGAAATCTGCGATCAGGTCGTGGTCATTGATGGCGGTGAAATTGTGGAATCAGGAGAAGTTTGGTCTGTGTTTTCTCAACCCCAGCAAGGCATTACCCAAGAACTACTGAATCTAGAACAACTCGATTTGCCCTTTCGCTTGAATGCTGAACCTACGCAGCTCGATACACATGCCATTTTCAAAATTAGCTCGACTTCAGATGCGCATCATCCCCCTGACTTAAAACAGATATTGGATCATTTCCCACAAACTGTGCATTTGTATCAAAGTCAGGTCGACACCATCCAAAACCATTTAATTGGAACATTGGTTATTGCTGTCCCCACACTAGGCTTAGAAATTCAATCGCTACTACAAAAACTAAAAGCGCATGTGACACATGTAGAGGTACTTGGCTATGCACGACCAACTCATTGATTTATTACTGACAGGCACCATCGATACCTTAATCATGGTCGGCGCATCCGCATTTTTTGCCTTGCTCATTGGTCTTCCAATGGCAGTGGTTCTAGTCAGCACCTCTGAGCATGGCATTTATCCCTCTAAAAGTATTAACCATAGCTTAGGCTGGTTAGTGAATATCACTCGTTCCGTTCCCTTCCTGATTTTGATGGTGGCCCTGATTCCACTCACACGTTGGATTGTAGGCACCAGTTATGGTATTTGGGCAGCAGTTGTCCCTTTAACCTTGGCTGCAACACCTTTTTTTGCACGAATTGCAGAAGTCAGTTTACGCGAAGTGGATCAAGGGTTGATTGAGGCTGCACAAGCCATCGGCTGTAACCGTACTCAAATCATTTGGCATGTATTGTTACCTGAAGCTCTTCCTGGAATTGTCGCAGGTTTTACCGTAACCATTGTGACCATGATTAACTCCTCTGCCATTGCAGGCGCAATTGGTGCTGGAGGTTTAGGTGATATCGCCTATCGTTATGGTTATCAGCGTTTTGATATGCAGATCATGTTGGCCGTGATTGTCGTGCTCGTGATTTTGGTGATGTGTGTGCAAGCGATTGGAGACAATCTGGCAACTCAACTCGATAAGAGGAAAGTTTAATCCCATCTCCACATAAAGTAGAGCACTATACTGTCCACTTAAGTTTTTTAGCCCCTCCTTTTTCTAAGGAGGGTGTTTCAGTATGAAATTCACTACCCAGTTATAATCACCTTTGCTTTATGACAGCAATCTAATCAACTGAATCAACATTGTTTTTCTTTCAAATTCACATAGAAAATATAGCTCTCAATATACAGATAGAAATGAATAAGCTATAACGTATACTCAAGCCAAAATAAGAATAACCATCTCAATATGCATCATTCCTCCTAAAATTAAAGTACTCGCTTTCGACATCTTTGGAACTGTCGTGGACTGGCATTATTCAATCGTTCAAGAAGTGGAACATCTAGCCTTGAACATATCGATGCCAACCAATTTGCATTAGACTGGCGAGCAGGCTATCGACCTGCAATGGATCAGGTTTTGTCAGGTCAGCAGCCGTGGACCTCCATTGATGATATTCACCGTCTCATTTTGGATGAGCTTTTAGCGAAATATCAAATCTCCACACTGACCGAAGCTCAAAAAATGGATTTAAACTTTATTTGGCATCGTCTCAACCCTTGGCCAGATACAGTCGCAGCACTCAATCAATTAAAACAAGATTATATTATTTGCACCCTTTCAAATGGCAACATTCGCTTATTGATCGATCTCGCAAAGTACGCAAAATTGCCTTGGGACACTATTTTCTCTGCTGAAAATTTCAAAGCCTACAAACCCTCTCCCAAAACATATTTAGGTGTCGCAGACTTTCTCAATATTGCACCGAATCAAGTGATGATGGTTGCCACTCATCAAGATGACCTTGCCGCAGCGCGTAGCTGTGGACTTCTGACAGCTTATATTGAACGCCCCTTTGAGTATGGTGCAGCTCAATTGAAAGACTCTAGTCCTTGCATAGACAATGATCTACATGCAACTGACCTCTTAAATCTGGTTTCTTTATTAAAAGAAAAGGCTTAAAAGGCTCGTACATAGGGCTTAAATGAGGAAGTTCTGCCCACAACATGATTTACAAATTTGATTCTTCTCCCCTGACACCTGACTTTGTCATGGCTTTCATGTAAAATCACTGGCAATTTTTATATAACACGTTGTGAGTTATTTCATGGGTTTTAATTGCGGTATTGTCGGCTTGCCGAACGTTGGTAAATCTACACTTTTCAATGCATTGACTAAAGCTGCTATTGCTGCTGAAAACTTCCCATTCTGTACCATTGAACCAAACACAGGCATCGTTCCTGTGCCAGATCCACGTTTAGACAAACTTACCGCTATTGTAAAACCTCAACGTGTGATTCCAACGACGATGGAATTCGTGGACATTGCAGGTTTAGTTGCGGGTGCATCTAAAGGTGAAGGCTTGGGGAACCAATTTCTTGCAAACATCCGTGAAACGGATGCGATTGCTCACGTTGTACGTTGTTTTGAAGATGAAAACGTCATTCACGTTAACGGTAAAATTGACCCGCTTGATGACATCGCAACTATCAATACGGAACTTGCACTTGCTGACTTAGAAACTGTGACAAAAGCAGTGACTCGTTTAGCAAAATCTGCAAAAGGTGGCGACAAAGAAGCGCTTGCAACCAAAGCGGTTTTAGACAAAATTTTACCTTTACTTGATGAAGGCAAACCTGCTCGTGCAGCTGACCTAGATGATGACGAACGTAAATTGGTTCGTGGTTTTGGATTAATGACTTTAAAACCAACCATGTATATTGCGAACGTTGCAGAAGATGGTTTTGAAAATAACCCGCATTTAGATGCTGTGAAAAAACTTGCAGCTGAAGAAAATGCAATCGTAGTTCCGCTTTGCAACCAAATCGAAGCCGAGATTTCACTGCTTGAAGATGAAGACCGTGCTGAGTTCCTTGAAGCTTTAGGCATGGAAGAGCCAGGTCTAAACGTGGTAATTCGCGCAGGCTACGGTCTTTTAGGTTTACAGACTTACTTCACAGCAGGTGTACAAGAAGTTCGTGCTTGGACCGTTAAAGTGGGTGCAACCGCACCACAAGCGGCCGGCGTGATCCACACTGACTTCGAAAAAGGCTTTATCCGTGCTGAATGTGTTGCTTATAACGACTTCGTTCAATACAACGGTGAAGCAGGCGCGAAAGAAGCAGGTAAATGGCGTTTAGAAGGTAAAACGTACATCGTTCAAGACGGTGATGTTCTACACTTCCGCTTTAACGTATAAGTCGTTCCGAGTATAAAAAAACCCGATACCCATCGGGTTTTTTTATAAGCTTAAATCAAGCTTAAAAATAGCATTAAATAACATATGAACACCTGATCCGTTTGGATCTCACACAATATTCTAACTTCTATTCTTTTACATTATCGCTAATTTAATCACAGGCACTAATGCCTTCATTGAACAAACGAAAATGAAAAAGATCAGCACATTTATTGCAGCAGGTTTATTCACAACGCTTAGCGCTACAGCATTTGCATGCCCACAAGGAGCAACACTGTCGGGTGGTACAGGTGCAAATCATAAAGGTGGTAAGTGCGTCGCAACCATGAACGTGACGAAACATGATCAGGCAATGAAACAAGCCAAAACGGCCAAACACGATCAAGCCATGAAACAGGATAAAATGGTGAAACATGATTCAATGAAAGCCAATGATGTGACCAATAAATCCCATAAAGATGCTCATGCTTCAAACCCGAATACACCCAAAGCTCAACCAGATATACATAAAGTCGCGAAGACATCTTAAAACAGCATAAAAAAAAGCCAGTGAAATTCACTGGCTTTTTTATCGATAAAATAATTCAGTTAATGTTATGCCACAGATACATGCTTGTTATCCATTGCAGCACGCTGTTTACGCGCTTCATCTAACATGCGTTGTTCAATGTCTTTTCTAAAACCAAGCATAAACACCATTTCCGCCAAAACAAATAATGGACCGATGGCTAGGCCAATCACATCATCCATAAAGGCCGGTTTTTTCTTCTCATAGAAATGCCCGACAAACTGGAACGCCCAGCCAACGACAAAAATACCAATACTGAGACCTAACCAAAGCCCCAAATCAAACTGTGCAATTTTATACGCCAATGGATAAGCCATGGCATAGATCACTAGCATGATCACACCAAAAATTCGATCTAAGCTTAAGTAGTAAACAATACTCGCTAATATCAAAACCATCGCCAAGGTAATTTCAAAACTGCCAATAGTCATGCCAGCTCTTGCGGTTAAACACATAATTGAAAACACAATCAGCGGAATACCAACAAAGTGGGTCACGATATTTTTATGATCAAGATGATAAGCTGCATACTGACTTAATAATTTTTCTAATTTACTCATACTGTATTTCCTTATTGCATGATATTGATCACGATATAGAATAACTTTAAAGGAAAACAGCCCATCAAGTTGTCGTCGACCTGACAAGTTGCTCGATCAATCACGAAAGGACGCGGAATGCTGGAAGTTCAACATCAACAACAGTTACTCAATAACAATTGGTTCGCCAAACTACCACAAGCCTATCAACAGTATATTGTGCAACATGCCAAATATATTGACGTTGCAAAAGACCAAGCTGTTTTTCGCTCTGGGGATTTATTTGATGGCATCTATGCAGTCTTGAATGGTGCCATTCGCTTAGGTCATGTCGACATTGAAGGTAAAGAAGCAGTTGCAGCAATTGCTGAACCGATTATGTGGTTTGGAGAAATTTCATTAATAGATCAGCAACCGCGTTCGCACGATGCGATTGCTATTCAAAAAAGCACCCTGCTCCATCTACCTAAACGCGATGTTGAGGAATTTATCCAAGCCACCCCAGAATTTTGGTTTCATATTGCACAGCTTGCTTCGCAGAAGTTACGTCTCGCCTTTTTAGAACTAATCGCAATCCAAAGTCAAAATATCAGTCAACGACTGGCTCAACGCTTACTGTTTATTTTAAGCGGTTATGGCAACCATATATCGATTACCAATGATGAAATTCATTTATCACAGGAGCAACTGGCTCAAATGCTGATGTGTTCACGCCAAACCATCAACCAAGAACTTCAAAACTTAGAAAAACAAGGAATACTGGCAATTGCGTTTAAAAAGATTAAGATTTTAGATCCTGCAAAGCTGCATAGAATTGCACATAGCTCAGAATAAGTAATCAAATGTGCCCCTTAATAGTCCAACTCACAGTGATGAACCATATAAAATATTGCTACACGGCCTAACGTCTTGGCTATTTATCTCCCCGACTTGAAACTGCTGTCACCGTGTTTGACAGGCAGCTAATGCAAACATTGCAACAGCTAAATTTTTTAGATTAACTCTCAAAATTCGACTCAATTCCGATATTTTACTGCATTGGGATAATTTACTATTTTTACTATATTATTCATTAAAGCTACAACCATAAAAAAGCGAGTTTTAAAACTCGCTTTTAATCATGCTATATCGGTCTTAGACACCCACTTTTTTAGGGTCAGTATTGCCTAAACTGGGGTTATCAATTGCGCCCCGACATTGTGCTTTATCACGCTCATAATCGCTCTGTTTCTGTGCAACACTCGAAGAACCGTCTAAGGTCTCACGTGCCCACACTTCTAAGCTGGTCAAGGCTTTACGACACAGTGCGTATTTTCCTTCGGTCACTGAGTCTGTCATTTTGACATTAATACGCCAGTCCGTACTGAGTTTACGTGCAGGATGACGGACTTTAGCTTCAATCTGATCCAATTGCTTGTTATAGACCAAACCATCGACTTCATTGATAAACACCCAAGCACGCTGGGCATATTCCGTAGCGTCATTGGTAATTTTTGGCGCAGCCTTAATTTCTACTTTTTGTTCAGGAGCTTGCTCTGACTGCCCACAAGCTTGCAAAAGTAAACTGCATACAATTATAGCAGTCAGACCTAAAGTACGTAATTCGAGCTTCAACATAGTTAAACGCCTCAACAAACAATTGGGCACTATGCTAGTGAATTCAGTTACAATACACAATCAATTTTGACCTATTGATAAAGTCTTCTTCAAGGTGTGTTGTGTCCGAACTTAATCCCACTCCTGCGCAAGCTGCTGGCTTTTGGCAAGGGGCTAAGGATAGCCAAGCGATTATCTTTACCTATCTGCCTGTTTCTTTTGCCTTTGGTGTATCCGCAACCCAGTTTGGCTTTAGTGCATGGGAGGCTTTATTTTTATCCTGCTCAATGTATGCAGGGGCCAGTCAGTTTTTAGTGGTTGCCCTATTGGGTAGTGGAACATCTATTTGGATGACTGCCCTCACTGTGATTGCCTTAGATATTCGTCACTTACTCTATGGCCCTGCGCTACAAAACTTAATTCAAGATAAACTGAACTTAAAAAAAACCGCTATTTGGTCATGGGGGCTAACCGACGAAGTCTTTGCCTCAGGCATGATTAAACTGTCACAACGTCGTCAAGAGTGGTCTGAGTCTTGGATGCTCGGTTTAAGCCTGTTTAGTTGGCTCGCATGGGCTACAGGTTCTTTTCTGGGTGGAATGTTTGCAGACCAAGTCAGTCATTTACCCCAGTTTTTACAAGCCGCTCTAGACTTTCTATTACCAGCACTGTTCTTAAGTTTCTTATTGGCAGCTTTTGAAAAGAAACACACTTTTGTGGTGGCTGTGACCATTCTTGTATCTGCCATTGCCTGCTATTTTATTGACTTATCTGCTGCGATTTTTATTGGTATCAGTTCGGGTATATTTGCAGGTTTGTTTAAACACTATGTACTGAAAAAACCAGACCCTGAACATATGGGAGATCAAGCATGAATATCGAAATTATCTTGGTCGGCATTGTAGTGGGTATTGCAAATTTTGCTTCACGCTTTGGCCCATTCTTCGTCATTCAAAAGTTCCAACAAGGTTCACAAAAGCGCGGTGCCTTATGGTTAAAAATTGCATTAGGTTCGATTGGTATTGCCGCGATCAGTTCGATGCTCGTGGTTGCCACCTTGCCACCACTGTTAGATACACCCAATAAAAGTTTTGCCATGTTGGTCGGCTTCATCGTATTAGCTGGACTTTATTTCAAGTTTAAGCAAATTGTCCCTGCTACTCTCACCGCAGCACTGAGCTATGGTTTGGTTTATACCTATATTCCTATGCCTTTTTAACCCATATCTTGCATCCATCAAAACCTGATGTGCTATTTGAAGCGCTCAGCTATGCAAGTCATTTCCAGCTTGATTGGAAAAGTTTATTTAGCAACATTTTGCATGAAAATTTTGACTTTGGAATACACCGCTTTATAAAAAAAATTGTTGGACAATATCATTAATTTATGTGAATGAACCCTGAACGCTTTTAAGAGTTCTGCTATGCTAAAAGCCCATAAAATCAAGCATGGATGATTTACATGAGCGTTACTATTGGTACTCCACTTCAGCCTTCAGCATTTAAAGTTCTGCTATTGGGTTCTGGAGAGCTTGGGAAAGAAGTTGTGATTTCTTTACAACGTTTAGGTGTAGAAGTTCATGCTGCTGACCGTTACGATCATGCTCCTGCAATGCAAGTGGCACACTATGCCTATACCTTAAATATGGCAGATGCGACTGCGCTTAAACAACTCATTCAGGACGTTAAGCCGAATTTAATTGTCCCTGAAATTGAAGCCATTGCGACACAAGTATTGGTTGAAATCGAACAAGAAAATATTGCCACAGTCATCCCCTCTGCAAAAGCGGTCAATTTAACCATGAACCGTGAAGGCATCCGTCGTTTAGCTGCGGAAGAACTGGGCTTACCGACATCGGCTTACCGTTTTGCAGATACTTTAGAATCTTTCCGTGCTGCATGTGATGACATTGGTTATCCAAACTTTGTTAAACCAGTCATGTCCTCTTCTGGCAAAGGCCAATCACGCGTAAAAGAATTCTCAGAAGTAGATGCTGCGTGGGAATATGCGCAAACAGGTGGTCGTGTAAATCAAGGGACAGTCATTGTAGAATCACAAATTGATTTTGATTTTGAAATTACACTATTAACAGTACGTTCAAAAAACCCAGAAACAGGTGAAATTGAAACTTCGTACTGCGACCCAATTGGTCATCGCCAAGACGCGGGTGACTATGTGGAAAGCTGGCAGCCTCAAGCCATGACACCAGCAGCCCTTGACGAAGCAAAGCGTATTGCCAATAAAGTCACCATCGCATTAGGTGGCTGCGGTATTTTCGGTGTAGAACTCTTTGTCAAAGGCGATAAAGTGTGGTTTAGTGAAGTATCGCCACGCCCACATGACACAGGTCTTGTGACACTTGCCTCTCAGTTCCAAAGTGAATTTGAACTACACGCACGTGCGATTTTGGGTCTACCTGTAAATACAGCACGTCATAGCATTGCAGCGAGTGCCGTCATCTATGCAGGCGTAGATGATAATAACTTATCTTTTTCTGGCTTAAATCTTGCTTTGGCAAACCCAAATACTGATTTACGCATTTTTGGAAAACCAGAAGGCTTTACACGTCGCCGTATGGGCGTTGCGACAGCACGTGCTGAAACAACCGACCAAGCGCGTGAACTGGCGGCCGAAGCTGCTGGACTAGTGAGCGTTCATCAAAATTAAGCGTTGTTAAAATATACGGATACGGTTCATGATCAATACTTCTCCACTGCTTAACTATGTCAGCAGCAATCACGACATCAAAGCGATTAATCAATGGCGTAGTGATGTCGAAAATCAATTACAAGAAAGTTTTGATCATGGCCAATCCATTCGTGATGTCATTTTAACGCGTTCAAATATGATCGATGAAGCACTTATTTTCCTATGGAAATATGCAAAACTCGATCAGACAGACTTAAGTTTATTTGCTGTCGGTGGCTATGGTCGCCGGGAGATGCTGCCTTACTCAGATGTAGACATCATGATCTTGTCTGAAGATGAGTTTAGCGAAGAACAAGAGAAAATCATTTCAGTCTTTATTTCCTCACTTTGGGATGTCGGCAATTTCAAGCCCGGCATTAGTGTACGTACCATTGCCAACTGTGTTGAACAAGCAACCTCCGACTTAACAGTTGCCACAGCCCTCATTGAGTCCCGTTTAATTACAGGCAATGAACACTTAGCCAAATGGCCGCGACGCATTGTTTCGCAAACATGGACAGATAAAACCTTCTATGATGCAAAAATGGAAGAACAGGCCAAACGCTATGCACAGCATAACTTTACGGAAAGTAATCTAGAACCCGATATTAAAAACGCGCCGGGTGGCATTCGGGACATTAACCAAATTGGTTGGATTGCTAAGCGGCATTTCCGCGTAAACCGTATTTATGACTTGGTGCACTTAGGCTTTATTTCAGAGTTTGAGTTGGGGGTATTAGAAGAAGCCGAAAGCTTCCTCTGGGAAATTCGTCATCACCTACACCGCCTCACTAAACGTGATGAAAACCGTTTACTGTTCGACTATCAACGTGACATTGCCGCAAAGTTTGGCTATGTGCGTGAAGAAGGTAAATCACCGAATTACCCAATTGAACAATTCATGAAGCGTTATTATCGAAGCGCTCAACAAGTCACCACGCTGAATGAAATGCTGTTGGCTTATTTCAATGAATCTGTGATTACCCCACGCCTGCCGAACTATGAGCGTAACATTGAAGAAATCAATGAAAATTTTAAACTGGTCGACGGCAAACTAGCGGTTCAACACCATAAAATTTTCTCTGAAAATCCAAGCGCTATTTTAGAAATTTTCTATATATTGGCCAATCGACCTGAAATTACAGGCATCCGAGCACGAACGCTACGTTTGTTGATTTTGGCGGCTAAACGCATTGACAAAAAATACAGAGATAATCCAGCGCATCAAGCCCTGTTTATGGCCATCATTCGCTCACCCCATCGTTTATATGAAACCATGGTGGCAATGAAACGTTATGGCGTTTTAGGTAACTATATTCCTGCGTTTGGGCAGATTATGGGGTTGATGCAGTATGACTTGTTCCATATCTATACCGTGGATGCACATACTTTATTATTACTGCGCAACTTAAACCGTTTCAAAGAACCTGAGTTTGCCAAGGACTTCCCTGTTGTGAGTTCGGTGTTCCAACGTCTGGCACGTCGTGACATTGTCTATTTGGCTGCCATTTTCCATGATATCGCCAAAGGCCGTGGCGGAGACCATAGTGAGTTAGGTGCAACCGATGCGATTGAATTCTGTCGTAGTCATGGTTTTACCGAACGTGAATGCAACCTTGTCGCATGGCTCATCCAAAACCATTTACTCATGTCCGTCACTTCTCAAAAGAAAGATATTTCTGACCCCGATGTAGTTAAAGCTTTTGCTGAGAAAATGGGTGATATGGAACATCTCGACTATCTATATACGTTGACAGTTTCGGATATCAATGCGACCAATCCTTCACTTTGGAATACGTGGCGCGCTTCTCTCATGCGTCAGCTCTATACCCATGCACGTGACGTGATTCGCTCAGGTTTAGGCCGTCCTGTGGACTATCAAATGCTCATCGAGGACACTAAGTTTTCTGCCAGCGAACAACTGGTCGAAGAGTTTGCACTAGATGATGTCGAAAAAGTCTGGCAAGAACTGGGGGATGAATATTTCCTCAAAGAGTCTGCCGATGAAATTGCTTGGCACACACGTGCTATTTTACAACACGGTGATAACCCTGAACCGCTGGTTTTGATGCGCGCACAGCGTAAATTTGCTCAAGATGCGGTACAAATCTTTATTTATACCCAAGATCAGCCCAATCTGTTTGCAACAACGGTTGCTATTCTCGATCGTATGAACTTGGACGTACAAGATGCGCGTATTATTACCGCGACCAAAGCATTTAGCTTAGACACTTATGTCGTTCTTGACCGTTTTGGTACGCTGCTAACCGACCCTGAACGTGAAGCAAAAGTGCTATCAGCATTAAAAGATGCCTTAGCCAATTCAGATAAATACCCTGGGCTCATGCAACGTCGCATCCCTCGTCAGCTACGCCATTTCGACATTGAAAACACCGTTGATATTACGCTGAATGAAGCACTGCAACAAAACATGGTTGAAATTGCAACACTTGACCATCCCGGCTTACTTGCCAAAGTAGGCGGGTTGTTTATGATGCAAGGTCTAGATATTCACTCTGCTAAAATTGCCACCCTAGGTGAGCGTGCCGAAGATATTTTCTTTGTCACCAAAAAAGATGGGCAACCCATGACCGAAACTGAAGCTGAAACTTTTGCTGTACAACTAAAATCAGCCTTAGATGAAGCCTCTAGTCAGGTCTGTGGTCAACATTAACAATAAACACTGGTATTTTGTTTCATGAACTCGAGTTTATCCCTTTTACACCCTTATCCTTTTGAAAAGTTGAATAAACTATTTCAGGATATTACTCCCGCAGACTTACCCCTCATTCCACTCTCGATTGGTGAGCCTAAGCATCCTGCACCCGAGTTTGTGAAACAAGCCATTATCGAGAATTTTCAGCATTTATCGACCTACCCAAACAGTAAAGGTATACCCGAATTACGCACCAGTATTGCAAACTGGCTAACCCGTCGTTTTCAACTCAATCAGATTAGTGCAGAAAACAATATATTGCCTGTTTCGGGCACACGTGAAGCAATTTTCTCTTTTGTGCAGGCATTGGTAAATCGTGAAGATGCGCCTTATGTGGTTATGCCTAACCCGTTCTACCAAATTTATGAAGGTGCCGCTTTACTTGCTGGAGCAAAACCGTATTTTGTAAATTGCACCGAAGAAAATGGTTATCTCGGTGACTTTAATGCTGTGCCTGCTGAAGTCTGGGAGAAAACAGCTCTGTTATTTGTCTGTACACCGGGCAATCCAACTGGTGCGGTGTTATCAAAAGAACAATTCAAAAAATTAATCGCACTTTCAGACCAATATGGTTTTGTGATTGCATCGGATGAATGCTATTCAGAGCTTTGGTTTGATACTGCACCTGTGGGCCTACTCGAAGTTTGTGCTGAAATAGGCCGAGACGACTACAAAAACTGTGTCGTATTCCACTCACTGTCTAAACGCTCAAACTTACCGGGTATGCGTTCTGGCTTTGTCGCGGGTGATGCAGCTTTACTCAAGCCTTATTTACAATACCGTACCTATCATGGTGCGGCGATGCCTGTACAGCACCAATTTGCTTCGATTGCAGCATGGGATGACGAAGCGCATGTTGAAGAAAACCGTGTGCAATATCGTGCAAAATTTGATTTATTTCAAAAGGAATTAGGCCATATACTGCCCCTACAAAAACCAGATGCAGGCTTTTACTACTGGTTAAAAGTAGATAATGACGAAACTTTTGCAAAAATGCTCATGGAAAAAGCACATGTCAAAGTACTTCCAGGACGTTACTTGTCACGCGATACTGAGCAAGGCAACCCAGGCGAAAACCATGTGCGTCTTGCGCTAGTTGCAGATCTTGCACAGTGTGAGCAGGTGATTAAACGCTTAAAAGCGATTTTGTAAACAAGCTCATCTAAAAAAAGAAAACCTCCTATAATGGAGGTTTTCTTGTCTTTATTCGATTAAAAATCAAATGATGCACTAAGCATAAATGTCCGCGGTAAACCAGCAACTAAATAGCCATTATTAGTGTTGCTTGTATTGTTAATATTGTCATATAGACCAACAGAACCCCAATAATCCTGATCAAATACATTATTCACAAGGAAGTTAAATGTTGTTGGGGTTTGACCAAACTGAGTTCTATAACTTGCACCTAAATCAAGCGTAGTCCAATCCTTAACTTTCAAATTATTGTCCAAACTTGCATAAGTTGAACCTGTATAAGTCAATTGGGCATTTAAAGAAATATCTTGCGGGAGTGGTAATTTCCAATTTGTGCCTAGGTTCGCCTGAAACTTTGGAACCCCTACTTCATAATTTCCATCATAAGTAGCTGAGCCAGTATTCTCTTGCGTCGCATGCATCCACGTTACACCACCTAAAACAGTCAAGGAGTCTGTAAGCTTTCCATAACTGCTCAGTTCTACCCCCCGATGAACGTATTCACCAGAATCACTAAATACACCATTTTGCATAATGCCACGTTGTTTATTAATATCAAATAAACTTAATGTCACCCCAAGATGGTCATTTTCATATTTGGCACCTACTTCTTTCTGTTCAGCCACAAACGGTTTAATCGATGTGGTCACACCACCAGTTGTATTTGTTAGACCTTTCGCTAAAGATTCAATGTAGTTGACATAAACTGAAACTTCTGGAGTAATTTTATAGGTTACTCCAAGTGCAGGCGTCCATTTACTCTCATCATATGCCCCTGTTTTCACTTGAGAATAATTATATGTATCTTGCAGAATCTGCTGATAACGCGCACCCAACATGATAATTAATTTATCATCTAATGCAGTCAGATTATCCCCAATAGCAACACTTCTTAAGCGCGTCCGAGTGGTCAATTTCGGACTATCCATATCTCCACCTGAGAATGCTGGTGTTAAAGCAGCAGGTCGGTCATGTTGAATAGGATGATAAATATTAGAGTTCAATGGATTCCCTGAATCCATAAAATAGGCATTTCTCGTATTTAGTTGAAATGCTGATCCAGAAACAACTAAATTATGTTTAATTGAACCTGTATCGAACTTTCCACGTACCCCAACCTCACCTGTATTGACCATGTCTACACGAGCATTGTCAAAACGGTAGAGTGTACTAGCACCCGTTGAAGCATTTCTTAATGTGTAGCTTGCCAGTGAGTTTTGTTCTTCGCCATGACGGAAACCATATGCTGCATATGCAGTTAGTGCATCATTAAAATCATATTCCGCACGGTAACTTCCAAAAACATTCTCTTCATTTGAATAAGACCATTTTTGAGCATAATTACTAGAACTATCAATAGCCTTTGGTACCAACGTTAACCCAGCACCCAATGTTACATTTGGTCGCGTTGCATTTAAGCGATTGTTGCTATAGCCCATATCACCCGAAAGGCGTAGGCCCTCACCACTATAATCTAGTCCAATAGCAGCAAGCCCTAATGATTTCTTTTCATCATCAACAGACGTATTTCCATCATGGTAGGCGGTGTTTACTCGTACTCCAAATTGCTGATCTTCACCAAAACGTCGTGAAATATCATTTGAGATATAGCCACCATTAAAATCTGTACCTACAGTTACCCGATTTAATGGCTCATTTCCTGCTCGTTTTGGTAGAAGATTGATTGCTCCACCGATCCCACCATTACTTGGCATAGCACCGTTTAAAAACGATGAGGCACCCTTTAATACTTCCACACGCTCAAAAAGTTCTGTTGGAATATATTGACGCGGTAATATTGAATATAAACCATTATAAGCAGTGTCATCTGACCCTAAGTTAAAACCACGGATATAGTAGTTTTCTTGAAAATTACCATATCCTCGCCCAACACGTACACTCGGATCTGCTTTTAGCACATCCCCAACACTCTTTGCTTGACGCTCTTGAATATATTGATTGGTATAGCTAGTTAAATTAAATGGCGTATCAAGATTTTTTTGATTCCCAAAAATCCCAACTCGGCCGCCACTTGCAACCTGACCACCAGCGAAAGCTTCCATTAAACCATTTGCAGAAGCATCGGCACTTGCAACTATACGGATCGTTTCCAAAGCTGTAACATTACTCGCCTGAGATGATGAGTCGGATTCAACGACTACTGGAGCTTCGGCAGCATATGAAATACTGTACCCAGATACACATGCCATCATTAACACCAATGGTTTCAGCTTAACCATTTCCTACCCTTTTTCATCAATCTAAAATTCGAGCCTGATAGTAAATGAGAATTGATCTTAGTCAAACTGATTTAATTCTCATTTAAATTGTAAATTCAAATGAGAATTAATTATTTCATTGTTATAACTTATGACATCAGACAACTGATTGACTTTTACTTTAAGATTCTCATATTACTAGTCCATCTAATAGCAAAACGATCGCAAAAGAGGCAAAGCAGCACCCTGACATCTTATAAAGCCAATTGAGTCGCTGAGTTAAAAAATGATTCCAGTGCTTCCAACTCAATAACTTAAGCACCAGCAGATTCCATATCAGAACCACAGTCACCATCCAGAGACTCATTAAAAGCAAAGTATAAAAATCAAATTTTGAATAAACCAGCAATATCAAACTACTATAGAACATCATATTTTTAGGGTTCAGCAAACTTGACTGTAAACCTTGAGTAAAACATAGAATTTTAGTTTGATGAGGTGTGGAATCATGTGCTTGAACATCAACATTTTCATGATACTTATAGCGAAAACAATGCATAGACAAATACAACAAATACGCAATACCTAATCCGCGTAGCAACATCAGAACAGAAGCATGAATATGCCCAAGCCACCCCAGTAAAGTAAAAATTAGCGCTAGAATAAAAACATTCCCAGCTACAATACCGAAAACTGTATATCGTGCCCTTCGTTGACCACTGTTTAATGCCGTCATCAGTATCAGGAAAAAATCAGGCCCAGGAGAAAGCAAAGCCACAAAATGCGTCACAGCAATAACAATAAAAAGCTCCATCACTTGTCTCTCTTTAAAAGTGAGACAAGCCTAACGACGGATTAAGATCAACTCTTGGATAAAATTGCGCGATGTTGCTTTTGATAGAGCTTAGGCGTGGTGCCCGTTAAACTTTTAAAAACACGATGAAAATGACTTTGGTCACTAAAGCCCAGCATATAACTCAGTTGCGCTATATCCATGCCTTGTTTTAAAAAGATGCGTGCATCATTAATTTTATGATTCAATTGATAAGCGTGCGGCGTCATGCCTAAAGATGATTTAAATAACCGAATAATGGCATACCGACTCAATTGGACTTCTTGCGACATTTGCTCTAATGATAAAAACACGTCAGCATCCTGAATCATCGATAAAAGCTGTTTAAACTCTTGCTGTGCATAGTGTTGAGGAGCAAGCAATTCTAGTTGAATATATGGAAATAAAAGCTCAGTAAGTGTTGTGATTAAGGTTTGTTCTTTTTCCCAATAAGACAGTGCAGTCTCAAATAATTGACTGTTAAGACAACTAAAGTATTGATACATCTTTGGCTGTTTATACAACACAGGTTTGAACTGCGGAATGTCATGACAAGTATATTCATGTCCAGTTTCTTGTAATAACTGGTTCAACCAACCTGCATCTAAATGCATCATTTGGTAGCTCCAAACCTGATCTGGAATAGGATTACACGCATGTTCTACATGTGCAGGAACCAATACCAAGGTACCCGCGTCTATTTGTTGCGTTCCACCAAAATGACTAGTGAAAATACTGTTGCCTTGATCCACCGCTCCAATTGAAAATGTCGGATGACTATGGGCTTTATAACAAGCACGACTTGCACATGCCCGACGTGTTTCCACATAAGGCATGCGCAGATCACTCCAAAATTCAACTGAAGCGCCTTGCTCTTTCATCACTGACGATACATCAACAGATTATTGTTGTAATGCTTTTTCAATATCTGCCTGAATGGCTTCAGGCTTGGTGGTTGGCGCATAACGATTAATTACTTTGCCATCTTTACCAATCAAGAATTTTGTAAAATTCCACTTAATGCCGCTGCCGAGAATCCCTTTGCTGTTATTGGTTAAATAACGGAATATGGCGTGGGCTTCAGGGCCTTTAACATCAACTTTGGAAAACATGGGAAAAGTCACCCCATAGTTTTTCTGACAATACGTTCCTATTTGCTCATTGCTACCCGGATCTTGCCCCCCAAACTGATTACAAGGGAAACCTAACACCTCAAACCCTTGTGCATGATATTGCTCATAAATTTTTTCTAATCCCGCAAATTGTGGTGTAAAACCACATTTACTGGCCGTATTGACGATGAGCAGCACTTCGCCCTCATAGTCAGCAAAGGATTTATTTTTTCCATCTAACAATTCCGCTTCAAACTGATAAATGTTGGTCATGGATAAGTATCCTCATCACTTTTTTCTTGTGTTTCTAGTTCTAATGAAGCCGAGTTTACACAGTAACGTAAACCTGTAGGCTCAGGTCCATCTGTAAAAACATGGCCTAAATGAGCATCACAGTGATGACATACAATTTCAGTACGCACCATGCCATGTGTTGTATCTTGATGCTCTTCTATCACAGTCGTATTGAGTGGCTTATAAAAACTTGGCCAGCCGCAACCACTGTCATATTTATTTTCAGAATTAAATAATGGCGTACCACAGCAGCGACATACATAAGTCCCTGCTTGTTTAGTATTCCAATATTTCCCCGTAAAGGCTGGTTCCGTCCCCTTTTGTCGCGTAATGCGAAATTCGTCAGGTGATAACTCTCTTTGCCATTCTCGGTCTGTTTTATTGAGTTTTCCCATGATTACGTCCCTTTCTATCTTGCTATTTAAAATAGGATAATCCTATATTTACGTGATTCATCTTAAAATTTCTAGTGTTTAGTTCACAATTTACAAAAGACCTATAATTCCAATAAAAGCAAAAAGAAAGCATTCTATAAAAATGGTAAGCAATTTATTTTCTTTAATGCTTTTTTGTGAGCAAATTTAATGTTAGTCTTATTGACATTCTTGCTCAGGATTAAAAAATGTCGCAAAAAAAGAGCGTTATTTTTAAACATCTACTGCCTGTGATTAAACAATATCAGCAGGTGGGATTTACGCATGAAAAAATTGTTGCTTTACTCAGAGATGAACATGATCTCGATTTGGTGACAACTGAAACATTTAAAAGCTATTTATACCGTTATGCAAAAGTGACCTCCACTCTTTCCGAGAACATCAAAATGCCGAACACTCTCCACACCCCACGCGAAATAAAAAAATCGTCTAAGCTCGAGCATGTTTGCTACGACATCCGTGGACCAGTGTTGCGAGCGGCCAATGAAATGGAAGAAGCCGGCCATAAGATTATCAAACTCAATATTGGTAACCCTGCACCGTTTGGTTTTGAAGCTCCTCAAGAGATTATTAATGATGTAGCATTAAACCTGCCAAATGCAGTGGGCTATACCGACTCAAAAGGGATTTTCCCTGCGCGTAAAGCCATCTGTCAGTACTATCAGCAAAAAGGCATCTTAGATATGCATGTCAATGACGTGTATATCGGCAATGGTGTCTCTGAATTGATCGTAATGGCCATGCAAGGCTTGTTAGATGATGGTGACGAGATGCTCGTGCCAATGCCTGACTACCCCCTTTGGACGGCTGCGGTAAATCTTTCAGGTGGCACAGCCATTCATTATAAATGTGATGAAGAAAACTTTTGGTATCCCGATATTGCGGATATGGAGAGTAAAATCACACCACGTACCCGCGGTATCGTGATTATTAATCCAAACAACCCAACAGGTGCAGTTTATCCACGCCATGTACTTGAGCAAATCGTCGCATTGGCTAAAAAGCATGATTTGATTTTGTTTGCAGATGAAATTTACGACAAAATCGTTTATGACGGTATTGAACATGTTTCTGTCGCAGCATTAGCTGGTGACCAACTCTGTATCTCTTTCAATGGTTTATCTAAAGCATACCGTATTGCGGGTTACCGTTCAGGCTGGATGGCCATCACAGGCGATAAGTCTCGTGCAGTCGACTATATTGAAGGTTTGGACATGCTGGCTTCTATGCGTTTGTGTGCCAACCACCAAGCGCAGTATGCCATTCAAACTGCTTTAGGCGGCTACCAGTCAATCAATGATTTAATTCGTCCAGGCGGTCGTTTATACGAACAGCGTAATATCGCTTGGCAAATGTTGAATGATATTCCGGGTGTATCTTGTGTTAAACCTGAAGGCGCAATGTATTGCTTCCCGAAATTGGACCCAGAAATCTATCCCGTTCAGGATGATGAAAAACTAATGCTTGATCTACTTCGTACGGAAAAAGTACTTCTGGTTCAAGGCACAGGCTTTAACTGGCCTACACCAGATCATTTCCGTGTGGTATTCCTCCCTGCTGAAAATGAACTACGTGAAGCCATTACCCGTGTAGGTCGTTTCCTTGCGAAAATGCGTTAATTGATCACTTAAAAAACCGTACTTTATGTACGGTTTTTTTATTTACAAAACTGTAATACATCACTTTTCAAGTTTGGCATAAGTTTAAAAGAAGCAGCCATTTTGCTGTGATTCCATTGAGATGATGGGGAGTCGCTTATGGGGACAATTGCGGTAACATCCTGGAAATACAATGCTTCTTCACGCTATTTAAAAATTTTCTATGCCGATGGTTCAGGCGAGTTGTATCATCCCGTGCCTGAATTTGTTTATAACAATTTAGTTCGATGTAATAATAAAACAGCCTTTGTTCATAAATATTTAGAATATGATTTGCACTTTACACGCTTAAGTATTCATTAATTTTTCAAGCACAAACAATCAGGATTTATCCTGATTGTTTTCCATGATCTCTCGTCACTAACAACAAACCTGCGCCAATCGCCAGTGTAGACAGACTAAACTGCTTTTCTTGCTGAATAAGTGCTATAAAATCTGCAACTTGATCCGCATGCGATAGAACATTATCAACCACCAAAACTCCGCGTGAAACACACATCAGTCGTTTCAAATCTGGCCAATAGTCGACATAAGCATCTCGCTCAGCATCTAGCAATATAAAATCAAAGATGGCTTGCGACTGCTTCAGATATTCGGCTGCGTCCCCCACCCAAAACTCAACATCATTGGATAAATTGAAATCCGCAAGATGACTAGCAGCTTGCTGACTTCTGTCAGTATCAATTTCCAAAGTGGTTAATAGAGCATTCACTTGCTGTGCTGCATAAGCTAGCCATAATGTTGAGTAACCTGTTGATGTACCTATTTCTAATATCTGCTCAGGCTGCTGAATATGAAGCAGTTGCACCAAAAATTGTGCAGACTCGGGTTCAATATTGCGAAAGCGTGCAATACGATCTGTTTGCGTACTGTCATGTTCTTGAAAGCGATGATATAAGGCCGATACTTTACTCAAAAATTCTGCATGCATCATCAAATCCCCTCTACTTTACTTAGCTTCGTTTATACTTCTTGAATCAGTTTAAAGCGCTTAACCTCGCGGTCATCCTCTAACATTACCGTTTCAGTAAACATGGCAAGTGGACGTACCCAAATCGAGTAATCACCATATAAACACTGATAAACCACCAGTTTTTCTTCAGTTTCACTATGCGTCGCTACATGTAAAACTTGATACAGTTGCCCTTTATAATGCTGATAGATACCACACTGTAATTGCATCACTTGCTTCCCTATTTTTTAATTGTCTTGATCATACCTAATTTATACGGCTTAAACTGCAAATCACTTGAAAAATCATTTAAATCCCCCATATAGCTTTATGAAATGATTGAAGAAAATATCTTTAAATCTATAAAACCGATTACCAAAATAAAAACAAACTGTTTTATCTATTTCTAGATTTGCTCTATGATTCTTCTATCAAATAAATTTATAGACTGCTTTGGAGAGCTTAACAATGTTAGATCAAAATACTTCAGCTCAATTAAAAACACTTCTTGAACGCCTAGAAGGTCCGATTGAATTGGTTGCGACTTTGAATGGTTCTGAGAAATCAGACAAAATCAAAGAATTGGTTGAAGAAGTTGCAGCACTGTCTCCACTGGTGACTGCACGTTTTGATGGTCAAAACTCACGTGCACCTAGCTTTGGTGTGGCAAAAGCCGGTGAAGAGCCGCGTGTCTTCTTTGCGGGTTTGCCGATGGGACATGAGTTTACCTCTTTGATTTTGGCATTGTTACAAACCTCAGGTTATGCACCCAAAGTATCAGATGAAGTTTTAGCTTCAATCAAAGGTTTAGGTATCCAGTCTGACTTTGACGTCTTTGTCTCTTTAAGCTGTCATAACTGTCCAGACGTGGTGCAAGCCTTAAACCTGATTGCCATTTACAATCCGGGCACGACAGCCACCATGATTGATGGTGCATTCTTCCAAGACGAAGTTGAAGAACGCAAAATCATGGCTGTACCGATGGTGTTCCAAGACAATAACCATATCGGTCAAGGCCGTATGACCTTGGAAGAGATTGTTGCCAAACTGGATACCAATTCCGCAGCTAAAGAAGCTGAAAAACTCAATGCCAAAGCTGCTTTTGATGTTTTAGTGATTGGTGGTGGTCCTGCAGGAAATACCTCTGCTATCTATGCAGCGCGTAAAGGCATTAAAACCGGGATCGTGGCTGAACGTATGGGTGGTCAAGTCATGGATACCATGGACATTGAAAACTATACCTCGATTCAAAAGACCCAAGGGCCAAAGTTTGCTGCTGAAATGGAAGCACATGTACGTGAGTACGGTGTGGACATCATGAACTTACAACGTGTTTCTCACATCAAAGGTGCAGATGAGACCGCGAATGGTTTGGTTGAAGTCACTTTAGAAAATGGTGCGAAGCTTGAATCTAAAACAGTCATCCTTTCAACAGGTGCACGTTGGAGAGAAATGAATGTACCGGGTGAAGCAGAATACCGTACTCGTGGTGTTGCTTACTGTCCACACTGTGATGGCCCACTGTTTAAAGGCAAACGTGTTGCCGTAATTGGCGGGGGGAACTCAGGTGTCGAAGCTGCGATTGATCTTGCTGGGATTGTGGAACATGTAACTTTGGTTGAGTTTGATACCAAACTACGTGCTGACCAAGTGTTGCAAGACAAATTGCATAGTCTGCCTAACACCACAGTGATCCTGAACGCACTATCGACCGAAGTTGTGGGTGATGGTTCACAAGTGACGGCATTGAAATATAAAGATCGTGCAACCGATGTAGAACATACGGTAGAGCTTGCAGGAATCTTTGTACAAATTGGTTTATTGCCAAACACCGATTTCTTAAAAGAGACTGCTGTTGAGCTTTCAAACCGTGGTGAGATTGTGATTAATGATCGCAATGAAACCAATGTCAAAGGTGTATTTGCCGCAGGTGACTGTACGACTGTGCCATACAAGCAAATCATCATTGCCACAGGTGAAGGCGCGAAAGCATCTCTGTCTGCTTTTGATTACATTATTCGTTCTGGCGTGTAATCCTCTCAGACGCTTCTCTGCTAAAGGCTTATAGGCAACTCAGCTTATAAGCCTTTTTATCACGCTGTTTTTTATAAAAAATTACATTTTTTTAACAATAATGCAGTCTGCTTTACATTCAAAGTAGATTATATTTTGCCCAACCCCTACTTTTGGGTATAAAACGAAAAGGATATGAAAATGAATAAATTACTTATTGCTTTAGGTCTTGCTGCTGCTGTTGTTTTAGTGGGTTGTTCAAAAGAAAAAGCACCTGAAACAGGTGCAACGACAGGTGAACACCTTGAAAATGCTGCTGAACAAGCAGGTCATGATATTAACAAAGCTGCAAGTGAAGCCGTATCTGACACTCAAAAAGCTGCAGATGAAGCATCTGCAAAAATTGGTGCTGCCGCTGACGAAACTGCTGCGAAAACTGAAGCTGCTGCTGAAGATGTTAAAAATGCCTCTAAAGAAGCAACAGCTCATGTTGCTGGTGCAGTAGAACAAGGCGCTGCTGATGTGAAAGAAAAAGCGCAATAATATTTCTAAACTCAAAAAAGCCTCCCACTCGGAGGCTTTTTTATGGGCTGTGCTATAGTAGATGAAACGTGCATTATTAAATAAATCATAACTTTAAAATTTGAGGATGATCTATCGTCATGTCCTATTCTCACCATGTTGAACCTCATTTAATTCATCGTACTGGTTGGCTACGTGCAGCGGTATTGGGTGCCAATGACGGCATCATTTCAGTGACCAGTTTGATTATGGGGATGGCGGCCAGTGGCGCAACTAGCCATACCTTACTCATCACATGTATTGCAGGGCTCATTTCAGGTGCGAGCTCTATGGCTGCGGGCGAGTATATTTCGGTGAAGTCTCAATCAGATATTGAAGAAGCCGACTTAAAACATGAAGCTAGGGAATTAGATAAAAACCCGCACTTAGAACTTAAAGAACTGACGCAAATTTATATACAACGTGGACTAGAACCTGAACTAGCGCATGAAGTTGCAGTACAACTCAGCGCACATGATGCACTGTCTGCACATGCTCGTGATGAAATAGGCATCCATGAAAATACCAGTGCTAAACCACTTGAAGCCGCGGGTTCTTCTGCCCTCGCCTTTTCACTAGGTGCTCTGTTTCCTATGCTGGCAATTCTATTAAGCCCTCAAGGTTATCTGACTCAGTCAGTTGCTCTTACAGGGGTACTATCGTTATTTGGCTTAGGGGCTTTATCGAGCTACTTTTCTGGGACATCTATGTGGACAGGCGCATTTCGTGTGACGCTATGGGGGATTTTTGCGATGCTGTTTGCCAGTTGGATTGGCTCCCTGTTTAATGTGCATGTTTAACGTCAACAACAGGATAAGCGTTAACAATCTACCTATTAAAAATGCAGAAAGCCCATGAATTGAATGGGCTTTTTACTATTTACAGCATCATTCATCATCGACTCTAAACTTACACATTTTTCTCTGAGCCACTACTCAGATGCACTATTACTGATGGTTGCGCTTCAAGTCTACAGGTGAGAAAGCTTAGCCTCGAATTAGTATGAATTGTTTAACGTCTGTTCTTCTTCATCATAGCAGCCCAAAACGTCATAGAAATGATGAACCAACTCCTCCCTGCTTACATCTCGCTAGATTGTTTTTTCATTCATATAACGCCAGTAGCGTTTAGGAACATATTGCACATGTATTTTGATATTTTTTCTTGCCTCGATGTTGATACTTTTAAAATAATCTTTCCATAACTGGTCATACAGCAGCTCATCATCATCTAATTCAACACTAAAGGACTGGCTGTGTCCGACTTTGTGTGCATGATCAATTTGATCCACATCCATCTTCACCTGATGCACAGCTGTCAAATCATAATAAATTCCAAAATTTCTTCTTTCATCATAAATCAACCATCTTTGGTCTTGATATCGGTTTCTAAAATGCCGTTCTATCAGTGGTAAAACATTAAAATCTGGCTGTACCAAACTTAGAAACAATCCATCCTGACATTTTTTAAAGCGGACAAAAGCTTCCATACGATGCTTTTCCCTGCCCACTTGTTTGGCCCACTGCGAAACAGCCAATACATCCGTATGCGCATAGTTATGATCTACCGCATGTGTATTTTTAAACACATAGATACAGAAATTAAAAAGATGTTGATGTGCCTGTTCCTGCTCAGACAGAAAGCAATAATAAAAAGATCGCAGACTCTCAGCTGTGATTTTTTGTTTTAATCCCCGCCAAACTCGCTCTGCGTGTTCATCATTTGAAGCAACCTCAATACACTCATCAAACAAGCTGGCTTGGGAATTGTTAGATGCAAGCTTGACGTCAAAATCTTTAAACTGAAAGCTCCTATACACACAACTCAGCAACCCAGTCATGCTTTGATCAAAGCAATATATCGACATACTAAAAACCAAAGCCCAGTTGAGGTGAAAGCTGTTTTTGATATTTAGATTGCCCCGATTGCAAAATGTGCTGCCGAATCTGGTTCGCTTGTTGTTCTTTTTTAAACTTTGGCGTATCTGCACAGCGAATAAAATGCTGTGCCCGATTGTAAGCAATGCCCATACGCTTTAGTTGATCGATATAAATCTGCCCAAAACGACGAGCTTGCACAATTTTTTTAGCCGATTGAACACCTATCCCCGGAACACGTAAAATCATACGATAGTCTGCATGTTGAATATCAACAGGAAAATGCTCAGGGTTACGTAGTGCCCAACTTAGCTTCGGGTCGATGTCCAAATCTAAATTCGGATGCTGATCATTCACAATTTCCTGCGCATCAAAACCATAGAAACGCATGAGCCAATCCGATTGGTACAGCCGATTTTCTCTTAATAATGGCGGTGCAGAACCTACAACAGGAAGCATTTTTTCCTGTTCATTGATTGGGATATAACCTGAAAAATACACCCGTTTGAGCTGATACACTTTGTAATGATGATCTGCCATTAAAATAATATCTTTGTCTGTTTCTTGATGTGCGCCCACCACCATCTGAGTGGTTTGTCCCGCTGGTACAAACTTCGGCACATGCTGAATCACACGCCGCTCATCAGTCAACTGAATTAAGCGATCGCGTACAATACCTAAATCCTTTTGTACTTCTGCATGCGATTTTTCTGGTGCAAACTGTTTTAAACCAACTTCTGTCGGCATTTCCAAGTTAATACTCATGCGGTCTACATATAAGCCCACCTCGGTAATAATTTCTTGGGAGGCACCTGGTATCGTTTTTAGGTGAATATAACCATTAAAATTTTCTTCAAGGCGTAACTTTTTCACCACTTGTAGCATTCGCTCCATAGTGAAATCAGCTGATTTAAAAATACCTGAACTGAGAAATAAACCTTCAATATAATTGCGGCGGTAAAAGTTGATGGTTAAATCCACCACTTCTTGTACAGTAAAAGCGGCTCGCTTGACATCGTTAGAGCGTCTAGAAACACAGTACGAACAATCAAAAATACAGACATTTGAAAATAGAATTTTAAGCAATGAAACACAGCGACCATCTTCTGTATAACTATGACAGATACCGTTTCCTGTATTCCCCAAACCTTTGCCTTTGTTTTTACGATTGCTACCACTGGACGAACAGGACACGTCATATTTAGCTGCATCAGCTAAAATCTGTAGCTTTTCACGGATACGATCGGTCATGACGGTCCTCAGTAAAATCTAAAAATAAAAGTATAAAAAATTTCAGACTAAAAGCATTACCAATACACATACCCAACGACATGGATTGTCGCTAAAAACCGAAAAATAAACGTGATTGCTTTTAGATATTTTTCGAGAAAATACTGAATATTATTTGCCAATTTTGCAGTGCTTGGGCAAAGTGTCTATATGTAAAAGGAGCAAGTACATGTCTTTATTATTAGAACGCCTTGAAATTAAACATCCTATCTTCCTTGCACCGATGGCTGGTGTTTCCACACCAGAGCTTGCGGCGGAGGTTTCAAATCAAGGCGGGCTAGGCTCACTTGGATTAGGTGCAAACACCGCAGAAACCGCACGTAGCCAAATTTTAAAAACCCAAGCACTGACCGAACAACCTTTTCAAGTTAATTTTTTCTGTCATCAAAGTGTCGAACTTGATCCAGCTATCGCACAAACATGGATTGATTTTGTAAGACCTCATTTTGAACAATACGATGCAGCCCCCCCCACGCAACTGCACTGTATTTATCCTAGCTTTTTGGACAATGATGACTTTTTAAATGTTGTACTTGAAACTCGCCCTAAAGCCGTCAGTTTTCACTTCGGTATTCCCCATCCGCACCAAATACAGGCGCTAAAAGACGCTGGCATTTTAACCATGGTTTCTGCAACCAACTTAGCGGAAGCACGGGCCATTGAAGCAGCAGGAATTGATTTTATTATTGCTCAAGGCATAGAAGCAGGTGGACACCGCGGGATTTTTAATGAACATTTTGATAGTGCAATACGTACGGTCGACCTCGTACAATTACTGACGCAGCACTGTCGGTGCCCGATTATTGCTGCGGGTGGCATTATGAATGGTACACAGGCTCAGCAGATGTTAAGCCTCGGCGCGAGTGCGGTACAGTTGGGGACAGCTTTCGTACAATGCAAAACGTCGAATGCCAATGATGCCTACCGTCATGCACTTTTCCATGAGCACATCACACAAATAAGTGCCAGTATTTCAGGTCGCCCAGCTCGCGGCTTACTGGGTCACTGGCATACCCAGATTGATCTACCGAACCGCCCTGCTGTTGCTGCATATCCCTACTGTTATGATCTTGGAAAACAATTACATGCCGCAGCAAGTAAACAAGGCGATCAAGGCTTTGGTGCATTTTGGGCAGGTACGAATGTTTCGCAAATTCGTGCCATGGAAGCACCTGACTTAATTAACCAATTGTTGGTTGAAATGCAACAAGTCAGTTATTAAGGGCTTTGTTGCACAAAGATTTCATAACTATATGATTTTAAAAGTTTTGATTATTTTTTGATCCAAAATTAAATCTATTTAAATCAGATGCTTACATATTTATGCAACAAAGCCGTTATTAAGTCTCATTATTCACTCAAAGCTCCATACGTGGAGCTTTGTTTATTTGGTTTCTAACAAATTGACCTGTTCAACCTGTACGTCATTCATGGTTTCACCATGTATGAGTAATTGGTCAAAGTAGTCAGCGACCACTTTAAATTGTTCAGTTGTACTTTCCACTTTGTACATGTTCTGGCGAAATTCATTACTTGAACGTAAACCTTTGGTGTACCAAGCAATATGTTTACGTGCAATTCGGCAGCCAGAGTATTCCCCGTAAAATGTGTACAGTTCAGCAAGATGTCCAAGTAGAACTTCTTTTACTTCTTGAATGCTTGGTGCTGCCAAATGTTCACCTGTCTCCAAATAATGTGCGATTTCACGAAAAATCCATGGACGCCCTTGCGCAGCGCGACCAATCATAATTGCATCTGCACCAGTATAATCGAGTACATATTTGGCTTTTTCTGGACTATCAATATCCCCATTGGCAACCACTGGTATACGAATGAGCTGTTTAGCCTCTTTAATTAAATCATAACGAGCCGTGTTCAAATACATGTCTTCACGGGTGCGCCCATGCAACGCCAACGCGGCAATACCCGCCTCTTCAGCACGTTTCGCTACACGTAAGATATTTTCATGACCATTCAAAAAACCCAAACGAGTTTTAAGTGTGACAGGTACATCAACTGCAGCCACAACTTCATCCAAAATTCGAGCCACCAAGTCTTCATCTTTTAAAAGTGCAGAACCCGCCAGCTTATTACAGACTTTCTTGGCAGGACACCCCATATTAATGTCCACAATTTGAGCACCATTTGAGACCTGATATCGTGCAGCTTCCGCTAACTCTTTGGGATCTGATCCTGCAATTTGTGCTGAAATAGGCGCCAATTCACCATCAAAATTAGCACGATATAAGCTTTTTTTACTCATCCGTAACGTTTGGTCTGATGTCATCATTTCACTGACAGCATGCCCTGCACCAAAGTATTTGCACAGAGACCTAAATGGACGGTCAGTTACGCCTGCCATCGGAGCGACCCAAAGTTTCTTACCTATTGGTTTATCAAACAATTCTTTAATTACATTGTTTTGACTCAATTTCTTTAACCTCGTTTAACTTCTTTGAATCGCTTTTTATTGACTTCTAGCAGCTTCCTATTTGCACCGCTTAAAAGTTATGGTGCAAATCACATGGGTACGGTTACTAAACGTCAATAAAAGATGGAACTATACGTTATCGTGCTCAAGTACGTGTGCAACGAGAAAGCTACCCTATTTATAAAGTCTCAAAAACTTTTAGCAAAAAATCATTAGCAGACGAATGGATTAAACGTACTGAAGCTGAAATAGAGCTGAATCCAAAAAAGATGCTCAATCCTCAAGAGAAGTTAAAGCATGCAACTTTGGCTGACTTTATTAAGAGATACCTTGAAGAGGCAGATAATTTTGCTCGAACAAAAACATGGTCACTAAATAACATCGCTAGTTTAGAGATTTCAGAGAAAAATATCTATTCATTAACTCGCCAAGATTTTGCTGATTTTGCAATTACTCGACGTAAAGGTGATCCTTTAAAAGGTACTGAAGGGGTTGCTCCTTCCACAGCATTAAAAGATTTAGGCCATATTAAGGCAGTGTTGATCCATGTTGAACATGTTTGGGGTGAGCCTTTAGAAGAAGTCGTTGTTGAATATGACAAAGCGCTAACAGGTTTACGAAAATCAAGAATCGTCACTAAGTCTAAGACTCGTGACCGATTACCAACCTTTGAAGAGCTTCAGGCATTAACAACGCATTTTTACAAAAACTGGAAGCATAAACTAAATCTGTACCTATGCATCTGATCATTTGGTTTGCAATCTACTCAGGACGTCAGGAAGATGAAATTTGTTCTTTGCGATTAGCTGATTACGATCGTCACAATACACAATGGTTGGTTCGAGATGCTAAATACCCCGAAGGGTCTGAGGGTAACCATAAGTACGCGCACCTTGAAACTAAAGCAATCGATTTAGTAAATAAATTCTTGGATAAAGAAACCAGATTAAGAATGTTAGACCTTGGGCGTAGTGAAGCATTACTGGTACCAATAAATACAGCTACGGTTTCAACTTACTTTACAAGAGCATGCTCTCATCTTGGTATTGAGGGGTTACGCTTTCATGACTTAAGGCACGAGGCTGCAACGCGATATGCTGAAGATGGATTTTCTATTCCAAAACTTCAAACCATTACTCTTCATGAGTCTTGGAACACATTATAAAGGTATGTGAATCTCAAAAAACGAGGTGAATATAGATTAGATTTTGCTGAAGCTATGGCAAATGCTGAATCTGACTATGGTAATCATTATAAAGAATGGAATAAGAAACAACGTAATCTTTCAGAGATGGATGTATTCGAAGCGCACGACTTAAGCCAGAATAGCGAAATTAAAGTACCTTTCACATTTATTTACACTCAGCTTAATCAATTTATTGAGCATCATAAACAAAGCAAATTTTTTATTCGAAAGCATGTAAAAAAATTACAAACCCCTCACCCTTTTTTATGGAACACAGACAAGCAGGAATTCTATATTTCTGAAATTCAAATTGCATGGGAAGATTGGTTTGTGGAAAATGGCGATGTCAATTGGTTTGAACTTCCAGCTGAGTCTTCTCATTTTAGCTTTAAGCAAAATAAGGTGATTCTACTTTATAAAAATCGTGTATTAGAGTTTGATCAAGAATTAAATGCATGGCTGGACATTTCAGATAATTATTATTTTGATGATCATTACCATATTGAAAAAACAACTACAACAAGAGGAAATAATGCTCAAGATTAGTAAATTCATAACGATTCTAGTCGTATTTTTTTCAATATCAAATTTAGCACAAGCTAAACAAACACTTTACTTTCCTAAAAATGATTTAGGATGGGAGGATTTTGATATTGATTATATTTCACACAATAAGTTGGGTGAAAAGACATCAAATAGCGAATTTGATAGGAGAATTAAAGCCCAAATTGTTAAATTTAAATCACATCACGAAGGGGCTTTGTTGCACAAAGATTGGAAATGCAAAGCGCCCCTAATTGAGCCAAATTTAAGGCGTAATTTGGGTAAGTGGTCGACCTAATTCCGTAAATCTGTTGAGGACTGCTACACGTGCATGAATCTCATTGACTTGGCTATCAAAACGCCTTGCTCTGAGTTTATCTCCTAATAATTTAATGCAGTGCATCTTAGTTTCAACCAAACTTCACCGATGATAGCCTGATTTTTCCATAGTGTCCTGCCTGAGAAGCACTGCCTCCAAGATTAACTGTTCGAAGTAATTCATTTCGATCTAGCGAGCTGCTCTTTGTATCTTTCCAAGGTTTCGCA
>NZ_JBICLH010000088.1:0-125586 GCF_043105125.1 Acinetobacter sp. TYF_19
TTGCAATACCTTTTTTCATTATTTTATTTTAAACGCATATTTTTTGGTCAAAAATGTGATTTTTGTCGATTATTAAAGCAATTTTAACCATCACTGTTTATTTTTCGTTAAAATAAGCTCACTTTCGCTGCCAAGCAAAATGAATAATGACAGCTTTTAAATACAAAATTTATTTAACCCTTTTGTCCTGCTTAATGATTTCTCAGGTACAGGCGCAGCCACAACTAAATCTCCCTGCAACCACGTTGACGATTTTGAGCTATGTGCGTTGGAATACACCCAATCCTATTTCTTTATGCATTTTAAATAACAGCCAATTATCCAATCAGTTCATTCAAGTGAATCAGCAACTCAAAAGTGCATATCAAATTCAAGCGGTCAGTTTGTCTGAATTAAATAAGGTTATGTGCAATGCTGTTTTTTTCTCAACCTACACACCACGTGAAGAGCAAAATATTATAAATAACCTAAAAGATGCTCCACTAACTTTTAGCTCTAACAATACTGAATGCGAATTAGGTAGCGCATTTTGCTTATATCAAAATAAAACGCGAACTTCCTTTAAGGTAAACTTGGCCAGCCTATCCCAGTCCCAAGCGCGTGTAGATCCACGTGTTTTATTATTAGCAAAATCTACGGAGCCTTAAGTCAATGTTTCGTAAAAGCTCTAATACTTCCCTACAAAAAATTTTTAGTCAGTCTCAATTGCTGATTTTTGCCCTTACCCTCGGAATTTGTAGTTTAATTTTCGTGGTGATTTCCATCTACACCATGAATACCTACGCCAAGCAAAGCCTTAATATTTTTAGCGCAACCTTAAGTGAGCAAATTCAACCTGCTGTCATTTTCAATGATCCTATTACACTACAGCAAACACTGAACAATCATATTCAGCAATATCCAATTCGCGCTATTCAAGTCATCAACCTACAAGGGAAACCACTGGCCGAAGCATACAAACCTACACCTGAGTTTGCATGGATGGAAAATCTGTTTGATAAGGTCTTCTTTAAACATCCTGTGACACGCACCATCAAACATCAAAATAACCAGTACGGGACATTGATCATTTACGGTAGTGCCACTCAACTCATGAGCTTTTTCTTTCAGCTATTGATTTGTCTCTCCGCTGGGATTTTTGTCATCCTGTTGATTATGTTGTGGTTGGTACATTCAACCTATCAAAAACTGATGCACTCGATTCAACCCATGGTCAATACTGTTGAAAGCCTTAATCTTGATACTCAATATCAAGCACGTCTTCCATCATCCCCCATTTATGAATTTCGCGTCATCAGTGGTGCATTTAATAATTTATTAGATAAAGTGCAGCGTACCAATGAAAAACTACAAAGCGAAAACTCTCAGTTATCACATCAAGCGTTGCATGATCAGTTAACTGAACTCCCGAATCGTCATTATTTTTACAATATTTTGTTTAATCAATTTGAACACCCTGAGAAAAACCAGACAACTCTCTTTTTTATCGACAACAATAACTTTAAAAACATTAATGATGTTTATGGGCACTTAGCAGGTGATGCCGTCCTCAAAGAAATGGCCCAACGTTTGAAAAAGAATGTCAGAAGCCATGATGTGGTTGCTCGTTTAGGTGGTGATGAGTTTGCAATTCTGCTTCGTAATATCAAACACTATGATCATTTAGAACTAATTTGCGAGCATTTAATCGAATGCAGTAAAGCCCCGTTATCTTTTGATCAACATCAGATTCATTTTAGTTTCAGTATTGGCGTTGCTTTCTCAAAATGTGCAACAACGCCTGAAGATTTGATTGCTGAAGCAGATAATGCCATGTATAAAGCCAAAAACTTAGCTCAAGGGTGGTACATCACACCTTGCCTAAATCCGGATCAGGAACCCTCATGTTAAAACATCTTTGTAAATTTATGCTTATCGCAGGTCTTATCACTGCTTTATCTGGCTGCCTGAGTTTAGGGCATCTCAACTATAAACAAGCGCGTATGCTGAAGAAACAAGGCTTTACCCTGACCGAAGAAGGCTGGACGCTGAGACTGCCTGAAAAATTATTGTTCGGCTTTGATCAATCCGATATTCAAGCTTCTCAAAAGCCCGCACTCGAAGCGCTTTCTAAACAGTTGCAGCAGTATAATTTGAATAAAATTAAAGTGGTTGGACATACAGATAATATTGGTGACCCAAGCTACAACCAAACACTCTCGGGGAAACGCGCATCAACAGTTAGCCAGATTTTTATCGAAACAGGGTTTAAAACTCAAAATATTCAGAGCATGGGTCGCGGTGCATCACAACCTTTGGTAGAAAATAGCAGCGAGGAAAATCGAGCGCTGAATCGTCGTGTGAATATTATTATTCCTTAAGCATTTATGTTTTATCTTTAGCCTTCGTCACGAAGGCTTTTTTATGTACTTTACTAAATTTCAGGCATAAAAAAACCGCTTAATGCGGTATCTTTATCTCGACCATTTCAATAAATGGTCGGAGCAGTAGGATTCGAACCTACGACCCCCTGGTCCCAAACCAGGTGCACTACCAGGCTGTGCTATGCTCCGATTTCAACTTTTTAAAGTTGGGGTGAATGACGGGATTCGAACCCGCGACAACTGGAATCACAATCCAGGGCTCTACCAACTGAGCTACATCCACCATAACGTGTCGGTTCTTAATACCAAGCTACCTAATGGCGCGCCTGACAGGATTCGAACCTGTGACCATCCGCTTAGAAGGCGGATGCTCTATCCAACTGAGCTACAGGCGCATGACCAATAATACGAGGTATTATGGATAACCTTGCCTTGAAGAATTGGTCGGAGCAGTAGGATTCGAACCTACGACCCCCTGGTCCCAAACCAGGTGCACTACCAGGCTGTGCTATGCTCCGATTCATCTCAGCTTTTGTATCGAACATCTCGTTCGGTACGGTGTGCATTCTAGGCGCGACGCTTGATAACGTCAACACCTATATTTAAAAAAAATAAAAAAATCACGTCAAATGTATATTAATCAAGCGTTTCAGGCATTTTTTATACAAATTTTACCGTTTTAGCGATGCACTGAAATCCAACATGCGATCTAAAGGTAATTTCGCACGCTCAGCAAGTACCGGGTCTACAAATATTTCCTGATCGCCACGCTGTAATACCTCTAAAATACCATCCAGCTCATTCATTGCCATCCACGGACAATGTGCACAAGAACGACAGGTTGCTCCCTCTCCGGCTGTTGGTGCTTCAACCAAAATTTTGTTGGGCACTGCTTGTTGCATTTTGTAGAAAATACCCCGATCGGTTGCCACAATCAGTCGTTCATTGGGTAAGGTTTGCGCCGCTTTAATCAGTTGTGACGTACTTCCAACGGCATCAGCAACATCCACCACTGACTCAGGTGACTCAGGATGTACCAGCACCGCAGCATCAGGATACAGCGCCTTCATTTGTGCAATCCCACGTGCACGGAATTCTTCATGCACAATACATGCACCATCCCAAAGCAACATGTCTGCGCCTGTTTTCTTTTGAATATAACGGCCTAAATGCTGATCGGGCGCCCAAATAATCTTTTCACCCAAACTGTCTAAATGCTCAATAATTTCGACTGCACAACTTGAAGTCACCACCCAATCAGCACGAGCTTTAACGGCTGCTGAAGTGTTGGCATAGACCACTACTGTATGGTTTGGATGGGCATCACAAAACTGACTGAATTCTTCAACAGGACAACCCAAATCTAAAGAACATGTAGCCTCTAAAGTTGGCATCAGAATGGTTTTATTCGGTGATAAAATTTTTGAGGTTTCACCCATAAATTTAACGCCCGCCACCACCAAGGTCGATGCTGGATGATCACGACCAAAACGTGCCATTTCCAATGAATCAGAAACACAGCCACCACTTAACTCCGCCAATTCCTGCACTTCAGGATCGCAATAGTAGTGCGCTACCAATACCGCATCGCGCTTTTTCAACTCGGCCAAGATTAAGGCAAATTTTTCTTGCTTCACTTCATCACTGAGCTTTGAGTCTTTGGTTTCACCCAAACGGTCCAAATGCGCCTGCACAATTGATTTTGCGTCATTGGCAATTAAATTGGTCGCATTGTTCATCATTCATTCATCCCTTCATGCTTGTCGGCAAGCAAGTCCCGCACTTAATTTATTGGCCAAATGGCTTCTCGGCTTTTGACCAATCATTCAAAAGTTCTTATGGTAAAAAAGCCTACAAAGGAGGCTTTTTTAAAACTCGTTAAGATTAAGAGCGATAATCCGCATTAATCTTTACATAGTCATAAGATAAGTCACAGGTATACACTGTGTCTTTCGCTGCCCCGCGTCCTAGATCTACACGAATGGTCATTTCAGCTTGTGACATTACACGAGCACCTTCCGCTTCAGTGTAATCGGCAGCCGCGCCACCATCCTTACAGATTTGCACATCATCTAACCAAACTTGGATTTTTTCAACATCTAAATTTTTAACCCCAGCATAACCAATCGCAGCCAAGATACGTCCCCAGTTCGGATCTGACGCAAAAATCGCGGTTTTAACCAAAGGTGAATGTGCAATACTATAAGCAATATCACAGCATTCTTGCGTGTCATACCCACCTTCAACAGCAACCGTAATAAACTTAGTTGCACCTTCACCATCACGCACAATTAGTTGTGCAAGACGTTTCATCATACGCGTGAGTACATCTAGCACTACGGTATAGCGTGCATCTTGGGTTGAGCTAATTTCAACACCACCCGCTTGACCCGTAGCCGCAAAGATACAGGAGTCATTGGTTGAAGTATCACCGTCAATGGTAATTCGGTTGAACGAAACATTAACCGTTTCGCTCAACAGTTGCTGAACCAACTCGCGGCTGATAGGTGCATCGGTTGCAACATAGCCCAACATCGTTGCCATGTTGGGACGAATCATGCCTGCACCCTTAGAAATACCCGTCATGGTATACGTGATGCCATCCAATTCGAATTGCTCAGATGCGCCTTTCGGTGTGGTGTCTGTGGTCATAATCCCAGTAGCAGCAGCATCCCAAGCATCAGCACTCAAACTATTTAATGCAGGCTGTAATCCATTTAACAAACGCTCCAACGGCAATTGCTCACCAATCACCCCTGTTGAAAACGGTAACACTTCCGTTGATTGCACACCAGCAAGTTCAGCCAACTGTGCACAAGTACGCTCAGCATTCAGCATGCCTGTCTTGCCTGTACCTGCATTGGCATTACCGGTGTTAATAATGAGATAGCGCGGATTCGCCACATGTAAGTGCGCTTTTGACACATGCACGGGCGCTGCACAGAACGCATTTTGAGTGAAAACACCCGCAACATTCGTTCCTTCAGCAAATTCGAAAATGACAAGATCACGTCGGTTCTGATAGCGCACATAAGCTTCAGCCGTTCCGATTCTCACCCCTTTCACCACGTGCATTTGTGGCATTGATACGTCACCTACTGGCATTTTAAACGTCCAATTCATTTGTTAGAAAAAACACAGCTTATTAGAATTTTCAGAAAAAATCGAGCAGAAGACTTTGTTTGCTTTAACTTTTCAATGCACACTCATTTTTGACATAAAAAAACCAATCCGAAGATTGGTTTTATGTAGCAGCATTTGATTAATTTGAAGCAAGCTGTGCTGAGCTAGACAAAAGCGCTTGTTTAGCATTTTCTTGACTTACAGGAGAAAGTGCTGGGTTTGAAGCCACAATACGGTTCACCGTTACTGCATTTACAGGAGCAATAGCAGCCGTTTGCAGAACTACTGGGCGTTGATTTGGGTTGGCAAAGGTATAGCGAATACCTGTACGCGGACTTTGTACTGTAATATTGCCATTGGCTTGTGCCGCAGGTGCTGTGGTTGCACCGCGTGCTTGTTGAACTTTAGCTGCGGTAGTGGTATCTGCAAATGCAAAAGTTGGAAGCACTAAAGCTACAATCATGATTGGTTTTAATACTTTTTTCATTGTCTTTCCACTTTAGAGGTTTAGATGATGAGCAACTAAATAGCATTTAATGCCTAACACTGCAAATGCTATTCACATTATGCAACGCTTTAGCTGTAATCAGAATCGTATTTGGATTGATCTTAACGTCTATTTTTCAGTCATACCAATAAAAAGCAGAACCGAAGTTCTGCTTTTCACTCGTTCACAGTTTAGATTTTACCGTGACACTGTTTGTATTTTAAGCCTGAACCACATGGGCAAGGCGCGTTACGACTCGCAGGTGCCGTAAACTCTTCTACAGGCTCGTATTGTGCATCTACTTCTGCGAAGTGGCTTTGATCATCGGCCAACAAACCATCAAAATCTGCATGCGACAAGTTCAATTGCATCGCTTCAGCTTGAGCTTGCTTTTGAGCTTCCATTTCAGCCAGCTCTTCAGCCGTTGGTACATGTACGCGAGATAAGTCAGTCACAACATCTGATTTAATAATCGCCAACATATTTACAAATAAGTTATACGCTTCTTTTTTGTATTCTTGCTCAGGATTTTTCTGTGCATAACCACGTAAATGAATGCCTTGGCGTAAATAATCCATCGCCGCCAAGTGATCTTTCCAGTGACGATCCAGCGAGTTCAGCATGAAGTGACGCTCCAGCATAACTGCTGTTTCATCCCCCATTTGCTCACGGCGGCTACGGTAGCGCTGTACCACTTCATCAGTAATACGCTCAACCAAAGACTCTTCATCTAAACGACGGTCATCTTCCAACCATTGGTTGATTGGCAAATCAATTGCAAGGTCTTCACGTAACGCTTTTTCAAGCCCATCAATATCCCATTGATCATGAATTGACTCAGGTGGGATATAGTTAGAAATCACACCTTTAATCACATCACGTTGCATTTCTTCGATGTAATCTTGCAATGTACTTTCTGCTAAAACTTCATCACGTTGCGAGTAAATAATTTTACGCTGTTCGTTGTTGACGTCATCGTATTTCAATAAGTTCTTACGAATATCGAAGTTACGTGCTTCAACTTTGCGCTGCGCATTTTCAATCGAACGTGACACCATTTTATGCTCAATGGCTTCGTCTTCTTGTAAGCCCATCGCACGCATCATGCCCACAACACGATCACCCGCAAAGATACGCATTAAGTCATCTTCAAGGGACAAATAGAAACGTGATACACCAGGGTCACCCTGACGACCTGCACGACCACGAAGCTGGTTATCAATACGACGTGATTCGTGACGCTCAGAACCAATAATGTGTAAGCCACCCGAACTCAATACCATTTCATGGTTTTGTTCCCATTCGGCTTTTAAGCGCGCTTCATCTTCAGGGGTTGGGTTTTCAATTTTTGCCAGTAAAGCTTTCCAGTTACCACCGAGCAGAATGTCTGTACCACGACCAGCCATGTTGGTTGCAATGGTCACTGCACGCGGTGCACCCGCTTGCGCAATGATATCTGCTTCACGTTCGTGTTGTTTTGCGTTCAATACTTCATGCTGAATACCTGCTTCTTTCAATTTATCTGACAGAATCTCAGAGGCTTCAATCGTTGCAGTACCAATCAAAATTGGGGCTACACCAGACTCATGCACGCGTTGAATTTCTTGAATAATCGCATTGTATTTACCATTACGATTTAAATAGATTAAATCGTTTTGGTCGAGACGAATCATTGGACGATGCGTCGGAATGATCACCACGTCTAGACCATAAATTTCTTTCATTTCCGCAGCTTCAGTATCGGCAGTACCAGTCATACCCGAAAGCTTTTTGTATAGACGGAAATAGTTCTGGAAGGTTGTGGTTGCAAGCGTTTGGTTTTCAGGCTGGATTTCTAAGCCTTCTTTTGCTTCAACTGCTTGGTGTAAACCTTCAGACCAGCGACGACCTGGCATGGTACGTCCTGTGTTTTCATCGACAATGATCACTTCACCATCATTGATGATGTAATGCACATTGCGTTGATACAAGTAATGCGCACGAATGGCAGCAGTAACATGATGAACTAGGTTTAGGTTGGTCGATGAATACAGGCTTTCACCTTCAGCCAACAAGCCCATTTCAATCAGTTCATTTTCAACCGTTTCAAAACCAATTTCTGTCATTTCAACAGAACGTTGTTTTTCATCAATCCAGAAATGACCGCCATCCGCGACTTTTTCTTCTTTCTGCGCATGTAGTTTGGGTGGAATGCTGTTGATTGCGGCATACAACTGTGAAGAATCATCACTTTGACCTGAAATAATCAAAGGCGTACGCGCTTCATCAATTAAGATCGAATCGACTTCATCGATGATGGCATAGATCAAACCACGTTGTTTTTTCTCAGCAAGCGAGAACACCATGTTGTCACGTAGATAGTCAAAGCCAAATTCGTTGTTGGTACCGTAGGTAATATCGGCACGATAGGCTTCAGCTTTCTCTGTTGGATCTTGCATGGAATAGATAATCCCGATGCTTAAACCCAAAAATTCAAAGAGCGGACGGTTTAATTCAGCATCTCGCTGTGCCAAATAGTCATTCACAGTAATGACGTGAACACCTTGAGCACTAATCGCGTTTAAATAACACGCCAAGGTACCCATCAGGGTTTTACCTTCACCTGTACGCATCTCTGCAATTTTACCTTCGTGTAAGGTAATACCACCAATCAACTGTACATCGTAATGACGCATGCCCATGACACGCTTAGCTGCTTCACGGCAGACGGCAAATGCTTCTGGGAGTAATTTATCGAGGCTTTCGCCCTTGTTATATCGTTGTTTAAATTCTTCAGTTTTTGCAGATAAGTCTGCATCGCCAAGAGCGGATATCGTCGGCTCGAGCGCATTAATCTTGTCTACGATTTTACGCATGCGTTTGAGTTCGCGCTCATTTTTGGTACCGAAGATTCCTCCGATCAGACTTGCCAACATGAATAGACTCTCTAAATCTTGCTTGTCAAATGAATATGTTTTCTTAGTCGTTATTATGGTGCTAGAAATTTGAAGTACAAGGGCTTTACACAAAACCATTTAAAAAATCTATTCATTGTTTCTAGCCCGTCGAATCTAAGGCAAACTAATGTAACAAATTTTAAACAGCCGACATAGAGATTTCATCCGACTCATCAGGATTCAAGGCCTTTTTTAAAGTAGTGACTTTAATTGTTTGCAGTTATTCAAGGTTTTGCTTTCAAGTGCTTGATTTTGCCGCAGCGAGGCTTTCACCCCATTATTTGACTGACTTGGATTTATGCTCTGTAGGAAACCCAAGAGTTGTTCATCATTGACTCGCATTGCGGTAAGAATCGGAACAAGCTGAACACAAACAATTTGATAAATATTATTCGCATTCTGACCTCGAGCTAACTCCTGTTCGAGAGCCTGAGATAGCGCCACTTTCCGCTGTGTAAGGCTTTTTTGAGACGCTAGATATTGATCTGTAATTTGTTGTGGCGTTTGACGAGCAGTACTGACTTGGGCTTGTTTCAATTGCCCACCATTCTGCGCATGGGTTACTTCCAGTCCCCATAGCACTAAAGTCAGGGCGATACCTATTTTTTTCATTGTTGGAATGCTCAAGTTTTTATACTTTGTGGAATTGCTTTAAAAAACAACTATAAATCAATCATGAAAATAATTATAGCCGATCGTATGTGCGATCAATTCTATAGAGCGATACACTTCACAAAAGCAGAAAAAATCTCGTCTAAACACCGTTACCAAATATGCAAATAAGCGGTGTCTAGAGCAACAATGAGGTCATCTTTGGCATACCAAATACAGAACACGTATCCGATCAATTATGAATATTTTGTATAAACAAATAATAAAACACTATTTTTCATGCAAAAGAAATTGCGCCATAGTGATGTTCATTCCATAGACATAAAGATAATTTGAGGTTCAACATGAGTTTACGTTTAGGCGACATCGCACCCAACTTTCAACAGGCTTCGAGCGAAGGCGAAATTGATTTTTATCAATTTTTAGGTGACAGCTGGGGGGTACTGTTTTCACATCCTGCTGACTACACGCCAGTATGTACCACCGAGCTTGGCTTTACCGCAAAACTCAAAGATGAATTTGAAAAACGTGGAGTAAAAGCCATTGCCCTCTCAGTCGATGATATTGAGTCACATTTAGGTTGGATTAAAGACATCAATGCAACCCAAAATACCACGGTGAATTTCCCGATCATTGCCGACCAAGACCGTAAAGTGTCTGAGCTATATGGTTTTATCCATCCCAATGCCAGTGAAACATTAACGGTTCGCTCTTTAGTGATTATCGACCCAAACAAAAAAGTCCGTTTGATTATCACTTATCCCGCATCAACAGGTCGTAATTTCCATGAAATCTTACGCGTGATTGACTCACTGCAACTGACTGATCATCACAAAGTTGCAACTCCTGCGAACTGGCAACAAGGTGAGGATGTGGTGATTGTGCCATCACTCAAAGATGAAGCTGAAATCGCACAGCGCTTTCCGAAAGGTTATAAAGCAGTCACCCCGTATTTACGCCTGACTCCACAGCCTGAGCAAGGATAAAATAATCTGCTGTTGCAGCAGACAAGCAAAGCCCGAAGTTTTAACCGAGCAGCCCCATTGAAAACAAAAATGGGGCACTGAACTCCAAGTAATCCAGAGAGGAAACTAAACAATAGAAATACGTTCAGAGTCACCTTGTATGATCGTTTCAAACTCCAATGACGAGCCGAGTTTGAACTTTTGAAAGCCTGTCAATCGACAGGCTTTTTTCTTTTAAAGCAGGCATACATGACTCTTTAACAAAATCAAACTGTTAAAACTCAAATCTTCCGCTATAACAGTCAAAACAATACGATAAAAATGACTTTATGATTTATAACATTCACCATTTACATTGCGGCACCATGTGTCCAGTGTGTGCCCTACTCTTTGGTCAAAAAGGTTTTCAAGCTAAGGTTGTGTGCCATTGTCTTTTGGTTGAAACAGATCAAGGGCTGGTGCTGATTGATACGGGCTTAGGCATCCAGGACTATCTATACACCAAGCAGCGTTTGGGGCAGTTGGTGGCTCGAATTGGAAAAATTGAACAAAACTTAGAATTAACTGCCATTGCACAAATCCAAAAACTTGGCTTTAGCCCAAAGGATGTCAAACACATTTTGGTTTCACATCTGGATTTTGACCATGCGGGGGGTATTTCCGACTTTCCCAATGCAACAGTACATATCCTGTCTAACGAATATAATGCGGCACAAAACCTGAAGTCATTTAAAAATAAAGCCCGTTATAAAACACAACAATTTCAGCAGCATCGCCATTGGCACTTTATTGAGCCAATTCACGGTGACGCATGGTTTAATTTGACTCAAGTGCAAGGATTTGACTTATTTCATAATGAGATTCTTTTGATTCCGCTGTTTGGGCATACTGAAGGTCACTGTGGCATTGCCATTAAAACCCAGCAGGGTTGGAAACTCTTCTGCGGGGATGCCTACTACTCCCACCTTGAACTCAACCCTCAAAATAAACTTCGCAGCTTAAATGCCTTGGAAGTATTTTTTGCCGAAGATAATTCACAGCGCTTAAGCAACCTGCATAAAATTCAACAATTGGCGCAGTCGGAACCACTTATCGAAATCTTTTGCGCACATGATCCTGTTGAACTTTCACACCATCAGAGCCTGATTCTATGACCAAATATCTTGTTATGCTTTCTCTGTGTATCAGTGTTTCTGGCTGTATGACTACGCCTGCGCTGCCCGAGACCGAGCGTCCACAACACTGGGGACAGTCGATCCAACCTGCGCATAATTTCTATCAAATCAGTGAAACTGTTTTTCGTAGTGAGCAACCCGATCAAGATTTAATTCCGAGTTTAAAAGCACAAGAAATTGATGTGATTATTAATTTACGCTCACACAATCAAGACCTGAAAAAACTGTCCAACCAAGGGTTTGAATTGGTGCATATCCCGATTCATACATGGGCGATTGACCGAGAAGATTTATTAAAGGTGATGCAGCAAATTCAACATGCGGAGCAAAACCAGCAAAAAGTTTTATTGCATTGCTACCATGGTTCAGACCGTACAGGCGCCAGTGTGGCTATGTACCGCATTATTTTTCAAAACTGGTCTACCGCTGATGCCTTGGCTGAGATGAAACATGGGGGTTATGGTTTTCATCCAATTTGGCAAAATATCGAACCGTTATTTAGCCCTGCAAATATAAAATGGATTCAACAGCAACTGTTGAATCCATCATAGTGAAGGCAAATGGGTTAACCCAATTTTAGCGTTTGTCGAGTGGAACCCAGTCAATCACCCATGCGGACTTCATACCGAGGCTCGCATCTGAAGTGATCTTTTTGCGGGCTGCATCGGCAGTATCACGGTCTTTAGATGGCCCCACCATAATCCGTACGCCTTTAGAGGTTGGACTTTTAGTGACCTTATAGCCCTTAGCACGAAGTTTCGCCGCCAGTGCATCCGCATTGGCTTCATTGGCAGCCAATGCCACCTGTACCATCCACTGCTTATCGCCATGTTCAAGCAAATCACGCGCTTTCTCAGCTTCCGCCTTTTTCTTGGCTTCATCAGCTTTACGCTTTTCATCTGCCTTACGTTTGTCTTCCGCTTTTTTCTCAGCATCTGCTTTACGTTCGGCTTCTTTTTTCGCTTCAGCCTTACGCTCGTCTTCTGCTTTACGTTTAGCCTCTGCTTCTCGCTTAGCTTTATCTTCAAGTGCTTGCTTTTCTGCTAAGGCTTTTTGCTCAGCCAGTTTTTTTGCAGCCGCTGCTTTTTCAGCCTCAGTACGCGCTTGCAGCTTTTGCTGTTCCAACTTCTTTACTTCAGCCGCTTTGTCAGCAGCAATTCGCTGTTGCTTGGCTTTTTCATCTTCAACCAATTCTGGTGGAATGTTGTCCGAGCTTTGCTGTGCAGCATTACGGTGTGCATTCAACGCAGCATATTCTTCTGCTGCTTTACGTGCAGCATCTGCTTCGGCTTGCTGTTGCATTGCTAAAAATTCGGCCGCACGAGCTTCTTGTTCAGCAACCGATTTTTCACGTGCTACACGTTGTTGTTCCAGTAAACGCTTTTCTGTTTCAACATCAACCGTTAACGGCTGAAGTTGAACCAATTCACCTTCGGCATTGCGTTGCACATTCTGTGTGACTAGCTCTGGTGTTTTAATATTATTTTGATGTATTTCTTCTTTGCCTTTAAGCAGTAATGCCGCCAAAAGGACACCACCACCTAATAAAACAACGCCACCCATCCAACGTTGTTTGCTATTCATTGACATTCTTCCAAATACTCCCATACCGCTTCTAAGGTATGAAATGAACCACATACCAAAATCAGCTGATTATTCTTTGTTTCGTCGAGCGCTGATTTAAAAGCCAATTTCACACTGTCAAAGTGCTGCACATGTTGCCCTTGCAGCGCTTGATCCAATTGTTCAATTGGAGCTGCACGCGGGACAGTTAATGCCGCAATTTTCCACATTTGTATGGAATCTTTCAATAACTCTGTGACAGATTTCACATCTTTATCTGCCAACATCGAGAAAACACTGACTACTTCAGTGTACTGTTTATTGTATTTTAGGAAATTTCGCAATTGATTTAATAAAAAAGCAACACCATGCGGGTTATGCCCTGCATCAAAAATCACCGTTTTGTTCTGTATTTGGCGAATTTCAAAACGACCTTGCAGTTTTGCGTTTTGAATTCCTTCAGAAATAGCCGCTTGAGTGACCGTTAAACCACTCAATAAAACAGCAGCAACAGCTGTTGAAATATTTTCAACCGCCAATGTGCCGAGAGGTAAATTTAAAGTGGTGCCGCTGGATGCAAACATCCATGACTGACCATGCTCACTGCGTTGATAAAAATAGTCACGATTCACTGCATAAAGTTTTGCAGCACAAGCATCCGCTTTATCGATAATAGCTTGAGGGATTTGTTGTAAGCCGCCAAACACCACAGGAATATTAGGACGGATGATACCTGCCTTTTCAAAAGCAATCTTTTCAATGGTATCGCCCAACCAGTCGGTATGGTCTAAACCAATATTGGTAATCACCGCAACATCGGGTTCAATTACATTGACCACATCTAAGCGACCACCTAGACCCACTTCAAGCACCCAAACATCACATGCTTGGTCTTTAAAAATGACAAAAGCCGCGAGTGTAGTCGCCTCAAAAAACGAGAGGCTTAAATCACAATCACGGCGCGCTTGATCCACTTGTACAAAAGCATTGACCAAGCTTTGGTTATCGACCTCTACACCACGCAATTTAACCCGTTCATTAAAACGGTAAATATGTGGTGACTGATACAGTCCCACCTTATAGCCTTGCACATTTAAAATGGCAGCCAGTGTGGTGGTGGTCGAACCTTTTCCATTGGTTCCCGCTACGGTTAAAACTTTAGCATCGGGACGCGTCACACCGAGCTTTTCAGCTACAGGAATGACCCGTTCCAATCCTAAATCAATCCCCGTAACGTGAACATGGCCCCAATAATCGAGCCATGTTTCTAAAGAGTCTGTTGCAAGTGGTGCTGTGTTCAAGACAAATTCATCAGTTTCGCGACAATACGATAAACTGTATCACGTAATGCGTGACGGTGAACAATTTGATCGATTACACCATGATCAAGCAAGTATTCCGCACGCTGGAACGGCTCTTCTAGCTTTTCACGTACCGTTTGTTCAATCACGCGTTTACCAGCAAAACCAATCATCGCTTTCGGCTCTGCAATATGTACATCACCGAGCATCGCTAAAGATGCCGTTACACCACCATAAACAGGATGCGTCAACACCACCAAATATGGCAGACCCGCGTCTTTCATTTTTTGGATGGCTGCTGATGTACGCGCCATTTGCATCAAAGACAACATGCCTTCTTGCATACGTGCACCGCCCGAAGCAGCAAAGCAAATCAGAGGTTGCTTGTCCGCAATGGCTTTTTCAGCCGCTTGCACAAAACGGTCACCAACAACCGTACCCATTGAACCACCCATGAAGTCAAATTCAAAGGCACAGGCAATCAAAGGAATACCTTTGAGTAAACCTTGCATCACCACCAAGGCTTCAGTTTCACCTGTTTTGGTCTGTGCTTCACTCATACGCGCTGGATATGGCTTTGAGTCGACAAATTTCAACGGATCTTTGGCTTTAAATTCTTGTCCCAATTCTGTTTGCACTTGGTCAAAGAACCAATTCAAACGATCACGGGCTTTCATACGCAAATGTTCATCACACTGAGGGCAAACATAAGCGTTAAATGACATTGCAGTACGTGTAACAAGTGCATGGCACTCAGGGCATTCAATCGTTGGTTCTGTAAACGTCGCCTTGAGTGAGGTTTGCTCATCAGGTACTTGAATACCGGGTACACCACGTTCAGTCCATGGCGTCGATGGGCTTAGGATTTTCCCTGATTTAACATCTTGACTCATACTAACTCATCGAGCGCTGCTCGAAGCTCCTTGACTTTATTAACCGTTTCAACCACGGCTTGTTCTGGTGCTAAGCTTGCAAATTGCTTAACAAAAGCACTACCAACAATCACAGCATCAGCCACTCCGCCCATTGCTTTGGCAGATGTCGCATCACTGATCCCAAAACCAACACCGACAGGAATATCTGTTTCTGCTTTAATTTTTGCAATTCGGTTTGCAGCTTCAGCAACGTCTAAAGTTGCTGCACCTGTGACCCCTTTTAAAGACACGTAATAGATGAAACCACTCGCTTGTTTCACCACATGTTTAATGCGTTCGTCCGTTGAGGTTGGCGCTAGTAAAAAGATTTGATCCATATCAAATTGCTTCAATACAACATCAAGCTCTGCTGCTTCTTCTGGTGGTAAGTCCACCAGTAGAATGCCATCGACACCACATGCATGCGCAGTCGATACAAACTTTTCATAACCAATGACTTCAACAGGATTCAGATAACCCATCAATACGACTGGGGTCTCTTGATCCTTTTGACGGAACTCTTTGACCATATTCAAAGCATCTAAGGTATTGGTACCACCTGCCAATGCGCGTTCTGCAGCAAGGGCAATCACAGGACCATCTGCCATAGGGTCTGAAAATGGAAGACCGAGTTCAATCACATCTACACCCGCCTCAACCATCTGATGTAACAAAGGAACTGTTACCTGTGGATGAGGGTCACCAGCCATAACATAAGAAACCAAAGCTTTACGCTGTTGAGATTTAAGCTGTCCAAAACGAGTGGCTAAACGTGACATAGGGTTGTGCTTTCCTTAACTTGTTTAAAATTAAAACTACTGAGGAGTTGGCTTTGTAAAAATACAAGACGCTGCATTGTAACGCTATTTTTTACTCATTGAATAGAGCACATCGCGTTCGCGTTCCAATTCATTTTTCGTCAAATATTTTCAGAACAACCGTAAAGCACCATTTACTGATATTTCGGTTTTTTTCTCAATGATCAAAGATGCCTAATTTTAGGAAATACCAAAATGTCTAAGTTTTAGATAAACTTATTTTTATTTGAAAAAAAATGATAAAAATAGACGGCTTAGCTTTTACATTTAAAGTTTTATGAAATAGCAAAACCTGCATTATACTACGCACATTCTTTCATTTCCCTATCTCCTATGACCACCGATAACTCAGGTTTAGTGCAAGCACGTGCGCTTGCGCTGTTACCGCTTATTGTTTTTTTAGCCATTTTCTTAGGCAGTGGTATTTACCATTCTGTGATTGGAACCGAGTTTGCGTTCTATCAAATGAAAGCGCCTGTTGCGGCCATTCCTGCCATTATTTTGGCGGTGTTGATTTACCGCGGTGAGCTAAATCAAGGCATCGAAACCTTTCTGCGCGGTGCAAGTCACCCGAACCTCATCTTAATGTTTATGGTGTTCATGCTGGCAGGTGCATTTGCCAGTACCACCAGCGCCATTGGTAGTGTCGATGCCACAGTGCAAATGGGCTTGTCTGCGATTCCACCAGCCTTTGTGTTACCGATGCTATTCATTATTTCAGCGTTCATTGCAACAGCAATGGGTACCTCAATGGGCACCATTGCGGCCTGTGCACCGATTGCCTTTGGTTTCTCTCAAGCCACCGATATTGCTGCTGTCTATGCCATAGGTGCGGTCGTGGGCGGTGCGATGTTTGGTGACAATCTTTCAATGATTTCGGATACCACCATTGCAGCCACCACCAGTCAAAAAGTTCAACTTCGAGACAAGTTTCGCGTCAATGTCTGGATTGCAGTACCTGCGGCTTTAATCACAATCGCGATTTATGTCTTTAGCATCCATCAAACCGAAACCATTCAATCCAAAGACTTTAACCCTTGGCTAGTATTGCCCTATGTGGTGGTGTTTTTCCTCGCATTCAGTCGTTTACACGTGCTTGCGGTACTTACAGTCGGTGTAGTGCTCTCTGGGGTGATGGGACTGATTACACAGCCAGAATTTACGGTCATTCAACTCAACACAGCCATCTATGATGGTTTTGTCGGTATGTTTGAAGTCGCTTTACTGTCGATGTTCTTGGGCGGTCTTTCGACCATTATGCAAAAAGAAGGTGGACTCGACTGGCTTATTCAACGCATTTACAGCCTCACCCGTTTATTTAAAGTTGGTCGTGAGCGCGCAGGTGAAATCGGATTAAGCTTTTTGGTGGTTTTCTCCAACATTTTTGTGGCCAACAACACTGTAGCGATTATTTTATCGGGCGATATGGCGCGTGAAGTCGCTAAAGAATATGGCGTAGACCCAAAACGTGCAGCCGCTTTGCTCGACATCTTTTCATGTGTTGTACAAGGGCTTATTCCCTATGGTGCACAACTTCTATTGGCCTGCTCAATTGCAAAGCTTTCACCAGTTGAACTCATCGGCAGCATTTACTACTGTTGGATACTAGCAATCTTTGCCATCCTTGCGATTGTATTCCGTTTTCCACGACTGAAATCAGTCTGATCATTTCATACATTTCAGTGCCTCTCCAAAGGCGCTTTTTTTATGCCAGCTGTTATTTCAGTTGTCGTTTCAACTGTAATAAGGTCTGTCCACTGTGCTGTTTATAAGCACGCGCTAAAGCTGACTGTCCCGAATAGCCGAGTTGTAAAGCAATTTCAGTTAAACTCAAACCTTGTTGTAAGAGATATTCACATCGTTTCATGCGCTCTGACTCAAGTACTTGCTTAAATGAACTATCCCAGTCTTGCAACTGGCGTTGTAAGGTCCGCGTTGACAGGTGTAATTCATTGGCAATCTGTTCAATTTTAGGAGCTTCCGCATGTGCCTTAAGATAATCAGCCACGGCGCTATGAATCTGTTGCAATACGCTCTCATAACGAGGCTTGAGGGCAATTGCTACCTCTGCTTGTTTCAGTAAAAGCTGCGTTAAAGAAGGATCAGCAAAGCCCGATTTTAAAGTCAAACTGTCCGCACTCATCACATAGGCATAGCAGGCTTGATTAAAGCTCACTTCACAGCCATAAAATTTTTGATAATGATACTGTGCCATCTGGGCTGGATGCGCCATTTGGATTTTTAAGAATTGTAATTGATCGGGGAAAATTTTCTTGGCCAAATGCACAATGGATGCCATGGTCATTTCATTCAGTGAAGCATATTTCTCATTGAGAAAAGGCCAAGTCAGCCAAATTTCATTGCCCCATTGCTGCATCTGCATGGGACTAACTTCTGCCCCATCAATCACCAAACGACTAAAGCGCATCACATAACTCAGTGCTTCAGCCATGCTATTACTGCGTGTGGCCATATAACCTAAAACACCAAAATGCTCAGGTTGAATAAATTTTGCCATCTCCATAATCAACTGAGGACAATCCAACTGTTCTCGCGTCAGTTGCAAAATCGTTTGAAAGAAAGAAAATGGTGATTGGGTATCGATTGACAGTTGTAATACATGCTCCAATTCATACTGATATTGCGCTAAAAAACCGAGTTGATGAAAATCGATTCCTTGCTCTATAAGATACATATTCCAGAGCTGAAAATAACCATTGGGGATTTGTAATTCTTGCATGACGGCCTACCCGCTATTTGACATGCGATATTTTCACATTGGCGTAAAATGTATAAAAAATGGCAATATCTGTCAAAACAAACTGCATTTTCTCCGACATACTGCAATCATCCAAGGCAAATGAAGTAAAACAAAATGAATGCCATTGTTAAAGCCCCTGTTGAACCGATTGTGCGAACCCAACTCAATTTTAAGCTCGATGAAGTACCCCGTTTTTGGTTTGGCGGCGACCCATTTCGGACGCGCATGTTCGATGCACTCAGCCTCACTTTCCCCGATGGAGAACGCTATTTTATTCAAAGCGTGCGTTTGTTTAGGGACCAAATTAGAGACCCAAGCTTAGCTGCACGTGTCACCGATTTTATTAAGCAGGAAGCACAGCCTGGCATTGCCCATGACAAAATGAATCAAGTCATGCGAGAACAAGGCATGCCTGTCGATCAGTTTATTCAGCGTTTAAATAAAATCTTTAAATTTGAACTGAGTAAACGCTCTCCGCAGTACAACATTGCCATGACGGCTGCAGCAGAACATTTAACTGCACTGATGGCCGAGACTTTTTATAGCCATAAAGCCACGTTGGCTGAGGCTCACCCCTATGTGCGTGCTTTATTTGCATGGCATGCCATTGAAGAAATGGAACACCGTGATGTCGCGTTTGATGTGATGAAACAAGTCGGACATGTGCCTGAAGCGACGCGTCTATTTGCATTGGCCTTTACCACGGTGATGATGTTTGGTTTCACCACTTATCGTGCAGATGTCATGCTCAAGCATGATGGCTTTAACCGTATTCAGCGCTTGCAAATGATGCGTAAAGGGCTGCCTTGGTTCTTTGGTAAAAAAGGAATACTGTCCCGCATGTGTGGTCAATATCTCGATTGGTTTAAGAAAGACTTTCATCCCAATCAACATCCTGTGATTGAACAGTACGATGTTTGGATCGATACCCTAGCAGAAAGTCATGACCCGATTTTAGCCGGTGAAGCTTTTTGGCAAGCAGGAAAATAAATTCATAAACATAACAAAAGAAAAAACCGACATGATGCCGGTTTTTCTTATCACAGGTCTTTTACCACTTTGCATAGTGCTGTTCGAGCAGCCCATATTCATTCAGCAAAACAACCTCTTGATCACCCTGCTGAATCGTACCGCTAATCTTGGCTTGCCACTGACTAAACTGACTGCCCACGAGACGCAAATTTAGGTTTTCAAAACGGCGCCAGCCCGTAGTCACAGTTAAATTTAAGCGTTCATCTAGCGAGCGAATGCTCCAACGCCCTTCTTCTTCCATTTGGAACAGAACATCACTCACGGTATAGAGCTTTCCATTCACCCACAAACAGTTTTCATTGCCAAAACTTTCATTCACACCAGAAGCTAAGTTCAGACCAATACGCTTACCCTGTGCATCCCAAAAACTGCAAGAAAGCCAAAACCAAGCTGTTTCTGGTCGGAGGAAGCCACAGGTATCATCTAGCGCAGCCAAGGTTCGCTCATTAAACTGAATGATCTGCCCCGCTTTATTGGTAAAAAAACCCTCACAGGCTAAGGTGGTCAATTTTTGGGTATAAGTCCAACCATTAATCCCTGTTGGACTGCACATACTCAATGGATCAGTACCTGCGCAGAAAATTCGGGCACTCAGCTTAATTTCACCATACTTGGTGACTTGAACATAGCGCACACCATTGGCATGCTGAATTTCAATTTGAAAAGGTGAATTTGCAAATACACTTTGATTATATAAAGGCTGTTCATCTAAAACGGTTTTACGCGCCAGAAAATTCACGGCGTTCCATTCAAGTACTTCATTTTTAAAATGATCGTAAATATAAACGAAACCATGCCCAGCCCAAGCAATATCAGCAATCGCTAAGCCAATGGTGTAATGCTCATGTTGAATGCTACAAAACTTAAATTTCTTATATTTCAGCTTTTTCCGCCATCCCGTGAGTACTTCACCGTATGGGGTTTTATACTGATACTTATTTAAATCAATGGTTTTTGGAAGTTCGCTAAACCGACCATAATGTGGTTGTCCGTTGGACTGTATCAAATCCATTGATGCTTTATCCTTAAGCAAAAGTTAATTAATATCCCTAAGCATATTATGCCTATAATTTTAAAGGTGAAAAGTATTTAGTTTGTTTTTTCATCAAATTATTCACTAAACCTGCTTTTCGTTTTAATACATCACTTAAAAAAATTAGGAATAATCCAACCTAATTTAACATGAGATATGTATTTTCCCATGTGTTTGCATCAAACTCAGCTTCAACCAAAGCCACATAACGACCATGTACACAATCAATCGCAATACAGCCATCAACGTCTAAAACACGGTCAGTATGTTGCTTTTTCCACTTTTGATCAAAATATTGTTTGCCAAGTTGTTTAGCTTCCGCGGCATGCGGCGCAACGACGAGTACATAACGATGTAACTCCCCAAATGCACGTGTGTCATAGCCACCTAAATTTATGAGCCACAGTTTTTCATCCTCTGCTTGGGGTTGGGCATCACTAAACTGTATTTGGTATTTTTTCCCTGCACTTTCGACACACTCCACTTGCATCCAAGCATCAATATGTAAGCCTTTTTGTTCACCAAACCACGCATTTTTAAGTTGCGGGTAACTCTCCTCTAAACTGTCAGCGACTGCAAATACAACATCATGGACTTCGGTATTGGCACGTGCATGGCGACCACCAAGCATAACCATAAATAGGTTGGGCATTATCTCTCCTTTCTTTTGAGACATTTTTACAGCTAACATGCGATTCACGAAAACTACATTCGCAATTGTTCGAGGTAGACCACACTTCGAGAGAAATGTTTTTGCAACTACATTAATCACATGAAAGTATAGGACGAGTTTTGCGAATGACAATGCCTTTGGTTACTTTGGGCTTATCCAAAGTAACATTATGAACTCCTTACATTTGAGGTTTAAACAGCAAGACTCCGTCAAAATGTAAATAACGTTACAACCAATAAGATAGATTTGACCAGAGTTTTTATTGCTAGGAAATATCTTACTTTTGTTTCGGCAAAAGTAACAAAACCATCTTGTTGAGCGGACATTACATCCCTGTAAGGCTGCTCAACAGGCGACATCCATATCGCCTTTACTTATTCATGTTCTCGATAAACTTCTATTTCAAAAAAATCGTGCTGAATTACTTCAGCACGATTTTCATATTGTATAACCTTCTCCACAGAGAGAAGCTTCACACCAGAGGAAAATTACATCTCAACCATTTCCACGCCATCAATACGTGCCACAGTCATTAAGTCCTTATCACCACGGCCTGAAACCGTCGCAATAATAATTTGATCCTTAGACATCGTTGGCGCAAGTTTAGTGACATAAGCCATCGCATGAGAACTTTCCAATGCCGGAATAATCCCTTCAATATGAGTCAAATCACGGAAACCTTGTAAAGCTTCATTGTCATTGATCGGCACATATTCAACACGATGCATATCTTTAAGGAAACTATGCTCAGGGCCTACACCTGGATAATCCAAGCCTGCTGAAATCGAATGCGTTTCAATGATTTGACCTTGTTCATCCGACATCAAATAAGTACGGTTACCGTGTAAAACTCCGACATGACCTGCATTCAATGGTGCAGAGTGTTTGCCTGTTTCAATGCCATATCCCGCCGCTTCAACACCATACATTTTCACATCTAGGTCATTTAAGAATGGATAGAACAAGCCCATTGCATTGGAACCACCACCGACGCATGCCACCAAGGCATCAGGTAAACGCCCAGCTTGCTCTTGAATTTGTTTGCGCGCTTCACGACCAATAATCGATTGGAAATCACGAACCAATTGTGGATATGGATGTGGGCCTGCAACCGTACCAATCACATAGTAAGTTGAATCAACATTGGTCACCCAGTCACGCATCGCTTCATTCATGGCATCTTTTAATGTTTTAGAGCCACTTTCCACAGGTACAACGGTCGCACCGAGTAAACGCATACGATAGACGTTCATGGCTTGACGTTTCACGTCATCTGCACCCATGAACACTACACACTCAAGACCTAAACGCGCTGCGATGGTTGCCGTTGCGACACCGTGCTGACCTGCACCAGTTTCAGCAATAATACGTTTTTTACCCGAAAGTTTTGCCAGTAAAGCCTGACCAATGGTGTTGTTCACTTTATGTGAACCCGTATGATTCAGGTCTTCACGTTTTAAGTAAATTTGCGCACCACCCAACTCTTTCGACCATCGTTCAGCATAATATAAAGGACTAGGACGACCTACATAGTAGGCGAGATCACGGTCGAATTCTGCCAGAAACTGCTCATCATCTTTCATACGAAAATAGAGCTTTTCTAAGTCTTCTAATGCTGCCATTAGAGTTTCTGACACAAAACGTCCGCCATGGATACCAAAATGCCCACGTTCATCTGGGTATTGGGTATAGTCAATCATATTACTTTGCTGATCCACGATGGACTCCTTGCATGAAGTTTTCTATAAGTTGTTGGTCTTTTATACCTTTAGCGGATTCTACGCCTCCGCTGACATCTACAGCATAAGCCCCAGTCGTCTTTATAGCGTCTTCAACATTAGTGGGGGTTAAACCACCAGCTAAAATTAAAGGAATATCAAGCTTAGGGAATTGCGACCAGTCAAAACTGTGCCCTGTTCCCCCTTTTAGTTCAGGATGCCATGCATCTAAGAGCACTGCGCTTGCCCCTGCCTGTTGAAAGCGTTGAACTTCTGCCACCACATCCAGTTCAGGTTTGACTTGAATGGCTTTATACCAACGACGCCCTACTTGTGCCGCAATTGCCCGACAGTCTTCTGGGGTTTCATCACCATGAAACTGAATGATATCGAGCGCCACTTGTTTTAACACATCTGCAATGTCATCCGCAGCGGCATTCACAAAAAGTCCAACAGTTTGCACATAAGCAGGCACATGTTGAATCAATTCTTTGGCTTGAGCTGCACTGACATGACGTGGACTAGGCGGAAAAAATACAAAACCAATGGCATCAGCCCCGGCATGGACCACAGCTTGAATATCTTGAATACGTGTGATACCGCAAATTTTGGCACGGGTTCGCATAGATTATGACTCTGGCTCAACCCTATTTATAGCTGATCTATAAATAACAGGGCGAATCATTGTAATGCAATTTTTTCACCTTGCGTAAAGTTCATCCTGAAAAATCTTTACATAGATTGTTTAATTCACATACAAACCTTATACTTCGCCCAAATGCAATAAGTCTAAGCACTATGCTTTAGGGAAGTTGGTGAGAGTCCAACACTGCCCCCGCAACGGTAAAACGAAACGTATATCTTTATAAGTGTTTGCACTTACATCACTGCACTCGTGTGGGAAGATGGATATACCAATATTGTTCGCAATATTTATATTTAAGTCCGGAGACCTGCTTATTGCGCCATTTAACTCAATCATTCACGGGGGGTGAATGTATGGAGCCAGCATGCCAAATTTATTTCAGCCTACAGCTTTAGTGGGCGCAATCGCTATTGCAATGGGTTTCTCCGTGTCTGCATCTGCAAAAGACAGCATTAATGCCTCTTTAGATACACTAGTTGTAACTGCAACACGTTCTGAAGAAAAGATTAAAGACGTACCAGCACGTATCTCAATTATTGAACCACAGATTGTAGAACAATCGCCAATTGCATCTTTACCTGATCTATTAAAAACAGATGCCGCGATCAATATGGTGCAAAGCGGTGGTATGGGGCAGCTTGCAGATATCTACTTACGTGGAACTGAATCAGATCACACCTTAATTTTACGTGATGGTGTTCGCTTAAATAATGCTTCTTCAGGTACTGCAAGTCTTGCATTTTTAGATACTACTGACATTAAACAAATTGAAGTTCTCAAAGGTCCAGCATCCGTTTTATATGGTACTGATGCGATTGGCGGTGTAATTCAACTTGTATCTAAAACACCAGAAAAAACAGGCGCTTTTATTACAGGAGAAATGGGTGAGCACAGCACTTATAAATCTGTAATAGGTGCAGACTTAGCAGAAAATGGTTTTTATGCACAAGTTCGTGGTCAACGCCTAGAATCAGATGCAACTAAAGTGACAAATCAAAAAACCAATAAAACTGATACTGCATCTTTCGATCAAAAAGGATTTAGTACCAAATTAGGTGTCGAAAAAGAAGACTATGCTGTATCTGTAGATTACAGTAGCAATAAAGGTACAAGCTTATACGATGCTTACACCTTTGATGGTACGTTACTGAAACAAGATTTTGAAAATGAAATCATCAACCTGCGTAGCCGTTTAAATGTAACGGATCAATTTGAACTCAACACACGTTTATCTCAATTTAATGACGAAGTTGATCAAAAAGATTCAACAGACTACGTCCATAGTAAGACACAAGAAGCTGAACTTTATGGCAAATGGAACTTCACTCCTAGCCAATCTATTATTTCTGGGATTACCCATCGCAAACTTGAAGGTGACATCTTATCTTATGGTACGCCTTATAATGAAGATGTAGATTCAACTGGTTACTATGCTCAACATCAATACAACGGTTCAAAACTAAATACTCAAGTTGGTATTCGCCTTGAAGATAACGAAAAATATGGTTCACATACTGTAGGCCAAATGGCGGCACGTTATCAATTACTCGCTAACACAAGTATTTATGCAAATATTGGTACTGCTTTTAAATCGCCAACGTTAAATGAACTCTATAACTCATGGAATGGTAATCCTAATCTAGATCCTGAAGAAAGCACCTCCTATGAAATTGGTCTTGATCAGGTTTTGGCTTACGGTTTCCAAACAGGTTTATCTGCTTATTACACTAAAGTAGATGACTTAATTGCATCTGGTTCAAATGGCTTATTAACCAACATTCAAGAAGCAACTTATCAAGGTGGCGAGCTATATCTAGGTTGGCAACAAGATGATTTGTTTACGAAAGCAACCTATAGCTATGTTAAAGCTCAAAATGAAGAAACCAATGAAGACCTAAAACGTCGACCTCGCCAAGGATTCACCTTAACGACTGGTTTACAAAACGAAGTTTATGGCATTAGTGCTTCATTAGTTGCTAAATCTAAAGCCAAAGAATGGAATAAAAACTATAGCACTCCAGGTTATGCAACCATTGATATCAACGCATTTTGGAATGTAAATCCATATGTAAAACTCTTCACGAATATTCAAAATATTGGTGATGTTGAATATAAAACCGCATATCAAGACCGTGGTTATTACTATATGAATGGCGGCCGCCTAGCTTCCGCAGGAGTCACTTTCCGTTATTAATTTAGCTTAAAGACTCAAAAAAATTAAAAAACAGCGCAGTTTATGGATAATGTTTTGACCGGCATTATCCTTTTTTTCATTTCAACCTAGGAAAAATTATGGGCCACCGTTTAAGTAAAATTTATACCCGTACTGGCGACTCAGGCACCACAGGTCTGGGCGATGGATCACGTGTAACTAAAGATGATCTAAGAATTACCGCACTTGGTGATGTCGATGAGCTCAATTCAACCATTGGTGTGCTTCGTGCTCAAATTACCGCAAGCCAAATCACAGACAAAGCGAGATGGGATAAAAGCTTAAGCCTAATTCAGCATTGGCTTTTCGACTTAGGCGGTGAAGTGTGTATTCCAAACTATCATTTGCTCCAACCTGTTTGTATTGAGTTTCTTGAACAAGAAATTGACTGTATGAATGAAGACTTACCCATGCTGAAAGAATTTATCTTACCTTCGGGTTCTTTAGCATGTAGCTATGCACACCAAGCTCGTTCAGTATGCCGCCGAGCTGAACGTAGCTTAATGTCGGTGCACACTCGTGATCAAAATATTCAAAGCACCGCACTACAGTTGCTCAACCGCTTATCGGATTGGCTTTTTGTTGCATCGCGTGCTTTACAGCGTGCTGAAGGTGGCTCGGAAGTACTTTGGCAAAAAAATATCAATGAAACTATTTAAACAATTCTAAGTATTTAGAACGAAATAGATTTTTTCAGAGTCTTCCTGTGATCAATTCACTGGAAGACTTTTTAATGTTACTTTTCTTTTGGGCAAAGCAATCAAAACCATTTTTCCAATCGTAAAACTCGTCAAATACCATCACTTATCGTGAATATAAACATTTCATTCAAATTCAGTTCTATCTCAAACCATTACGAATCGCATTTACGCATATCTAATATCTCCAGCTTAGAATCTCTCCCCCAATCTGATGTTTTAGCGCTACAATCACGCAAAAGGCGTATATAGATCAGGTTCAATATGAGAATCATCGGACATCGTGGTGCACGTGGCGAAGCCCCAGAAAATACACTCGGCAGTTTTCAATATATTCATGATCTAGGCATCCGCGCGGTCGAATTTGATGTTCGTCAGCTCCGAGACCATGAGCTGATCATTATGCATGATGACAACATGCTCCGAACCACCGGTATCGACCAAGCACTCTACCCATTAAACAGCACACAACTCGACACCTATAACCAAGCACATATTTGGCTAGACTGGGAAAAGCAAAGCACACCAACATTGCGACAAGCCCTCCAGATTATGCAGGACTTCGAACATCTTGAAGTTGAAGTCAAAGCTGTAGAAACACAAGCTGAAGCGGAGCGACTGATACAACATTTAACACAGCAACTTAGAGGCTTTGAACACAATGCGGTCATTACCAGTTTTGATCTTAAAATCCTACAAGCACTGCAACATCAACACTCAACATTTAAACGTGGCTTATTGATTGAAGACGATATTCAACATCTTGCGATTGAACAAGCGCTCAAATATGACTGTTGCCAAATCGGCTGGATGAACCAACTGGCAACCGATGACTTGTTAAAAGCCACACAACAAGCGAATTTAGCCATTAGTGTTTGGACAGTGAATGACATCGAACGCGCCAAACATTTACGTGACTCTGGCATTGATGGATTAATTACCGATTTTCCTAAAATGATGCTACAGCATTTGGCAGATGCGCATTGAAAAAGCCAAAAATTGACTTGAGTTTTACATGAGCAGTGACACTGAAAATATTGATTTTTCATATTGAACGCTCTGCTACGATAAAGCCTAGAAAAGCTTCGGTAATTTCGATATCTAAACATTCGTATTCTGTTACTGTTTAGTACAATACATCTGTACAATAATGCTAGTGAACCAAGGTTCGCTCATGCTAATATGCTGTAGCTTAATCCATGCAAAAAGTAATGGATTGACCTTCCATTTATACCTCCCAAGGTTTCAGGAGTGCTGTTGGAGATGAATGCTCCCCTACCCAAAGCCCCATTTAACTGGGTTGCAATTTTTGCATTGGTTTTTCTTCCGATTGTGGCTGTGATTGCAATTCCCTTATATGCCTTTCAGCATGATTTCAGCTTAGCTGCTTGGATCAGTATGTTTGTATTACTGGGTATTAGTAGCTTAGGTATTACCGCTGGCTATCACCGCTTATGGGCACACCGTGCTTATGAAGCAAGCTTACCTTTAAAAATCATTTTGATGATTATGGGTACCTTTGCTGTGCAAAACAGTATTTTATATTGGGGTTCAGGTCACCGTACCCACCACCGCCATGTCGATGATATCGAGAAAGATCCGTACTCGATTAACAATGGCTTTTGGTATGCGCACATGGGTTGGATGCTTCGTGACTATCCATCAGCAGAACCTGACTTTAAAAATGCACCCGATTTACTGAATGACAAATTGGTGATGTTCCAACACAAATACTATGTTCCTTTAGTGATCAGCGTCCACATGGGTATTTTATTACCAATTGGTTGGGCTGTAGGCGACTTATGGGGTGTGTTATTGTTGGGCGGATTAATGCGTTTAATCCTCAGTCACCACGTCACGTTCTTCATTAACTCTTTATGCCACATGTGGGGCAAACGTCCATATACAGACGAAAATACCGCACGTGACAACTTCTGGTTAGCTATTGCCACTTGGGGTGAGGGTTATCATAACTACCACCACATTTTCCAATACGACTATCGTAACGGGGTGAAATGGTGGCAGTATGACCCAACTAAATGGTTGATTTGGTCATGCTCAAAACTTGGTTTAGCTAAAAACTTACGTCGTATTCCGAGCTTCAATATTAAAAAAGCTGAACTTGCGATGAAGTTTAAATATGCTGAGCAAGACTTAGAAGTTCATGGTCTAAATGTTAGTGATGACATCAGCTCGGCGAAAGCTCGTATTGCACAAGAGTATGATGCATTCACCCAAACCTTGAATGACTGGGCAAAATTGAAAGAGCAAGAAATTCAAGCCAAGAAAACGGCTGTGGCTGAAAAAATTCATCAAATGGATGAAAAGCTCAAAATTGAATTTCAGTTAGTCGAACAGCGCTTAGGTCATCATCGTCAAACCTTGACCACACTGATGCGTAGCATTAAAAAAGCCCCTGTTTCACAATAATTGATCTCTGATTCAGCATTTCAAAAGAAAGCTCCGCAAGGGGCTTTTTTTAGCAGTTCATAAAGGATAACAGTATGGATATTAACAACATTCCTTTCGGGATCACCAACTGGGCCGAAATACCAACCACCCGTCATACAGGTGATCAAGGTTATGCCCTATGGCGTACTCAACAATTTGACACGATTCGCGTGCGTATGGTGGAGTATTCTGAGAACTATTTGGCCCTTGCGTATAAATAAAGCAGTGCTTGATTTATCCTCATGGTGTTCTAAAGGACATATCCTGTTGTGCTTAGAAGGCGAACTACACACCGAACTAGATGATGGTCGTAGCTTTACCCTCACGGCTGGCATGAGTTACCAAGTTGCGGATCAAGCCGAAGCCCATCGCTCGTCCACCTCAAAAGGTGCCAAACTGTTTATAGTTGACTAAAACAGTTGGATATATGTCTTAACACTAAAACTTTGCTATATTGATGGGGTCATGGCTTATCCCTTGTGATCCTTCACTATGCAGTTCAATTCACGCTACTCCCTCCTTCCTTCAAAACTTTATCACCATCAACAGCCCCTACCACTGAAAGGCGCAAAAGCAGGTCATTTCAATGCCGCTTTAGCAGAACAGTTGCAATGGTCTGAAGCCGACAAACAGTCTTGGGTAGAGATTTGTAGCGGACAAAAAACCTTTAGTGAATTTGAACCATTGGCAATGGTCTATGCAGGACATCAATTTGGTCAGTGGGCAGGACAGCTCGGTGATGGTCGGGGTTTATTGATCGCACAAATCCTCGATCAACATGGGCAAACCATTGACCTGCATTTAAAGGGTGCAGGTTCTACTCCTTATTCTCGAATGGGAGATGGTCGTGCGGTACTTCGCTCCGTCATTCGTGAGTATTTGGCTGGACATGCGCTGAATAGTTTAGGTGTCGCATCAAGTAACGCTGTTGGCTTTACCTCATCGGCTCAAGGCGTGCAGCGGGAGAAATTGGAACTCGGTGCGATGATGTTACGTACATCGGACTGTCATATTCGCTTGGGGCATTTTGAGTGGATCAATCAGTATCAACCTGATTTACTCGGCGAATTTACCCAAAGATGTATCGCATGGCATTACCCCGAGTGTTTAGATGCGGAACAACCTGTTTTGGCATTTGCAACCCAAGTGATTCAACGGACTGCTGTAATGATTGCCAAATGGCAACTGGTCGGCTTTGCACATGGAGTGATGAATACTGATAATTTAAACATTACAGGTTCAACCCTCGATTTTGGTCCTTATGGTTTTATGGAGCGCTTCCGTCCGAATTGGATTAACAATCACTCTGACTATCAAGGCCGCTATACCTATCAGCAGCAACCGAGCATTGGACACTGGAACTTATGGACATGGTTGAATAACCTCATTCCGCTTTGTCCGCAAGACTATGACAAAGAACAATGGAAGCAAGACCTTGCCGATTGCCTAGAGCACTATGAACCCACGTTCTTGGAGCACTACAAACTAGGTTTAAGTCAGAAAATGGGCTTACCTCATTTCCACACGGACAGTTTTGACTGTGCCATGACTTTCTTACGGATTCTACAAACTGAACAGCTCGACTACACACAAAGCTTTACGCGTTTGCAAGAGCAGCAATATGAAATGATTAAAGATGACTGCCTTGACCGTCGTCAGTTTGAAAGTTTCCTCGCTCAGTATGAACAAATTCGTGCAAATCAAGACACGGCAGAACTCAATGCAGCCATGCAACAAGCCAACCCTGTTTATATCCTACGCAATCACATGGCGCAAAAAGCGATTGAGCTGGCTGAGCGGAATGATTTCTCAGAAGTCGAACGCTTATTTGACCTGCTTAGCCAACCGTTTGAGCGGAATGTCGCACTAGAGAAAGCGGAAGATTTAGCACCTTTGCCAACGGATGTTCCTGAGGTAATGGTGAGTTGTTCATCTTAAGCGTTTGGCTTAAACTGTGGATAAATTAAACAATATCCACAGGGCTTCGCCCACTGAGTGATGATCACCATGTCCTTACACCTTATTGCTGCAAAAGCTGCACTTGCCCTGCCAGAAGTGACGTGTAGTCAGCCCTTTGGTGAAGGCTGTGATGTATATAAAGTCATGGATAAAATGTTTTTACTCAATTCATCATTAAGTGGGGCAGCTTTAAGTAACTTAAAAGTTATGCCTGACCACGGCACGATGCTACGTGATATTTATTCGTATATTCATGCAGGATGGCATATGAATAAAAAGCATTGGATTTCAATTTATGAGGATGAAAACTTAGATCCTGATTTAGTCATTGATCTGGTACATAGCTCTTATGAGCTCGTGGTATCCAAGCTGAATAAACGACAAAGACAGCGAATCGCTGCGCTTCAAGCCATCACCTAAATATGTATTGAGTGAAAAAGATTGTTAATTATTCCTATTACATGTTCTAAAGCACAACCCTATCACTGTATCAAACAGATCATCGGTTTGAACGCATATTGTCTCGGCTAAACAGTTTTTCGACTTTTTCTACGTATTGCCCATTTGAACCCAAATTTTGAAACGAAAAGTGAAATGAGGCATTCATAGATCATAAAAAAAGCCCGACATCCTGTCGAGCTTTTTCGTATTGGTTAGCTAGGTATAACTCCTGTCGTACCTCACATCCTAGTATTGAACTTATCATTTTTGTTTTATGTTTTGGAACTTCCTGTTCTCTATGACTGCATCATATAAAAAATCTTGGGACTGACCTAGACGCAATCGACTTGAATAGTTGTAAGCCAAAACGTACATGGAAAAATAAGCTTAATTAGACTTACCCCCAAAATTATCCGCAGAAATTGTGGATAGTTTTCAGGACAACTGAAGCTAAACCTGACTCCTTAAAGTTAATTTTTGAGTACTTTAAAAGCAACTTTATAGCTCACTGCTTCAATCTGCCGGAAATACAACCTCCCCTTTCTCGATTTTGCCTATTTAATTATCTATACATACCAATCTGAAAAGATGGAGTATGCAAGTCGCTCACTCTCCACTCAAGTTAATCAGAAAGTCAGGGTGAACTCGTACAAAGACACGCTGAGAATCAGTAAAGTCTTAGTCATTTTCCTGCTCAGTTGCTTATTTGATTCCATTGTTGAAAAGTTAGGATGCCATCTCACAGTCCAACTCTAGGTGACATACATATGGCTTGTAGAATGCTTCGCTGATTTGAATACAGACTGATAGACCCTCTGCATAGCAAAAGACAAACTAAAACATTATTTAAAATGCTTATAACTTACCCATGAATCAGAACCCCAAACAATCCAAAGCCCAATAAAAAAGGACTCATAGTGAGTCCTTTTTTAACATCATTACTTACGCTTTAGCTCTTCTTCGGCTTCAATGTTTTAAATAAAACAAATAACACCAGGATCCAGACAGGAAGCACCAACACGGAAAGCATAAAACCTTGATTCCACATGATATATAAAATCATCAGCATAAATACTAAAACAAAATAATTGCTAAACGGTGCAAATAACGCTGGAAACTTGATTTGAATGCCCTGTTTTTTCATACTCTGTCTAAATTTAAGATGGATCAAACTGATCATCATCCAATTCAACACCGCAGCACTGACTACAATATAAATCAGATAACTGAGCGCTTTTTCAGGCAAAAAGTAATTCAACAGCACACACCCAAAAATCAGTAATGCTGAAAATAAAACCGCCGCAATCGGTGTCCCTTGTCGATTCACCTGCTTAAAAACTTGTGGGGCATTGCCTTGTTCTGCCAGACCTAATAGCATGCGACTATTGGCATACATCCCACTATTACAAACAGAAACCGATGCAGTCAGAATAATAAAATTCAGTAAATGCGCTGCCCAATCAATGCCAATTTGCTTAAAAATAAGCACGAATGGACTTTTATCTAAACCACCCAAATCCAATTGATTCCAAGGCACCAAAGACAAAAGGATCGCCAACGAGCAAATATAGAACAGGAAAACCCGAATCACCGTTTGATTGACGGCTTTTGGAATGTTCTTTTCAGGATCTTCGGTTTCCGCAGCCGCCATACTGATCAGCTCAATGCCGCCAAAGGCAAACATCATAAAGGCCAACATATAAAACAAGCCTTCAAAACCGTGTGGGAAAAACCCGCCATGTGCCCACAAGTTCGTGACGGATGCAGTTGAACCGACATCTGCCGTCAACAACAGGTAAACCCCGAAGATGATCATGGCGATAATCGCCACAACTTTAATCATCGACAGCCAAAACTCAGACTCCGCATACAGTTTGACATTGGCAAGATTGGCCAGTGTGATCACCACAAAAAACACCAGCACCGAGACCCAAGCAGAAATATGTGGCCACCAGTAATTGACGTATTTACCAATCGCGGTCAGCTCAGTCATCACCACCAAGATGTACAATACCCAGTAGTTCCAGCCCGTTAAAAAGCCTGAAAACCGCCCCCAATATTTAAAGGCAAAGTAGCTGAATGAACCCGTCACTGGCTCATGCACAATCATTTCACCGAGATGACGCATAATTAAAAATGCAATCAAACCGCCAATCATATAACCCAAAATAATCGATGGACCAGCAGACTCAATAATATGTGCTGAACCTAAGAACAGACCTGTACCAATTGCACCGCCCATGGCGATCAATTGAATATGGCGGTTCTTTAAACGGCGCTGAAGTTTAGGCGTCTCGCTGCTCAAAACACATGCTCATCTGATAAAAAAATGAATTGTACCGCTTGCACAGACGATCAACCAGTCTTGTCCTTTAAAATCGCCAATTGATCAGTTTCATTTCACAAGCTAGAGATTTAAGCGAACTGTTGATTTTGATTACCGCCTTGAGTCCATCCCATAAAAAAAGCGGATAAACCAAGGCTTATCCGCTTTTTTTATCGCTCAGAAAACTGAATTAATCTTCAGGATATTCAAAACGATAGCCTACTCCATATACCGCCTGCACCCATTCATGACGATTACCTGTTTCAGCAGCATCCGAAATCTTACGACGTAAGTTCTTAATATGGCTATCAATCACACGATCAGCCACTTCAAAGCTGTCTGGGTTGATATGATCCAGTAACTGCGCACGTGAATAGACTTGCCCCACATGCTCTAAAAACAACTCCAGTAAACGAAACTCGGTCGGTGTTAGGTTTAAAGGCTTTTGCTGATACCAAATGCGTTGCTGCGCTTTATCCATACGGAACAAAGACTGATCTTCAGGCTCAGCCTTACGTTCTAAACGGCGTAACACGGCTTGGACACGTGCCACCAATTCTTTCGGGCTAAAGGGCTTACACACATAGTCGTCTGCCCCCATGTTCAAGCCAAGCACGCGGTCGATTTCTTCCGTACGCGCGGTAACCATAATGATCGGTAAATCTGACTGTTCGCGGACTTTACGGCACATGGTCAAGCCATCCATACGCGGCACCATCAAGTCTAAAATCATCAGACTCGGTTTACGCTGCGTAAAGCTATCGTAGGCTTCCTGACCATCGTGAAACATACTGACTTCAAAGCCCGCTGCTTCAAGATAATCGCGGACCAATTGTGCAAGTTCTACTTCATCTTCAACCAGCATAATATGTTTCATACATACTTCCTTTTGTGTTTCATTTTTTTGGGAACGTTAACTTGCAACGTAACCCTCCCAAAGGCGAATGATCAAAACTCAATTCGCCGCCTAAAGCCTGTGCCAGTTTAGCCGATAAAGCTAAACCTAAACCTGTACCACCTGTGCTCCGCGTACGCGAGTCATCGACTCGATAGAAACGCTCACCGAGTCGTGCCAATTGCTCATCGCTTAAGCCATATGGACTGTCATCGACATAGACCGTCCAGTCTGTTGCAGACTGTTCCGTATGAACTCGAACCTGACCACCTGCTTCGGTATAACGAATGCTATTACCCAACAAATTGACCATGATTTGCTTAAAGCGGTCAATATCAAGTTGTAACTCAGCGCCCTCACCTTCGACACTGATGCTTAAATGGGCCTGTTCAAATTTGGGCTTAAAGTTTTCCACTTCTTGCTCAATTACCGTCCAAGGGTTCACGGTTGCAAAGTAACAGTTTAATTGCTGTGCTTCCGCTTGTGCCAAATCGGCCAAATCATGCGTGAGTTTTTTCAAACTGGTGACTTGGCGTAACATCGATTCAAAATGCTCAGGCGTTGGCTTTCGAATCCCGTCTTGCATAGCTTCGATCTGCGCTTGTAACACGGCCAGCGGTGTTTTCAACTCGTGTGAGGTATCTGACACCCATTGACGACGTGAAATTTCATGCTGATCTAAAATCACCGCCAGTTGGTTCAGTTCATTGGACAAATCACCCAGCTCATCGTTTCGATTCACTTTAACTTGATGCTGAAAATTACCCTTGGTTAATTCACGCGTACCATTTAACAAGCGTTGAATCGGTGTCTTAAAATAAGTCGCAAGTAACAACGCAGCAATTAAACTGGCAAAAACGGTTAAACCATAGACCAGTAATAAATAACGCTTTTGATTACTAAAGAAGTTGATACTCAACGCATCATCTTGATCGAGGACTGGTTTCAGCCCCAAGTAGCCCACCACTTGGTTATTCACCACAATAGGACGGAAAGAAACTTGATCATCCGAAGGTTCACCGACCACGAACTGACGCTGCGTATCGTATAAAGACAAACGCGAGCTAAGACCTAAACGGTCAGGCGTGGAAATAAACTGTTTTTTGCCTGTGTTTTGTTTGCTCTCTTGTTCAATCTCTTCTTTTTTACGATCTGGACGGAAAACATTTTGATTGGCGCTGAGCGGGAACTTTAAACCTTCAAAGGGTTGAAACTCCGAAGGTAAGTTTTCCTCCAAAGCTTGCAGTTCTTGTTCGGTTAAAATCTGTTTTTCATGTTTGACTTCAGTGGTAGAGACATCACTGAGTAAGGTTTTGGTATTTTCTTTAAAATAACGCTGTTGCAAAGCAATGTCGTACTGGCGACGTAACCACCAACGAGAGAGACGGTCATAATCATCTGGCGCAGCATGTCCTTCAATCTGCAAAATTTGCGCTTGAATGGCATTGCCCCAGTCATGATAAGTGCTATAAACGCCTGCTAAGTTATCAATCAGATGATCGAGCTTTTGCATTTCCACGTCCGCCACATATTTGGCAAAATTCTTTTGCATCGTCCAATGCAACACACCTAAACTCACCGTGGTAATCACCAAAGTGGTCAGCAATACAGTGAGGAATAAGCGTAAAGCAATCGGTACGCGGCGAATCTTCAAAAGCAATCTCTCGGTCATTCTTTTGCCTTGTTATTGTATAGAACACTGCATCAAAAAACTCTCCATTGTTTCTACATCTTTATTATTTAATCTTTAATCATCCAAAATGACATGCTCTTGTATGGGGGAGTTGTAGAATGAATAAGATGACAAAAATGGCTTTAGCCACTGCCAGCGTTTTATTTGTAGGTGCGTTGACAGCCTGTCAATCTACCCAAGCACCAAAAGATATGGAGCAGTCGCAACATATGCATAGTCATTATCAAAAAGACCGTCATATGACACCTGAACAACGCGAACAGTTTGAAAAAATGCGTACTGAACGCAAGCAGGTCATGCAAGACATTAAAAAAGCCTGCGATGGCAAAGCAGTGGGTTCAGCAGTCCAAGTTAAAGCAGGTGAACAAACACTAGAAGGCACATGTGCGATTTCATTTAAACCGAACCGTGATGAAATGAAACGTGGTAAACACCGCCCAATGCGTGGTGATCAAGCCGATCGTGGTGAATTCCGTGGCATGCATATGCAGCGTGGCGAACCGCTAACCGATGCGAAACGTGCTGAGTTAACTCAGCAATACGATCAACGTTTAGCTGAACGTCAAGCGCGCCAACAAACTGCGACCAAAGCCTGCCAAGGTCAAACCGATGGTAAAGTCGTGCAGTTAAAAGTCGGCACACAAACAGTAGATGGCAAATGTATCGTTCACTTCCAGCCTAAAGCCCCTGTTTCAGCACCGAATAAGGCTGCTTAAGCCACTTTAAAAAGCATAAATATATAAAAAAGGCGCAAATTGCGCCTTTTTTATTGGACATAACTTTTTACGCTTTTTGACTATTTATGTCATGCCAAAAGCAGCAAAACTATTTACACTCAGTGCACTTAGCGATTTTGAATAATATTTATTTGACTTTACAGTCACCAAGAAAAGCACCTGAACCGCTTGTACCAAATTAGAAGATGTTGCACGATTAAGTTATTCCAATCCGTGTCAAAGAAGACACGTTTTTATGTTTATTAGGATTATAAGCTGGTTAAACCAGTATTGAGGAAACCGATATGCCACAATACAAAGCGCCCTTACGTGATATGCAATTCGTACTGCATGAGCTATTGAATGCAGAAGAACACTATTCTAAATTGCCTGCATTTCAGGAAACCGTAAGCCGTGAATTGGTTGACCAATATTTAGAAGCTGCTGCAGATTTCTGTGAAAACGAATTGTCTCCAATCAACCAAAGCGGCGACCGCGAAGGTTGTACTTGGAATGATGGCGTTGTTACCACGCCAACTGGCTTTAAAGAAGCGTATCAAAAATATATCGAACTTGGCTTCCCGTCTCTTTCTGCTGAAGAACAATACGGCGGTCAAGCATTACCTGTTTCTTTGGGTAACGTGATTTCAGAAATGGTCGGTACTGCAAACTGGGCATGGGGCATGTACCCAGGTCTTTCTCATGGTGCAGTTCGTACTTTAGAACATCACGGTTCAGCTGAACAAAAAGATGCTTACTTACCAAACCTTGTTTCAGGTGTTTGGACAGGTACGATGTGCTTAACAGAATCACACGCTGGTTCTGACTTGGGTATTATCCGTACTAAAGCTGAGCCACAAGCTGACGGTAGCTATGCAATCACTGGTGAGAAAATCTTTATCTCAGCGGGTGAACATGACATGGCTGAGAACATTGTTCACATTGTTCTTGCTCGTCTTCCTGGCGCACCTAAAGGCACCAAAGGTATTTCTTTATTCATCGTACCGAAGTTTAACTTAAACGCAGACGGTAGTGTGGGTGAGCGTAACGCGGTGCGTTGTGGTTCTATCGAACACAAAATGGGTATCCATGGTAACTCAACTTGCGTAATCAACTTTGACAATGCAAAAGGTTTCTTGATTGGCCCTGAAAACCGTGGCTTAAACTGCATGTTCACTTTCATGAACACCGCACGTATTGGTACTGCTGTTCAAGGTCTTGCTGCATCTGAAGGTGCATTCCAAGGTGCTTTAGCATATGCGAAAGATCGTTTAGCAATGCGTTCACTTTCTGGTCCTAAAGCACCAGAAAAAGAAGCCGATCCAATTATTGTTCACCCTGCTGTTCGTAACATGCTGTTAACTCAAAAAGCATTTGCTGAAGGTGGTCGTGCACTGGTTTACTTATTGTCTCTACATGCGGACGTGGTTGAGCAAGGTGCAACGGAAGAAGAGCGTAAATCTTCTGACAACATTTTGTCACTCCTTACCCCAATTGCAAAAGCATTCTTGACTGAAACAGGTTCTGAGTCTGCAAAACACGGCGTTCAAGTATTTGGTGGTCACGGCTTTATTTCAGAGCATGGCATGGAACAAATCGTTCGTGATACACGTATTGCGTGTTTATACGAAGGGACAACTGAAATCCAAGCGCTTGACTTGTTAGGTCGTAAAGTTTTGGGTACTCAAGGTGCAATGTTGAAAGACTTCACTAAGATTATTCACAAATTTGTTGAAGCAAACAAAGACAATGCTGCAATGAAAGAGTTTGTTGAACCTCTTGCTGCTCTAAATAAAGAGTGGGGCGACTTAACCATGCAAATTGGTATGAAAGCAATGCAAAACCCAGATGAAGTGGGTGCTGCTGCGGTCGATTACCTCTACTTCTCTGGTTATGTAACGCTTGCTTATCTATGGGCACGTATGGCACTTGTAGCACAAGAAACATTGGCTGCAGGTACAACTGACGTTGACTTCTATAATGCGAAAGTCACGACAGCTCGTTTCTACTTCAAGAAGATCCTTCCACGTGTTCGCTCACACGTTGACGTGATTGCTGGTGGCGTAGAACCGTTACTTGCATTAGATGCAGAGCACTTTGCATTCTAAGTAGTTAATAACTAATTCGATATTCGAAATAGTTGTACTCTTGAGTACAGAAATGAAAAAGGACAGTCATAGCTTTGGCGGTCCTTTTTCTTTATAAATAGAGCGTTATTTCGCTTGGGTCATCTGACAACACTCTCCGTTGTTAATTAAGTTGTCCTAAGTCTACAGAGATTCAAACAATAAACAGGTGAACGAACATGCCAATTTATAATGCCCCACTTGCGGATATGAAATTTATCCTCAATGACGTTTTCAATGCAGATCAGTTCTGGCAGTCTAATGAAAATCTAGCTCATGTAGACAGTGCGACGGCTGAAGCGATCCTCGAGGAAATGGCTAAATTTGCGCAGAACGTCACCCTACCTTTAAACCGTACAGGTGATGAAGAAGGTGCAACATTTAGCAATGGCGCAGTGACTACACCTGCTGGTTTTAAAGAAGCGTTTAAGCAATATGCTGAAGGCGGCTGGATTGGCTTAGCGGCTGATGAAGAATGGGGCGGTCAAGGCATGCCAAAAATGCTGACAGTTCTTGCAGATGAAATGCTGTTCGCAACTAACCCATCATTCATGCTCTACCCGCTTCTTTCTGTCGGTGCTGGCATGGCGCTGAACAGCTACGCATCGCAAGAACAAAAAGAAACCTATTTACCTAAAATTTACTCAGGCGAATGGTCTGGGACCATGTGTTTAACCGAGCCTCATGCAGGTACCGATTTAGGCATTATCAAAACTAAAGCTGAACGTAACGAAGACGGCACCTATAACATTACAGGGACCAAAATCTTTATTACTGGCGGTGACCACGACTTAGCTGAAAACATCATTCACTTAGTTTTGGCAAAAACTCCTGATGCACCTGCGGGTTCACGTGGTATTTCATTATTCATCGTGCCTAAATTCCTAGTGAATGCAGATGGTTCTGTAGGCGAGCGTAATGCGGCAGGTCCAGGTTCAATTGAACACAAAATGGGGATCAAAGCGTCTGCAACTTGTGTAATGAACTTTGACGGTGCCAAAGGTTACTTGGTCGGTAAAGAAAATGAAGGCCTTGCGGCAATGTTCGTGATGATGAACTACGAACGTTTATCGATGGGTATTCAAGGTTTAGGCGCATCTGAATTTGCTTACCAAAATGCTGCACAGTACGCAACAGACCGTCTACAAGGTCGTAGCGCGTCGGGTGTTCAATCGCCTGCTAAACCTGCAGACAGCATTTTAGTTCATGGTGATGTGCGTCGTATGTTGCTTAATGCACGTGCGAACAACGAAGCATCTCGTGCATTTGCAGTTTACGTGGGTCAGCAACTGGATATCACTAAGTTCTCAACAGACCCTGAAGCAGTAAAAGCAGCCAATGACCGTGTTGCCTTATTAACCCCTATTGCAAAAGCGTATTTAACAGATACTGCATTCCAAGCAACTTTAGATGCACAAATGGTCTTCGGTGGTCATGGTTATATTCGTGAATGGGGCATGGAGCAATGTGTACGTGACTTACGTATTGCACAGATCTACGAAGGCACCAACGGCGTTCAGTCTCAAGATTTAATCGGTCGTAAAACCATTAAATGTGGTGGTGCATTCATCGCAGACTACATTACTGAAATCCGTGACTTTGCTAACAGCTTAGACGCGGACCTAAACTTCATTAAAGATGCAACACTCGATGCAGCAACTGAAGTGGAAGAAGTGACCAAGTATATCCTTGAACGTGCTGCTGAAAGTGCAGAGTTCCCGAATGCTGCAGCAGTAGATTACTTACATGCAGTCGGCCTACTTAGCTTTGCCTATATGTTTGCAAGAATTGCCAATGCTGCAAAAGCTAAAGATGGTGACTTCTATCAAAACAAACTTGCGCTTGCAGCTTATTTTGCTCAACGCATTTTGCCTGAAATCGACTTACGTATTGCAAAAGTAAAAGCAGGTGCAGAAGTCATCATGAACTTCTCTGAAGACTACTTCACCAGCCAAGCTTAATCGCTTAATGACTGAATAAAAAAACGCCTGCTTCATCAGGCGTTTTTTTATGGCTCAGCTTTATTTTTGCTTTTATACGTCATGTGCATGAAATTTGCTTATGATGCAATAAACCACAATCAACATATCAGGAGGCAGCCATGACTAACCGTGACCCTAAAATAGAGAAAATAGAAACCCTCCTCGATAAACTGGGCAATACTGCAGTAGAAAGTTTTCACTATGTGGCTTTATTTATTATTGGCTGTATGGTGATTTGGTCGGCAGGACATACCGTTTATGAGATCCTGACCATTAAACAATATGCCTCAATTGATGATATTTTACTGTTATTCATCTACTTAGAACTGGGTGCAATGGTCGGGATCTATTTTAAAACCAACCACATGCCTGTCCGCTTTTTAATTTATATCGCAATCACTGCCCTCACCCGACTTTTAATTTCCGATATCCAGCATGACCACAAAGCGGATATGGATTTGGTGATTATTACGGGTTCAATTTTAATTATGGCGGTTGCAATCTTGGTAGTCCGTTATGCATCGTGGAATTATCCTTCAGTAATTCGGGATAAACATGCCGACAAGCCTTTGCCTGAAGGGAAAACACCACGCCCACAAGATGATGAACTCGCTTAATTCTTTATTGACCACTAAAAAACCCTCCGTCTAAACAACGGAGGGTTTTCTGTATCAAGCAAAGATTCATTTATTTTGAATCAGGTTCTAAAGCGTAACGTCCATTTTCATAGATCCAGTGCATACCTTCAGGTGGGTCTGGCAATCCCAAACGTCGCCAATCGCTAATCAACACATAATCACGGCTTTCAATACTGGAGTCGCCATCCACATACACATAGCTATTGGTTTCCTGACTATAGGTTGAATAGCTGGGCGCTCGGTAAATAATACTCACACCGGGTCGCATTGGATATCCGCCATGTGATGGATGGTGCGGAGGTGGTCTGTGATGAGGGGGTTCAATTTGAGGCGGTGATGTAGGTCTGGGCATTGCACCTTGATACGGTCCAGCATAGGTTGGGAAACGCTGGGTTTGCGAAGTCAGCGGTTTTCCATAATAACGCGTCGCGGGTTCAGCAAAACTCAGTGCAGGAAATAAGCTGAGTAAACTTATTCCATAGATTATTTTTAAATATTTCATCATCTTCCTCCACTGAGGTGAATATCTTTATTTTAAACCTATTTTATGGATAAAAAATGTACAAGCCATCAATTTTGGATCACTGACCATTATCACCACTATAAGGTATGAAGCAGGATTCCTTTGAAAAGCAAAAAACATATATGTTTTCAGTTTATACTTAATCTTTGTTTATAAATGTATTGGATGAACAATCGTGGCTGAATTAAGTTTTGATCGACTCTATGAATATTTTGCAAAAGTGCCCAGTATTCAAAAAAATCTGATTGATGCTTATGGCACAGATGGAAAAAGTGCATGGTGGTTTAAGTTTCAAATTAATGTAGATCACCCGTTGGCATGGCAAACGGTACAAGAGCTGGGACATGTACTGAACTATATTTCGAAAAATGAGCGCCTACCGACGCAGTTTTTACCTGTATCACCGCCGCCGTATATGAATGGTGAAGCTAAACAATTCTTGGCATGGGTCATTCAGTGTAACCATCCTGACTTTCCACCTGATGTCATTTGTGACTGGTTAGAAGCACGTCTACCGAGCCCAGTGGAAGATGCCGAAAAATGGAAAATCAAAACCGATCTACATGAACTCGATAACATGACCGATAAAGATTTGGATCAAATCATCCCGCCGAATCCTGAACAGTAAGTCCAAATAAAAAAAGCGCATATTGCGCTTTTTTTATTTTAGTTTTTCTCTTACCTAGCTGTGCTACGCCTTTTCTAACAAGGAAAAAAATCTCTAAAACGTCGACAAACCACTCCATTCCATAAAGCGGTATAGCCCATATTTGAGTTTTGACTCATCTTTATATTGCTCATAGCCCACACTCATTTGACGACCATTTAAGTTCGACCATGCCCCATCAAAATATTGCTGTGTATCTATAAACACCGCTGCATTAGACTGGCCAATCACACGTAAATTGGTCTCTAAGTTATAATTCTTCAAATTCCGTGCGGTAAAATTCGCAGAACCTAAAATAAGCTCGGCTTCTTGCGCATGGCGTTTTAAAATCATTTTGCTATGACACTGCTCTCCTTGAGTATTACACCAACGTACTGTAATACCTGCATCGTTAAGCTCAGACGCAACTTGACGATTAGGAATTCCATTCTTTTGACGACCAAATGCATCTTTATTGGGGTCGAGTAAAATCCGAAGTTTAACTCCACGCTTCTGTGCATCTTTTAAAGCATTGATAATTTGACGCTCAGACAAATAGAACATCGCCAAATCAATCTGGTCATTGGCTTTTGCCGTATTCAACAAATTGAGGGTTGCATCTAGAATTGCTTTTTCAGTCAGCACCTGTACCTGCGGTTGAGATGGATTTCCTGCAATTTCGCCTAGAATCACCATTGGTACATCGCCCTGAGACATATGTGCTACAGTTTGCTCTGTTTTCAACACATCAATTGCGGTATTGCCTGTCACCAACAGCGCCACATTGGAATGTCGTGAACTTCCATCATGTGGATTCGCCGATGTGACCAAGGTTTTCCAACCTTCAACGGTATCGACCACCAAAGTTTTGCGGTGATTGGCTTTAAAGTTAAATAAGTTTAAATAACTACGTAGAGTGATTTTTTCATCCCCAAACGGGTTTCTTAACCAACCACCGTCGGGATTATTGCCTGCATTTTGACAACAGATATACCAAAAACCAGACCAAATGGGATTCGAGGCGCGGAGCGGACGTAAATCGGTTTCAATTACATCCACGCCTGCCTGACGTAACTTACGGTAATGCTCAGGTAATAGTCCGCCATATACTGAGTTAATCGGGTCGGTAATGACTTTGATTTCAATATTCGGATGTAAGCTTCGCTTGACAATTAACGCATCGGTCAGCTGACGAGTCAAAGCACGTTGTGATGCTTGAGATGTTCCCACTTCATCGTTAAACAAGAACATATCCAACACAATCGTGGTTTGTGCATCTTCAATCAGTTGAAACACTGCGTCGAAAATATGATGATCTTGTTGCTGCTTGCCTTGTGCATCGATATAGGTTTGATCTGCAATAAATTTGACATCGGCATGACGTAACTTGCCCGTATAGTCCAGCCCATCAGGCAGTGGTTTAACGCTATGGTAAACTGCGGAGGTTAAATAAGTCAGAGCCAATAAACCCACCACGACACCGACATAACGGGTCGATGTCCAGTTGAGTTTTTGATGTAATTTTCGAAAGATACGCATAACAAAAAACCTAATCCAATATACTCAGACTAGGTTTTATTGTTTGATTTTTCAAGAGGATTTCTGTTGTCGAACGCTTTGCTTAAATCACTTTAAACAGCGTCTTAGAAACTAAAGTCCAGTCCAACTGTGAAGTTACGCCCCACTTGCGGAATGGTCGATAAGAAAGAGGTATGCGAATAAACCGTCTCATCTAAGAGGTTATTGGCTTTGAAATACACGCGATAATCATTGCCCTGCATATACTGACCATTATACGCCAAGCCCAGATTCACCATGTTATAACCCTCGGTTTCGGTCTCATAGCTTGCAATTCGATCTTGCTCAAACACATGGTAGTACTCTGCCGTTCCTGACCACGTGTCACTAAAGTTAGCATTCACTTTTGTTCCTAAACGGCCAGCAGGCACCCGTGGAGCATTTTCATTGTCAATTTTGCCACGTACATAATCACCAAAGACACTCATTTTATAAACATCATTGAGGGTATAAGAGGCTTCTGCTTCCGTCCCATAAAAACGTGCTTTGTCTTGGGTGTAGTCCACTAGACGGAAGTTTTCGTAACGGTAGGCAGTTTGAGCATAAATGTAGTTGTCATACCAGTTGTGGTAAACATGAACATGATAATCAATTTTATCCGTATCGTAATGGAAACCTAACTCTAAGTTATTGGACTTTTCGACATCGAGATTTTCATTGCCACGTTCATAGGTATTGGTTGCAAGATGCTTACCATCAGCATAAAGCTCTTGCGCCAAAGGTAAACGCTCTTGATGTGATCCAACCAAAGACAGCTTATAGTTCGGTGCAAACATCCAATTCACAGCACTCGAATAGGACACGGCATAATCATCATAGTCTTTTCGATTGGACTCAATATCAATGGTCTGATGATCGACACGTGCCCCTAACTCAAAATGAAAGTCATTCCACTGCTTATGTTCTAAACCAAATACGCTCCACTTTTGCGTCTTGGCCGGTTCTAAAATAGACTCTTCACCAGTGATATCTAGTTTTTGTTGATTGTACTGTACGCCAACCACACCTTCCCAATCCGCAATCGGCTGATGCACCATTTCTAGACGCGCATCATAACCTTTACTTTTAAAGGTAGTTGCAACACTATCGCCTTCAATTTCATCATGTTGGTAGTCGGTATAACTGGCATGGGCACGTAACTTCTCAAACCCTGCAAGCGGATTTAAAATTTCTGTACGGAAGTCATAACGCTCCGACTTTAAATCAACCCAAGGCCCTGTCTCATGTTCGTCGCCATAATCTTCCTCACCACATCCAATTAATAAATTACCTGATACAGTGCAACTTTCATATTCATGGCTGTGCCCAGGTAAACCGTATTGATCTTGACGGTTGGTATAGGCGATACCCGCAAAACCACGCTCACCAATCCATGAACCACCAACACTGACAGTTTCGCCTTTGGCAAAGGTATTTCCGACACGACGTTCTTTTTCGAGTTCACCCTCATGCTCATGGAAATAGTTCGGCGCAATATAGTCATTCGCTTCACGCTTTGAACCTTCAACCCGTAGAGCAAACTGACTGCCCAAAGCAACCGTCGCCCCAGCACTGGCCAACTTTTCATCACTGCCAGAGTTGTAGCGTAATCCAGCCGTACCTTCTAAACCTTTTTCAGGCATGCTGGTTGGAATTTTTTGATCGGTGACATTGACCAAACCGCCCACGGTACCTGCACTATATAACAGGGTTGAAGGGCCACGGATGATTTCAATTTGCTTGGCCAAAATCGGATCGACCGTCACGGCATGGTCTGGCGATAAACTCGAGACATCAGCAGTTTCTGAAGCATGTTGTAAGACCTTCACGCGAGGGCCATCTTGACCACGAATCACGGGGCGGCTTGAACCTGAACCATATTGATTTGAATATACGCCTAGCTCATCGGCCAAAGCATCCCCAATGGTCGGTGCGCGTTCTTTTAAACTTTTTTGCTCGATGACCTGATCGGCGACTGCAAAATCAGCAGCGGTCTGAACGAGTGGATGTGCTTGGCTGGTCAACGTTTCAAGTTGTTGTGTTGTTGTGTCATCTGCAAAAACGGCAGGTGTGACCACCGCCAAAATAGAGAGCGTTATCAAATTTTTATGGAAAGACATGGAACTCACTCAAGCGTACAATTTTTGAATATTGTTATAATATAACATTTCAAATTCATTGCAATAAAAAACATTCCAATCGTAGAAAAAAGATAAACTGCCCTATCCATCTAAGTCGATACCAACGCCAACAGATCAATGCCCTTTACCATTTCACATGCCGTTCTCGCGCCTCCTTTAGCCAAACTCAGTGGTGACCGATTACCCATTGCTGCCATTGCCATTGGCAGTATGACCCCTGATCTTTATCGACTGTTTACACAAGCCAATTCAAATACTACCCACTACTGGACTTCACTGATTCACCCCGATCTTTGGATTGGACTCAGTTTTTGTGTTTTGTGGTACGCGCTATTGCGGCCCTGTTTTTATCGTTTTTTAGGTATTCAGCATGAGTTAAGGCTGAGCAGTATGCTGCGTTTTTTTAAATTTTCTGTGGCCGTTATTCTCGCGATCCTGCTGGGTACAGCAACGCATCTGTTATGGGACGGACTCACCCATGCTGACTTCCGCACCTTGTTTGGACATGCATTTTTAAGCCAAAAGATCTCTTTGTTAGGGCACGGCTATCCGCTACACCGCATTTTACAAATTGGCACATCGGCACTGGCTTTGCCCTTGTTGGCGTGGATGGCTTGGCGCTATTACCAAACCTATCAGCAACATTTTCCAGTGAGTTTAAAAATCAAACGCTTTGCAATTGGACTGTTCATACTGAGCCTTTTAGGCGGTTTAGTCAGTGTTTGGGACTATGCACGTTATATCCCCACGCAAGTGTGGCAGTCAGACCTGTATTATTTTACGGGGCGAAGTATTAATGAATTTAGCCAAGTCGCTTTGCTAATTCTAATCTTTGGCTGCATTCTGTTTTTATTTTTAGATCGAGACTATCGTTTAGGCTGAATTTAGACCAACGCTTAAATGCTATTTCATGCCTTTTTTAAGCTATACCTTGAGAGTCAATGCCCAAAGAGGCATAATCCTACCTTTATTTCTGGCGGTACGCTGTTTACGTATTCGCTACCTTTAGCCATATAGTTGGATTTTTAACGCCATGATGCGAACTCATTACTGCGGTTCTTTAACCGAAGCTCAAATTGATGAAACAGTAACTCTCTGCGGTTGGGTACACCGTCGCCGTGACCACGGTGGTGTCATCTTCCTTGATATGCGTGACCGTGATGGTCTTGTGCAAGTGGTTATTGACCCAGACACTCCTGAAGCATTCGCAACTGCGGACAAAGTACGTTCAGAATTCGTATTAAAAATTACAGGTCGTGTACGTCGCCGTTATGCAGGCACAGAAAATACCAATATGGTAAGCGGTCAAATCGAAGTTTTAGGTAAAGAAATCGAAGTTCTTGCTGCATCAGAAACTCCGCCGTTCCCATTGAATGACGACAACACCAATATTTCTGAAGAAATTCGTTTGAAATACCGTTTCTTGGACATCCGTCGTCCTGAAATGTTAGATCGTTTACGTTTCCGTTCTAAACTAACCAACCTCATTCGTAACTATTTCGAAGACAATGGTTTCTTAGACGTTGAAACTCCGATTTTAACCCGTGCAACGCCTGAAGGTGCACGTGACTACTTAGTGCCAAGCCGTGTTTCAAATGGTAGCTTCTACGCACTTCCACAATCACCACAATTATTCAAACAATTGTTGATGGTGGGTGGTATCGATCGTTACTACCAAATCGCAAAATGTTTCCGTGATGAAGACTTACGTGCAGACCGTCAGCCTGAATTCACCCAAATCGACGTTGAAACATCGTTCATGAGTGACGATGACATCATGGATTTAATGGAAACGTTGACCGTTAAGATGTTCAAAGAACTTCTTGATGTTCAATTCGATAAATTCCCGCGCATGACCTATACAGATGCTATGCGTGACTATGCATCGGACAAACCAGACTTACGTATTCCTTTGAAATTGGTTGACGTCGCAGACCTAATGCAAGAAGTTGAATTCAAAGTATTCGCAGGTCCTGCTAAAGATCCTAAGGGTCGTATCGTTGCATTACGTGTTCCGGGTGCAGGTTCTTTACCGCGTAGCCAAATTGATGAATACACCAAATTTGTCGGCATCTACGGTGCAAAAGGTTTGGCTTACATCAAAGTCAATGAACTTGAAAAAGGTATCGAAGGCTTACAATCTCCAATCGTGAAATTTATCGAGCCAATCGTGCTTGATCTATTGAAACGTGTTGGCGCAGAAAATGGCGATATCGTGTTCTTCGGTGCAGACAAAGCTAAAGTTGTAAACGATGCCATGGGAGCTTTACGTATTAAAGTTGGTCATGACTTGAAGATGTCAACTTGCGAGTGGGCACCGCTTTGGGTGGTTGACTTCCCAATGTTTGAAGAAACAGATGATGGCAAATGGACTTCTGTTCACCACCCATTCACACTGCCTAAGTCAAGCGTTGAAGATGTGAAGAATAACCCAGGTGCTGCACTTTCTGTGGCTTATGACATGGTGTTAAACGGTACTGAAATTGGTGGTGGTTCACTACGTATTCATAACCTAGAAATGCAAAAAGCAATCTTCGAAGCTTTAGGTATTGGTGAAGAAGAAGCCGAAGAGAAATTCAGCTTCTTGCTTAATGCTTTACGTTACGGCGCTCCTCCTCATGGTGGTTTAGCATTCGGTCTAGACCGTTTAGTCATGCTCATGACAGGTGGTGCTTCTATTCGTGATGTGATTGCATTCCCGAAAACCAAGACTGCTGAATGTCCATTAACGCAAGCACCTGCTCCAGTTGAATCAAATCAACTACGTGATTTAGGTATTCGCTTACGTGAAAAACCAAAAGCTGAAGAAACCAAATAATCTTTAGATTTTGATTAAAGAAACCCTGCCATGTGCAGGGTTTTTTCATTCAAGACCAGACCATCCATTCCATAGATATTATTTTCGCTTCAAATTTTCCAAAATTTCTTTTGAACTTTTGATCTATCCCCCTTACAGTGATTCACGATAGTCTATATTTTATTGCAGCCGTTCTTGCACTGAATCACTCTATTGATTTATTCATATATTTTGTTCTTAAGACGCTCATCTTTTTTTGATTTTATCTATCTTAGATTTTTAAGTCTCTTTGCAAAATTTTCTCTCATCTCATCTTTTAAAAAGATTTCTGAGTCAAAATATGGCTATTTATTATCTACTTAAAATCATCTCACTTTTTCCATTGTCTTTTTTACAATACATCGCACGCGGAATTGCGCACCTGCTTTATTATAGTGACTCTTCAATTAAGCGTATCACCACCATTAATCTGCAGTTGGCCTACCCTGAACTCGACCCAATAACACTCCAGAAACGCGTTCATCTCAGCATTCAAAGCCAGTGTCAGACCTATATTGAATTTTTAAAATGTTGGGGAATGCCACCACAATACAACCTAGATTTATTAAAAAATATTCATGGGGAATCCGTTCTAACAGAGGCTTTAGCCAATAAAAAAGGCGTAATTGTGGTCATTCCGCATTTTGGCTGTTGGGAGCTGTTAAATGCATGGTTAAATGTCTATACGCAACCAATGATCATGTATAAACCCTATAAAATTAAAGGGATTAACCGCTATATTTTAGCTGCACGCCAAAAGTTTAATGCCACACTAGTTCCCACCGATGAAACAGGTATCCGCAGTATCTTCAAACACTTGAAACAAGGTGGGCTGACCGTGATTTTACCGGACCATCTACCAAAACCTAGCGGTGGTATTTATTCATATTTTTTCCAGCAAAATACTTTGTCCACGACACTTGTCTCTAAAATGGCGGCTAAAACGCAATGCAATGTGATTGGATTAAGTTGTATTCGTAATGCTGGCGCAGAGGGTTTTGATGTGTACTGTACTGAGTTATCTCAAGATATTTTATCGAAAGATCTACAGTTATCTGTGGACAGTTTAAATCTTGCCATGCAAGACATGATTAACCAAGCACCTGAACAATATATATGGTCCTATAGACGTTTTAGAAATTGTTATGGCAATATCAATGCTTATCGGATACAGCCACCAATGTAGGCTCCACAAACCAGCACGTGATTTCAAGAATTTTGAAAGAATAATTTATACTATTTCCTAACGGCCTGAATAGAATACTTTTATTCATTTGAGATCAATTCTCAGCAGTGGCATAATAGCGCATTGTTTTAGATAAGTTGTGAGCAACCAAATGGCTATGCGTCCTGAAGTCCGTCGTCGTGGTATTGTGCTAATTGTTTTTGCAATCGTGCAATGGTTTTTCATGCGCTATATTTTAGACAATCAATTATTTAATTTAACCACCTATGACCGTATTGTCTTTTTCTGTGTAAGTAGCCTTGCGGGTGCTTTTGTCATTTTTGTCGGCTTAATTTATATGGTCTTGAAAGGAAATGCGGATAAGCCAGAGTAATTATATTGCTCTCTAAATACACTTTTTTGTTGATGGTCAAGCTAGCAATTATGTATAGCAACAGTACCGTCAAGGCGGTGCCTATTGCTTTTGCTCAGCATACACAAACATGTATTCGGAAGCCAAAAAACCTTTAATTTACCTATAGATATTGGTCTAATTAAATCTCCAGTTGTCTAATAATGATTGAATATGCTTATTAAACATAAACTGATCACAAAAATACACACACATGACCATACAGTCAGAATCGCAGCTAAATATGGTATACAGCCTAGAGAGATATCCAAAAATATAAATTTCTTTTAGGAAGCTTTATCCCCTTAGCCGTCGTATAAATAGATTGAAATCCTTATGAGACAGACATCATGACCTACAAAATAATCTTAGTGATGCCCAGCCATAGTAATTTTGCGACTGCTATTCAGAAAAATTTAGAATTCCATAACTTTGAAGTCAAATTCATTAATAGCTCACCTGAAAATATTCAAAAAATTAAACTGCCACGATGGATAAATATCTACACACTTTTCCGAAAATTATTCTTGGCTGATTTTTCATATAAAGATAAAGCAAAAGATGCCATCAAACAGCGAATCATTGCCGAAGAAATTTCCAAGGCTTTACAGAATAATACCTTTGATTATGTACTCGTCATACGTCCAGACTTAATTGATAGTCGACACTTAAAAATATTAAAAGCATGTTCAAATCACCATTTTATTGGCTATCAATGGAATGGCATAGAACGCTTTCCTAAAACATTATCATCCGTTGATTTATTTGACCATTTTTTTGTATTTGACCCAGAAGATTTATCAAACCCGGACTACAGAAACTACAAGTTTCAAGGCTGTACCAATTTCTATTTTGACATGTACTCCCCAAAACCCAAGCTACACACAGGTACTGTTGCCTACTTTGTAGGTCTACATTTTGATGACCGCTCTCAACCGATTGATCATTGTGCACAAGCGCTTATTGAGCACGGTATTACTTTAGATTTCAATATTAAATTTCGCCATGGTGATCAAGCAGATGCGCAAACGCAATATCACACTCAAGAAATAAAATTTATCAACCAAAATATTGACTATGAGGATAACCTTCAACATATTAATCAAGCAGATATATTGGTAGATGTAGTCAATCCAGTGCATAAAGGATTATCTTTCCGCACCTTTGAAGCACTGTATTATCAAAAAAAATTAATCACAAACAATGCGCAAATACACAATTATGATTTTTACCATCCCAATAACATTCTGATTTGGGATGGTAAAAATTTAGATACATTGAAAGACTTTTTAGACAGTCCTTATGTCGCTGTAGATACACAAATTCGTGAGAAATACAGCTTTGGCAACTGGATCAGGTATATTTTAAAAAAGGCCCCCTACCAGCAGATCCAACTCCCTCTACAGCACCCCTAAACACCATTTACATGAGGTCTTGAAGTTCAAGCTGTATATCAATTCCCAATTGCTTTGCCCGTGCGTTAACAACCGCGTGGCGCGTCAAAATTTTTCGTGTACTTTTTGCTAATGTGGTTGAGCGCATAAACCAACGGTAGAACGCGTTTCTACGCTGATATTTTTGCACCCAACGCATGTCTCTACTCGCCTGTAATTGCTCGATAATCGGTTCAACTGTATCACCGTATGCTTTACGTGATGTGTCAAAAATAAAGTTATACTCGGGCGGTAGCTTTTTGAGTGTAACGCGTTTTTCTTCGACCCATGCATCCAGTAATTCCTGCAATACAACCTGATCCCAACGGCCAGGCTCAGCCAGCTGTCTTTTTTCCCATTCATCAACCAATAAACGCGCATTTGGAGTATCGTTGATAAACAGCGTGGCACTAATTAAACGATTATTATGAATATAGTGCACAGCAATATCTTCTGTGATTGATTCAAAATAAGGTCGAATATCTTCAAGAATGATCGCATCGGCATCAATATACAAAATTGGCCCTTGTAGCTCATGTCGAACTTTTGCGATATAACATGGCTTAAAAGCTATAATTTTTTGCCAATCATCTTTGGAAAAGCTTTGAAAATGCACATCTATACCAAATTTATTTGCCGAGCATTTTAAAATATCCGCATGCTTTGTATATAACTTATCGTCCGTATGGAAACCAAAAACTGTTAACATTACCGATCCTGTAAAACCTGAAGAAACACTCAAGGTTATTTTATATTTAATTACAAATACTTAAATCTATAAATCATCTAACACTTACACTTAAAATTTAACGTATAAATGTGGACATCACAGAGAAAGTATTTCTATTCTCACTCAAAATAATCCGCCAAAATCATAAAATACAATGATGACCAAACTCAATCTAAGGAAGAGCTCTAACTCATATCCATATATTAGTTGAACCTACCAAACTCATCAATTTAAAGCGACCAATCACATCATATATCTCTAGCGGCACCGCATTCAGCAAGACACTATTTGCAAAAAACTACTACGCAGAACTAGCTTTTAGCACTTATAATCCTATTATAGTTATAGCGATGACTTTGTATTAAAATCTAATTATATAAAACGGTGTGTAAGATGACTCAAACAATTCAAGTATTTGTAGGTTGTGATCCCAATAATTGTGACTTAGAACAAATGATGGTTCTTGAATATAGTCTTCGTAAGCACACTTCGCATCCTGTGAATATTACTTGGATGCAACTGAGTCATGACACAAACAGCCCTTGGTATACCAATCAGGAGACTGGTGAGGGATGGCGTACTGAAAAATGGGCTACTCCTTTTTCTGGTTTCCGTTGGGCCATTCCTGAATCGTGTAACTTCGAAGGCCGCGCAATTTACATGGATGCCGACGTCATTGTACTTTGTGATATTGCAGAACTTTGGTCTCATCCAATGCAAGACGATGCCATTGTTATCGCTAAGGGCGGCAAAAGCTCAGCGCGTCTATGTACTTGTGTATGGGATTGTGAAAAAGCCAAACAATATCTTCCAACATTGAAAGACATTCAAGCCAATCCAGATGCACATAAGAATTTAATGCGCCTTCTAAAAGAAAAACCAAATCTCGTACAACCTTATCAAGATTCTTACAATAATATTGATGGCGAAGGAATGTCGATTGAACAAATCAAAATTCTACATTACTCAGATATGGGCACGCAGTTCAGTCATAAGTATTCATTAACTCGTCTTGAAGCAACAGGCCAAAAGCACTGGTTTGATGGTGAAATCATGCCTCACCCTAGGGCAGATCTAATAGCACTTTTTGATCAATATTATGACGAAGCGCTAGCTGCTGGATATAAACCAGAACAATATATGATTGAACCTTTTGGTGCTTTTACCAAAGCAACTCAAGCCAACTATCACGGCAATAAAATTACACGCCCAGGGCAGAAAGAATCTTGGTTCACTCAAAAGCTCAATAAGTTAAAGTCTAAACTCAGTAGCAACAAATTTAGACTAGATGACTAAAGCTTAAAGTGACTGTTTTAGTCACAACTTAGCCTATTTTTTAAAACGTTCAACCTTAATGACTTATTTATGATTCCTAAAAAGCTACAGACCTTACAATTATTTTTTTCAAACTTGTGTTTTAGAAATATTTATAAAGTCGTTTACAAACTGAGTCATTCAAATCAATACAAACATAATCGCCGTTTTTGGCCGTATTATCAGGTTGAACGTGATACTGAAAATGGCTTACAAAAACTTTTTTTCAAACAGAAGTTAGTCGTCGATAATACGCAAGCCGTTTGTACAAAAAACAAGCTATGCATGATGATTGCAACTGGGCCATCAGTCCAACAGATCCCTCCCGAAGCTTTTACCCGCTCCGATATAGATTATGTTGGATTAAATGGCGCAATTTCGATGCCTAATGTTGTGTTTAAGCATTATGTCATTATTGACCACAATTTCGTTGAGAGCCGTTTTGATTTGGTGTTGAAAGTTCTCAATAGCAATTGTACGTTTTACACTACGCCACGTTGTTTAGATCTGATTTTACGAAAAGTTTTATTTCAGGATATCCAATGCAGCATTAGAGTCGTAGAACCTATTACTCGCGGTGAAATTGAACCAATCTTACAGCCTAAAAAAGCTGTCGACATGCAAAAAAATTATTTCTTTACCCACAATGAATTGGGCTTTTCAACTCAAATATATACCGCAATCTTTGATTATTTTACTGTGGCCTATGTTGCACTACAGATTATTCACTCACTCCGCTATCAAGAGATTTACTTAGCTGGGTTAGACATGAATAATTTTTCCCAGCCCCGTTTCTATGAGAGTGCTGAAAATAAACAACCAACGCTTTTAGACAGATCATTAGATTTCACATTACCAGCTTTCGACTTAGCGGCACAGTTTTTTAAGGCTCAAGGAATTACCGTATATAACCTTTCTGAACATAGTGCTGTGGAAGCATTTCCAAAAGTAAATGCAAAGGACTTATTTAAATTCCAATAAAATACACCCGATTCAAGGCTATTTTTTCGAGTGCTGACTAAAAATCCAAAAGTGAGTGCTTGAAATATTGCCCTCGCGCAAAATGCTTATCCAATATCTGACGCTCTTTCCCTGCAAGTTTTATGAGATTCGGATACTCATCTGGAGCCTCACAAATAGCCAGATCAATTAGGGTCTTTTCCTTGACCCATTTATTCTTCACTTGATAGAAAAATGCATTCTCATCACAATTGATTAAAACCATACTCGGCGATATATCACGCATCACTTTCTGACATGCAACATAAGCCACGAGGTATTCTAAGCGACCTATATGCTGGAAATAATCTTGAGAATTATCATAGTTAGATTGAATATATTGAATATATTGTTTTGGCCCGATTTCAATAGCGCTAAAGAGTTCCTTAAACCATAATTGATAAAATGGATTGTGTGCTACGCTAGCCAGCAACCAGTTTTCGATTACTGGATAATCAGCTAATATGGTATTTTTTTTCCGATAATAGGCAAAACTTTGCGTTTGTGTTTGCTGGATGAGCTTTTCAATCCAATCTAATTTTTTATAAATAATAATACTCGCATCCAACCAAATTCCACCATAATGATAAATTAGGTCGAACCGAATTAAGTCTGCACGTTGTTGAGATGTTGCCTTCTGCAAAATAGGTGAAGTTAAATCAAAACTTATAAAATCCGCAACATTCTTTGGATTTAATAAATTCACGGTATAGTCAGGATGTAATTTCTCAATACGATCAATACAATGCTGAACCAAAGCTGGCATATTCCCTTCCCAATAGATCCATATCTTTTTAGGTAATTGAATGCCTTGATTCTCTAGCTTAGCCTGTAAAACAATCTGATCTGCATAGTTATCTATGGCATCACATTTATTTCGTTGTTTTAAATTAAGCAGTGTATAAAACTTTAAAATATAAAATAACTTTTTAAAAATTTTCATTTTAGTCGATCATTTAGCCTTGTATCGAAACACCTTAGGACAATTACAAATACTTATGCTTCACTGCATAAAATTTGTCGCGCCACATTCGTTTTTGTTTTTTAATCCCATAAGAAAAGCTTCGACCTTCTTTTTCTTTACGAGAAATTCCTTGTGCGGCTACAGTTCCCAAAATATCACTGTCTAAACCAGCGGGCCTTACCAAGGCTGGCCATACACTCAAACCTTTACCATTTTTACTGAGCCAGGTTTGGAAAAAAATATCAACAGGCATGGTCATTGATTTTCCTGCTTGTATAAATGCTTCTGCACCTTTGCGCGACCAAACTAAACCGAGACCACGAATAGGAAAATAAAAAGCGTGCCATAAACTCATGCCATCAATATTCGTAATATCTTTGCTCAGTTTTTTCTTTTTGGCTGCAATATTAATCAGATACCAATCCAGCTCTTTATGCTGATCGAGATACTCAATCACACCATCAAGTTTGTCTTTGAAGTCTTGGTTGATTTTCATATCATCTTCAAGTACCACCAAATAATCAGCATCCGTACTTAAAAATTGTTCCGCACAGCCATAATGACTTAAATAGCAGCCCAATTCTGAATTCATCAATCTGCGACCGAGTACGTCGTTCGCCCCTTGATCATCGTAGTTTGCAAATTCAGTTAAATCTTTACCACGACCATCGACTGCAGAAAAGCGCTCAAAAGGCCAGTTGACTTGATTCAGCTGCTGCGTTGCTCGCTCAAGTCGTTCTTGACTGCCATCCAAATTAATCAAATAAGTAACAACTTTCATGATGGACTCTTAAAAGCAATAGATTTAGGTAAATAGTCTTTAAATTTCAAATTCAAAGCTGATGATATTTTTTGAAATTGTTTCTCTTCAAATTGATCTAAACTTTGGATACAACCAAATTTAACATTAGAATTATTCAAATTTTTTAAAAATAATTCAATTGATGTTTCATTTTTCAAATATGCAATTTCGATATCATTAAAAAGCTCAGCTTGTTTGTACTTAATTTTTAAATGATTATTGAGCCCTACAGGTAAAAACTGTAAGGCACTACGAAAACGATAGGAAATTTGCTTTTCTAAAACAGATGGATGGGCTTCAAAGTATTTTTGAAATAATATTTTATCTAAAACATGTGGTCGATGATGAATCTCAAAATAGCGGCTCATCCCACACAACTCCGCACTCAACATCTGAGCAACCGTATATTTAGGCGCTAAGGGTTTAGCAAAATATTTATTCAACCCTTTACGTATATTAAATTTAGTTTTAACTAATAAATTATTAGACCAGTGCCCATAAATCTTAATATAATCATCGAGCAAGAAATCACTGATTTTAGATGGTGCATTAAAGAAAAAATCGTCATTTAAATAAATGAAATATTGCGATAAATTTGGAATATTCCAAAGCATCGTTTCAATTGTAAGTGAATTGAAAGTAGGTAAATACTGTTGGTAATTTCTAAATATTTCTTGATGATCAACCACTTGAATTTGACCAGAGCGACATAGCCCCTGCGCTTCAAACTCCCCAACAAAACTCGGCTGTTGGTGATCAGTTATAATGTAAATCGTTCCACAATACGGAACATATTTCAGAATTGAAGCAATCGAAAAATAGATTTCATCATTATGGGCAAATCGAGTGTCTTCCGCTGCACCTTTTACAACATTTTCAGGTTGAAATTGTTGACGTTTCAATCGATGATTTTCATCACTTCCATCAACCCAAGCAATAACAAAATCTAGTTTTTTCATAATTTTCTAATCAAAAGTAAACCAACATTGGGTTTTTAATGCCAAGCCTCTTTAATCCAATCTGATGGCAAGACGTAACGATACCACTTGCCACCACCACCATTTACTGCATCAGGTGGATTAATTTCCCCATGGAAAACAATAATTTTTGCACCTTCGGGTTTTACGGGTGCTTTAAAGTACGCCAAAGGTATTTTTTGCAAGCAATGATACTTATAACTTTTACACCAACTGTCAGGCCAGTAAGAGAGCTTTTTCTCTTGATCGACATACCAAGACAAATAAGCTTGCTCATTGCGGAACTTTTGACGAATTTCATCAAAATGCTCACGAAAATATGGCATCAATCCTGGAAAAGCACCCAACTTAAAACGGTAAACTGAACTATTCCCCGTAATACGCCAAGGACGCTTCCAGTCATGAATAATCAGAAAATCCCCAGAATGGGTAAAGAAACTATCGATGTTATCAACAATCACGACATCCAAGTCTAAAAAGAGCGCATTGCCTTTTAAACCATAAAGATCTGGCTCAAACGTAGACAATTTATTCCAGCCACGTTCAGGGCTTCCCTCTGGAAGTGCTAATGGAGGAATAGGAAAACACTGTACAGCAGGATCAATGCCATCGGTACGGTCAGTTAAACACACCATTTTAAAGTCAATAGTAGTGTGGCGTTTTACCATGTTATACAAGCGATTAACGTAGTCCGAACCATATTTGGTTCCCCACTTCATACACAGCACAATATTCTGATTTTGTTGCTCTGTCGTATTTAAAACGTCATCATTTTCATGTACAGACATGCTTGAAATTACCGATCTACATAGTACTTCGCATCATAACATAGTCTAGGTTTGATTGAAGATTAGAGCCATAAAATCCCCAGTAATTACACGGTAACTAAACTGAAATGTATTGTTCATTTACGTGACATCTTGCTCCTGCACCGTATTATAAAATAATTCAGAATCAACAGAATGAAAATTACAGTGGTCGGTTTAGGCTATGTTGGACTCTCTAATGCTTTGATCTTAGCGCAACAGCACTGTGTCACTGCATTTGATATCGATGAAAATCGTATTCATCAGTTAAATCAAAAAATCTCCCCAATTCAAGATAAAGACATCTCATTATTCCTAGAAAATGACAACATTCATTTTAAAGCAACATCAAATAAAATAGACAGTTACATCAATGCTGAGGTTATTCTCATTGCAACACCCACCAATTACGACCCCATCACCAATCAATTTGATACTTCAAGTGTGGAGCAAGTCATTCACGACATCCAACTCACTAACCCGCTTGCGACCATCATCATTAAATCAACAGTGCCTGTCGGCTTTACACAAAGAATGCGACAGCGATTTAACACAAACAATATTATTTTTTCACCTGAATTCTTACGTGAAGGCAAAGCACTTCAGGATAATCTTTATCCTTCTCGAATTATTATAGGAGAGCAATCGGAACGTGCTGAAACATTAGCACAACTCTTTCTTAATAGTGCTATTAAAAAAGACTGCCCTGTACTATTTACTCATTCGACTGAAGCAGAGGCTATCAAATTATTTGCCAATACTTATCTCGCCATGCGTGTTGCTTATTTCAATGAACTTGACACCTATGCTCAAGTTTTTGATTTAAATACTCGTCAAATTATTGATGGCGTGTGTCTTGATCCGCGTATTGGAAAGTTTTACAACAACCCTTCTTTTGGCTATGGCGGATATTGCCTTCCTAAAGACACTAAACAACTTTTAGCAAATTATGAGCAAGTCCCAAGTAACTTAATTCAAGCAGTTGTAGATGCAAATAGAACCCGCAAGGATTTCATTGCTGAAACGATTATTCATAAAAATCCCAAAGTGGTTGGCATCTACCGTTTGGTCATGAAATCAGGATCTGATAATTTCCGCTCATCCGCAATTTTAGGGATTATGCGCCGAATTAAGGCGCAAGGCATCAAGGTGATTATTTACGAGCCAAATATTTCAGAAAAAAAATTTGCTAATAGTAAAGTTATTCGCGATCTAAAAAAATTTAAGCAAGTAGCTGACTTAATTATTAGCAATCGTCAAACATCAGAACTAAATGACGTCCAAAATAAACTCTACACTCGAGATATTTTCGGTATCGATGACTAAACTGAAGACCAACAAAAAAGGGCTCCGAAGAGCCCTTTTCCACCTAATTACTTATTTTACATAAGTTAACCAGTGTGCGTATTTCGGGTCTTTACCCTTAACCGCATTAAAGAATGTGGTTTGAATTTGTTCAGTAATAGGACCACGCGTACCTGAACCGATTTCACGGTCATCATATTCACGAATAGGCGTCACTTCTGCAGCTGTACCTGTAAAGAATGCTTCATCTGCAATATAGAATTCATCGCGTGTAATACGACGCTCAACCACATCATAGCCCAAGTCTTTTGCGATGGTAATAATGGTTTGACGTGTAATACCATCAAGCGCACCACCCGCGATATCTGGCGTATGTAAAACACCATCTTTCACCAAGAAGACGTTTTCGCCAGAACCTTGGCATACATAACCTTGAGGATCGAGCAACATTGCTTCATCATAACCTGAATGCGCCACCTCTTGGTGAGCCAAAATCGACAAGGTATAGTTACCTGACGCTTTTGCTTTACACATCGTCACGTTTGGATGATGGTGAGTAAATGATGAGGTCTTCACACGAATACCTTTCGCCATTGCTTCGTCACCAAGGTACGCACCCCAGCTCCACGCAGCAACCACCGCATGAATCGTATTGTCTGTTGCAGCAATACCTAATTTTTCAGAACCAATAAAAATAATTGGACGCAAGTAGCAAGACGCTAATTTATTTTCACGAACCACATCAATTTGAGCTTGCTCTAGTGTTGCTTGATCAAATGGGACTTTCATTTGATAAATTTTTGCAGAGTTCAATAAACGCTTAGTGTGTTCTTTTAAACGGAAAATAGCCGTGCCATTCGGTGTTTCATAGGCACGGACACCTTCAAACACACCCATGCTGTAGTGCAAGGTATGTGTTAGTACGTGAGTTTTTGCCTCACGCCAGTCAACCAATTGTCCATCTTGCCAAATAAAACCATCACGATCAGCCAAATTCATGACACACACTCCAAATTTATATACACAGTCATGTTACCCAATGCTCACGATTGAGCTTGGATCAATTAATCTTTGCCATAATTTGCAAACGATCACTCGGGTATCGCGCCAGTCCGCAGCATTTACTTGCATGGATTGATTCGCAAGGGCTAAACGGTGGCTCTCGGCTCGTTCACTGAGATAAGCTTGAATCAATGCAGTCGCATCGTCACTGGATAAGCAACTGGCTTTTGCGGCATCTTCAAGGATTCGTACATTGTCGGAATAATGGGCAAGATCTGGATGAGATCCACTCCATGCCAACACAGCATACTGTGCCATAAATTCGATATCGACGATACCACCTGCGTCTTGTTTTAAATGAAAAATTCCATCTTTTTGTTGTTCTTTAGAAGAACCCAAATGGTCTTTCATTTTTTGACGCATCTTCAGCACTTCTGCGCGTACATTTTCTTCATCTCGTGGCTGCGTCAAAATCCGACAGCGCAATGCTTCAAACTTATCACGCAAACTTGGCTCACCCGCAATCGAACGAGCACGCACCAATGCTTGATGCTCCCAGACCCATGCATTTTTCAACTGATATTGCTCAAAGGCTTTTAAACTGGTGACCAACACCCCCGCTTCACCCGATGGGCGTAAGCGTGTATCGATTTCATAAACCCGACCATCGAGGGTCTGCGTGGTCATCAACGACATAAATTTCTGTGCAACACGCATTGCAAACTCGAATCCACTGATTGACTTCAACCCATCAGTATCGGCTTGCTCATCCATATAATGAATAAAGACCAGATCTAAGTCCGAGCCATAACCCAGCTCAATCCCACCAACTTTGCCATAACCTACAACAGCAAATGCCAAATGATCGATCGAACAGCGCTGTCCTTCAACATCGAGCGGATAACCATGCTTTTTTGCCGTCATTTGATAGGCTAAATTTAAAGTTGTACTGACCGAAACTTCTGCAATATCGGTCAAAGCATCGGATACTTTCATCAACGGACTTTCAGCCAAAACATCACTAGCCGCAACTGCCAAAACATTGGATTTTTTAAATAGGCGCAGCACACGCATCAAATCCTCAACGTCATCAAGCTCAATGCGAAGCAACTGTTGACGCAACGAATCTTCCAAATCTTGACGGCGCGGCAGTTCAAAGTCCATGGACAAAAATTCATCCAAGAGCACTGGATAATGGGTCAATTCTTCACAAATCCATGGACTTACGGTTGCCATTTTCACCAAGCGCTGTAACGCCCCTTTACTCTCAATCAACATGACCAAATATACGGTGCGCCGCATCACAGACTCGACCAAAGGCATGAGGCGAAGCAACGCGGCTTGCGGCTTATCTGACTGTAAAATCGCTTCAATCAAATGCGGCCAAAACATTTTTAAACGCTGCACCGCTTTTGCAGGCAGTTTTTTCAGCGCATGACCATTCCAAAATTCATGAATGAGGTTTTTTGCATTCGCATCCAACACCTCATTTAAACGCGCTTCTAACTGACTAAAGCTTTCTACGAAAGGGTCATGTTCTTTTTCTTTAATTAAATGCTCAAACTGGTAAATGACTTTGGCGCGCTTTTGGTTTAAGTGCTCAATAAATGCATCCCAACTGACAAAACCCAAGGTGTCAATCATCCTTTGTCTAAGTTCTGGTTCCGATGGCAAAGACTGGGTTTGTTGATCATTTAGAGCTTGAATTGCATGTTCTACACGGCGCAGAAATAAGTAGGCATCTTCCAGCTCACTGACTGCTTGCCCATCCAATAAACCCACTTCACCCAAATGATGTAAGCTGACTAAACATTGACGGTCTTGTAATTCTAACTTTGCCCCACCATAAATTAGCTGAAACACCTGTACAATAAATTCGACTTCACGGATACCGCCCGCACCTAACTTAATATCATCTTCGATATTACGGCGTAATACTTCACGCTCAATCATGGCTTTCATTTCGCGCATGGCTTCAAAAGCGGTGTAATCGACATACTTACGGAACACGAAAGGACGAGTCATGTCCAACAACTCATCCCCCTCTTTGCCCCCCGTCACAATCCGCGCCTTAATCCACGCATAGCGCTCCCACTCGCGCCCATGCTGGCTTAAATACTTCTCCAGCGCAGCATGACTAATGGCCAGTGCAGAACCATCGCCCCAAGGACGTAAGCGCATATCCACACGGAATACAAAACCATCAGCCGTGATATGGTCCAACAAGTAAATGAGTTTCTGACCCCACAAAATGCAAAACTGTTGTACGTCGATGCATTTACGACCATCAGTTTCACCTTGCTCATCAAAAGCAAAAATCAAGTCGATATCACTGGACAGGTTCAACTCTTGTGCGCCAAGCTTCCCCATCGCAACCACAATTAAATCTTGAATTTTATGGTTATAGCCCACAGGCTGACCATGTTTAGCCACCAATGGCGCTAAGGCAAACGCTTTTGCCACACAAATGGCTGCATCGGCAAAATCAGATAACTCACGCGTTAGCGTCATCACATCGATCAATTGATTGGCATCCTGCCAAATCCAGCGAAACATTAAACGCGCACGTAAAATTCGGATGGTGCTCATCCACGTGATTTCATCACTGATGTCTTTTAAGGTGTTTTGAACGACATCGAAAATTTGTTCGGTGGTCAATGGCTGAGAAAATTGATCAATTGCATAATCTTGTTCAAGATAAACCTGATGTATAGATAGGACTTGTTCCGCATATTGACTTGCGCGCAATGTCTTTTGCAATTGCTCAGCATTCATGATCGACTCTTTCGGATTGTTTTGGTTATTTATAACAGCAGATCATGAGATTAGGCGAATTATTTTATAAGAAAAGTATGATTATTCACTAAATTCTTGTTGGGATGCCTCGAGTGACAATGCTTGATGTGCGCTGTTCGAACGGGGCAGGCTGACGATAAAAGTTGAACCGACACCTTCTTTCGATGTGACTGAAATTTCACCTTTATTCAAATCAACAAAACGCTTACACAACACCAGACCTAGCCCCGTACCTTTCTCCCCAGCTGTCCCCTTAAAACTAACAGTTAGTTTCGGTTCAAACAAAGATTCGATTTGCCCCAAGGTCATACCTAGACCCGTATCTTGAATGTAGATATCGATAAAATCATCACGCTGTTTGGCATCAATCGTCACAACACCTTCGCCATGCATATGGGTAAATTTCAGCGCATTTGAGACCAAGTTTTGGATCACTGAGGTCACCATATTGATATCTGCAAAAATTTTTAAATCATCGGGGACACGGTCAATCAGTTGAATATTTTTATTGATAGCCAACGCATGCAACACATCAAAAACGATTTGAGAGGACTGCTTAAGCTTGTAATGGATGGGGTGATAAACAAAGCGCCCACCCTCTGCCATCGCCCAATTCAGTAGGCTCTCTAACAAGCTATAAGCCGATTGCGCGGTATCATGCAGATAATCTGCAATGCTTTGCACACCAGACTCATCCAAACTTTTGCGCTCTTCAGCCAACACTTCCGAGAAACCAATTAAGCCATGAAAAGGCGCCCTTAAGTCATGTGCAATAATTTGGAAAAATTTGGTTTTACTGACATTCATAGCCACTTGTTGTTCATACAACTCTTTGAGCTCGGCATTTTCCATACGCAAATGCAGCAGATTAAGAAACCCAGAGGCCAGTTCATAGACATTTTCTACAGCATCTTGCGTAAAAGCTTCCAACTGCTCATCAAAGAAAATCACTTGCCCTACAGATTTATCCGATGCCTTTAAATCCAATGCGATGATACGGCGATGCTCAAAGCCTAGAGCACTCACCTGCTGAGAAAGATGATGATAATGGCGATGTAAGGTATCAATCGTGCTATCCCCTTCAAAATGAGTAGCAAAATTGGCTGCAGCGGGTAACTGAAAAGCATTGAATGCGTGTTTGCCCGCATACCAACTATAAGGTTCATTGCTAAACGTTAAAATTGCGGCATGTGCACCTAAAATTTTTCGCGCAAATTTGAGAAAGCTCTTAATTTTATTGTCATTACTGTTCACGCCCAACAATAAAGATAAGTGACAAGCACTTAACTGTTCTGTATCAGACCCGATATCTAGCAATTGAATACCCATTTCTGCCTCATCTTTGTGATTTTCGGCACAAACCTATTATTTACTTGTATTTATTAGCAAATTTTCAACATTAAAACAATATAAAAATACAACAATACAAGCGTGGCATTTAACAAAAAAATTAATTATTTCAGAATTTTATCTTGTGACTACTTTCTCTTTTTGAAAACTCGTTATTTATCAGAAGGATTAAAACAAAATTTTGAGTTCATCATATGAAGACATAATTAAGCAAACCCACACCAAACATTCAATTGCTCTAAGCCATCTGTAATGTTTTATGGTGATTTGATTCAAATCTTAAATTTCAGGCAATAAAAAACCCAAGACTGAATATGCTTGGGTTTTTTAATATCTTGGTCCCGAGGGTCGGACTCGAACCGACACGTCATCTCTGACAGCGGATTTTGAGTCCGCCGCGTCTACCAATTTCACCACCTCGGGAAGGTGTTGATGCGTATATTAAACTTTTTGAAAAACTTGTCAACGTAAGTTGGTGATGACTGGCTATTTTTAAGTCATATTTGATTTTTTAGCTTTATATTTGTGCAATTTCAGCGTTTTTCTGCAAAAACGCATATACTAAGCGCAATTTTGACCTCCCTTATTTTGACGCTGCTTTCCCATCATGCAACTTTCTGATTTTAATTTCGACCTCCCTGATGAACTCATTGCCCGTTATCCTTTAGACACACGCAGTGCTTCTCGACTATTACACCTCGATGCTCAAGGTCAGCATCATGACTTTCAATTCACCGACATTTTAGATTTGCTCGATGCAGGTGATTTACTGGTCTTAAATGACACCAAAGTGATGAAAGCACGCCTCAAAGGCAAACGTGCCAGCGGTGGAGCTGTCGAGGTTCTGGTAGAACGCATGCAAGATGGATTTATTGCACACTGCCACATCAAAGCTAGTAACACACCCAAAGCAGGCGCTGAGCTCTTTATTGGCCCAGATGCCGTTAAAGTCACGGTACTAGGTCGTCATGAAAATTTATTTATTGTGGAGTTTTCCCAGCCAATTTTAACGGTGCTGGATTTATACGGACAACTTCCGATCCCTCCCTACTTCAACCGTGAAGCTGAAGCCATTGATACCGAGCGTTATCAAACAGTATTTAATGATCCAACCAAGTTAGCCAGTGTCGCTGCACCTACCGCAAGCTTACACTTCGACCAAAAGCTGTTGGATCAACTTGAAGCCAAAGGTATTCAGAAAACTTTTGTCACTTTACACGTGGGTGCTGGTACCTTTATGCCTGTACGTACCGATGACATTGCCAATCACATTATGCATAGTGAATGGTGTGATGTTCCTGAGCATTCAGTTGAGCTTATTCGTCAAACCAAAGCGCGTGGTAATAAAGTCATTTCTGTCGGAACGACAGCGACACGTGCGGTTGAAAGTGCAGCGCAGGCACATGATGGTGAACTGAAAGCTTGGACTGGAGACACCCAAATTTTTATCTACCCAGGTTATGAGTTCAAAGTGGTGGATCGTCTTATCACCAACTTCCATCTGCCTGAATCGACCCTCTTGATGTTGGTTTCAGCGCTGTCAAATCGTGATAATATTTTGGCAGCTTATCAACATGCGGTAGCCAACCAGTATCGCTTCTTTAGTTATGGCGATGCCATGTTAGTTGACCAACTTCAACCCAAATAAGAACCTCACATGCCTATCGATACGATCAAACATTCCATTCATATTCGACGTAAAAAGAATAAAATTGTGTTTGATAATATCGACAGGCTTTGGGACATCGGCCGAGGGGCAGATTCCGTACAAGATATTCTTGACCGACTGCACCCTTGGAACGCCCCGATTACTCTGAAATTTGAAAATGTGCTGCCTATTCTACTTGGAATAGTCGGCATTTTTTTTATTTTGCCAGTGTTCTTTGCCGGAGAGCACATTTGGACCTTATTCAGCTTTTTATTCGGCTTAGGCTGTCTGCTTTGGGCCTATTTAAGTTATGAGCAAGATGATCCGCTTGAAGAGATCACCGACTATCTCGAAAAACAAATTATTCATAAAAAATACCAGCTCAACGAGTTTAGCCCTCCGCAGCATATTGGCGTGGCCCTACAACCTGCATTTTTTATTGCCCATCTCAAACAGCTGTTTCCAATTTTTAATCAAGGCACCATCAGCAATGATATCCCTTATTACGCCAGTACCACTTGGCAGGATGAAGCAGGACAACAACATCAGGTTTTGCTGTTTCAATACCACTTTGTCGATGAAATTCGCGTGCGTGATAAAGATGGCAATGAGTTAAAAGTTAAAGAAGTGCATAAAGACTTATGGGGATGTTTTGTCTTTGAGGTACCCACGCAAGGACTCGCGATTACCGCATACAATAAAAAATTCTATTACCCTTATAGTTTTCCATGGCATAGCAGTGATATTCAGATTAACCAAAAACTCAAATTTTTTGGTACTGACCAAATGCAGATGGCCAAACTTCTCTCCCCTGCATTTGTACTGCGTACTGCCGATTTTTTCCGTTCACGTGAAGGCGATTTACTTTTTCATCCTGAAAAAAATATCTTGTGCTATATCAGCCCACAGAACCTGTTTGAAATATCCAGCAAAGCAAAAAAAATCAATGACATTTCGACATTACGTGGACACTTACGCACTTTTAAATTACCTTATCTAGAGCGCTTAGAATCTGATCTAACACAATTTTTAAAATAATGACATTTTGCCATTTGAGGAGTGTATGGGGCTATTGATTTTCTTCTTGATTATTATTGCAATCGTGTTTGGCGTGATCGTCATTCGCAATAATATTGTGCGACACCACAATGCAACCATTCGCGCATGGTCGGATGTAGCAACCTATGAGCGTCAAAAAATAAAAATTCTAGATGGTTTAGAGCCACTGGTCGAACAATACTCCAACTTTGAAAAAGGCACCTTGGAAAAAGTTACTGAGCTCCGTCAGAACATTCTCAACCTGAACTTAAACAATACAGATGTCAATCAGCTACAGCGTATCGAAGCATTAAACCAAGAGCTGATGCGTAGCCTCAATGTTGTGGTTGAAAACTACCCTGAACTCAAAGCCAATGATATTTATCTAAAGATGATGAATGAAATTGAAGAGCAAAACGAAAATGTCGGTGCTGCGATCAGCATCTTTAACCGCAATGTCGAACTGTTTAACAACCACATTCAAATCTTTCCCAACAACATTGTAAACACCATGACTGTCGGTAAAAAAGCTGTGCGTCCATTCCGTGACGCTGCTGCGCTGCAAAATTTTGATTACCGCCCCAATTTCAACTAAAAGATCGCTTTTACACAAATAACACATCTAAGGCACTCAAAATGAGTGTCTTTTTTAATATCTACATTTACTTCACTTCTGGCACCTATCGCTTGCTATGCCACGGCAATTCATCTCTCACTCTCCCCAACATACTCAAATCAAAACCGTTGTCACCGCACACAATTTCGTACAGAAGAGCTTTGCGTTAAAAGTGTTACAACACTGGTGTTTATTTGCATAATCAAGGAAAATAGCCTCCTTTTAGCGGCGAACTGTTTTTTCGCTCTTGCACTGCAAGCAGAGCAGTGCTTTGCTCTTGTTCAGGATATTTTATGAAGTTTGAAAAATTAGGTCAGTCGGGTCGCGCCCGTCGTGGTCGTTTAACTTTAGAGCACGGTGTGGTTGAAACCCCAGTGTTCATGCCTGTCGGTACTTATGGTACGGTTAAAGGCATGCTCCCGCGTGATATTGAAGACATCAAAGCGCAAATTATTTTAGGTAACACCTTCCATCTTTACCTACGCCCTGGCCTTGAAGTGATTAAAGAGCACGGCGGTCTGCATAAATTCATGAAGTGGGATAAGCCCATTCTGACCGATTCTGGCGGCTTCCAAGTCTTCAGTTTGGGCGCGATGCGTAAAATTAAAGAAGATGGCGTAACGTTCCGCTCTCCAATTGACGGTTCTAAAGTATTTTTGTCTCCTGAAATCTCAATGGAAATCCAACATACATTGAACTCAGACATCGTGATGATTTTTGACGAATGTACGCCTTATCCTGCAACGCATGAAGAAGCGCAAAAGTCGCTACAATTGTCATTGCGTTGGGCAAAGCGTTGTAAGACTCAGCATCATGATGTGCTTGAAAATAAAAATGCGCTATTCGGCATTATTCAAGGCGGTATGTATGAAGACTTACGTGATGAGTCTTTAAAAGGCTTGCTTGAAGTGGGTTTTGACGGTTATGCGATTGGTGGTCTGTCCGTCGGTGAACCGAAAGAAGAAATGATTAAAGTGCTGGATTACCTTCCAGAAAAAATGCCAGCAGACAAACCGCGCTACCTAATGGGCGTGGGTAAACCTGAAGACATCGTAGAAGGCATCCGCCGTGGCGTCGATATGTTTGACTGTGTCATGCCTACACGTAATGCCCGAAATGGACATTATTTTGTGACCGACGGTTTAGTGCGAATCCGTAACAGTAAATACCGTCATGATCAAAGTCCGCTTGATCCACACTGTGACTGTTATACCTGTACAAACTTTACTCGCGCGTACTTATTCCATTTGGAAAAATGTGGCGAGATGCTAGGTTCAATGCTCGGTACTATTCATAACTTACGTTACTACCAACGCTTTACTCAAGACATTCGTGATGCATTGGATAATGATCGCTTTGATGCCTTTGTTGAAGATTTTTATGCACGTCGTGGTTTAGAAGTTCCACCTTGCCCCCAAGATTAATTGTTGTGAGCATTTGCGCTTGGTAAAAAGACAAGGTAAATTGCAGAACAAGTCTATTTATGATCAATTCGTTGGTCACCGTTTTTTTAGTTTAGGAATTTGAAATGAGCCTTTTTATTTCTACAGCTCACGCAGCGGGTGAAGCTGCACAACAACCAAGTATGGTCGCAAACTTATTGATGATTGCTGTTTTTATTGCAATCTTCTATTTCTTAATTTGGCGCCCTCAAGCAAAACGTGCCAAAGAGCACCGCTCTTTGGTTGAAAGTCTTGGCGTAGGCAGCGAAGTGGTATTTGCTGGTGGCTTAATGGGTAAAATCACTAAACTCGAAGGTGACTTTGCAGTGGTTGAACTGAGCCGCGGTGTAGACGTAAAAATTCAACGCGCAAGTGTGATTTCAGTTCTTCCTGAAGGCACATTAAATAACCTTTAATCAAAAAAATTAGTCGTGCATCCGCACGACTTTTTTCATTTTAAGAAGAAAACAAATGCGTTACCCAGCATGGAAATATCTACTGATTCTCGTGGTTTTGACGATCAGTACATTATATGCCCTGCCTAGTTTGTATCCGGATGAGCCTGCGGTTCAAATTTCTGGTGCCAAAGCTGGTACCCAAATTGACCAAAGCATCGTACAAAAAGCAGAGCAGATTTTAAAATCTGAAAGTATCTCAAGCCATGACAACAGTTTTAGCAATAATGCTGCACTGTTACGTCTTGACTCTAGCGAAGCACAATTAAAAGCCAAAGAAGCGTTACGTCGTGGCCTTGGTGATGACTATGTTGTCGCGTTAAACTTGGCGCCAACCACGCCAGAGTGGCTACAAAAAATTGGTGCAAAACCAATGAAGCTCGGTCTGGACTTACGTGGTGGTGTTCACTTCTTATTAGAAGTGGATATGGATAAAGCGATTGCTCAGCGCATGGAAACCTCTGCGACTGATTTACGTCGTCAGTTCCGTGACAACAAAATTAAATTTAACAGCCTTGCATTAAACAACAACACCATTACCGTTCAGTTCGCCAACAACGATGATCGCACTGCGGCTCAAGACTACTTACGTAGCAATGGTAATGAGTTTAATCAGCAAGCGGTCGCAACTGCGACAGGTTCAACCTTACGTTTAACCTATACCGATGTTCGCCGCCAAGAAATTCAATCTTATGCAGTGAACCAAAACTTAACTACTTTACGTAACCGTATTAACGAGTTAGGTGTGGCAGAAGCCTTGGTACAAACACAAGGTAGTAACCGCATCGTGGTTGAGCTTCCAGGTGTTCAAGACACTGCTGAAGCAAAACGTGTCTTGGGTCGTACAGCAAACCTAGAGTTCCGTTTGGTCTCTGACCAAAATGACCAAGTGATTGACCCTTATACGGGCAAGAGCAATGGTCAACCGCTTCCACCAGGAACCGAACTTTTTGCATATCAGTCTTTAGACAGCGGACGTGAATTACTTTTAAACCGTAACCGTATTTTAACGGGTGAACGTGTTCAAAACGCATCAAGTGGCTTTAGCCAAGACACTGGCGGTGCTGAGGTAAACATTACCTTAGACACAGCAGGTGGCAAACTGATGGCCGATGCAACCCGTAATGCGGTGGGTAAGCGTATGGCTGTGTTGTTCATTGAAAATAAACAACGTATTAGCTATATCACCGATCCTGCGACTGGTGCGCAAACCGAAGTCCGTACACCCTATGCAGAGTCTGTCGTGATTAATGCTGCAACTATTCAAGCAGTCCTCGGCTCTCAATTCCGTATTACGGGTCTAGATTCACCTCAAGAAGCGTCTGAACTTGCACTAATGCTACGTGCTGGTGCACTTGCTGCGCCAATGTACTTTGTTGAAGAACGTGTAGTGGGGCCAAGCCTCGGTCAAGAAAACATTGATAAAGGTGTGCTATCAACTCAAATCGGCTTCTTACTAGTCGCGATCTGGATGGTGGTGTTCTTCCGTCTCTTTGGCTTAATTGCTAACTTTGCCTTGGTCTTCAACTTAGCCATGATTCTAACCGTCATGTCTTGGATTGGTGCTTCCCTCACCCTGCCGGGTATTGCGGGTATCGTGATTACCATTGGTATGGCGGTCGATGCCAACGTCTTGATCTGTGAGCGAATACGTGAAGAAATGAAGTGGGGAGCATCACCCAAACAAGCCATTGTGGCGGGTTATGACCGTGCTTATAACACCATTTTCGACTCAAACTTAACCACGTTCTTGGTTGCGTTTATCCTATTTGCTATCGGTACAGGCCCAATTAAAGGCTTCGCTGTGACCTTAATGATCGGTATTATCTGCTCTATGTTTACTGCTATTACAGTAACACGTGCGATTGTACAGCTCATTTATGGCAAAAAACGTAACTTGAAAAAGTTGAGCATATAAGGAGATCGATGATGACTGATGTGACTCAACAAGATTCAAAAAAATACGGCCGTCCAGATGATGAACGTGTGATTGATTTTATGAAGATTGCGCTGCCTGCAGCTATTCTTTCTATTGTCTTAACCATCGGCAGCCTATTCTTTATTTTCACCAAGGGTCTTAACTTAGGTTTGGACTTTACTGGTGGTATTTCTGCCGAATTGAACTATAGCAAACCCGTGAAGTCGGCCGATGTCTCTGCTGCACTGACCAAAGCTGGCTTTCATGACCCTGTGGTACAAACCATTGGTTCAGATCGTGATTTGATTGTGCGTATGCCTGTACAAGAAGACACAGCCGCAGAAGACTTAACCAAAAGCATTACCCAAGCTGTACAGCTACCGGGTAACTCTGCTTCAGTTAACAAAGTTGATGTGGTGGGTGGACAAGTCGGGAATGAACTCTACATTCGCTCAGCGGGTGCTGTGGCTTTAGCGTTACTGCTGATGTTGGTCTACGTAACGATTCGCTTTGAATTCAAACTGGCGATGGGTGCTGTACTGTCTTTGTTCCATGACGTGGTGGTCACCATCGGTATTTTTGCCATGATGCAGTGGCCATTTGACTTAACTGTATTGGCTGCAATTCTGGCTCTGATTGGTTTCTCATTGAATGACAACATTGTCGTTTCGGATCGTATTCGTGAAAACTTCCGTAAGATTCGTGGCGCTTCGCCTTTAGAGATCGTCAACATCGCTTTAACTGAGACCCTACGTCGTACCATTCACACCTCAATGACTTTATTGTTGGTGGTGATCTCGATGATGATCCTCGGTGGTGATGGCCTTAAATGGTTCTCCGTTGCAATGTTTGTGGGCGTCTTTGTGGGTACCTACTCTTCAATCTACATCGGTACAGCTTTTGCTTTATGGCGTGGCTTAAACCGTCAAGACTTCATTGTTCAAGTGAAGCCTGAGTTTGAAGAAGAAAATGAAATTCCATAAATGCACACCATAGTGTGAAAAAGAAAGCCTCTCAATCGAGAGGCTTTTTTATGTCGGTGAGAAGGTGTTGTACCAGCTCAATCTGAGGCAACGCATAGCCACGGCAGGACTGTTCTGCCCGCCAAGCCACGGTCAACATCACATCTCCCAACTCAAAATTTTGATAGGCAAAACTCCCAATCAGCGGATGACTACACATGCCGCCATTATGCGTTGGATGTGCTTGAGTGTTCAGTTCATTTAAGTTTAAACGAATGCCTAAACCCGAGGCTTTAAGCACCGCTTCTTTGGTGGTCCAGACCTTAAACCAGTATGCTTTGTCCTGATCAAACTCGTGCCACACGCGAAGTTCCTCTACGTGAAAAGCATGTTTAGCCAAAGCCTCAAAGCGTACTTTTCGGCTTAATTCTTCCACGTCCACGCCTAAATCTTGCATCCACTCACTGGTAGCTAAAGCATAGTAATCTTGGCTGTGACTATGATTAAAATGAAAGGAAGGCTGATCAAGCAAATAAGGTTTACCTGTCTCACTCAACGCAATGGAGTGATCATCCACAATCATCTGCCGTTGTTCGGATAAGCATTGATTGCGATATTGATAAATGGCTTGTTTTCGCTGTGCAATTTGCTCAACACGTGACAGGTTGTGATCCACCAGCACAATGTCCTCAATCTTTTTCAGCTCAACACGTATTGTCCTTGCCACTTTGCCTTCCTATCATAGTTTCATTCATCATAAAATAAAAAAGCCCAAAGATCACTTTGGGCTTTTCAGCATCAAAACCTTAATGCCTGATTAGCGTTTGAATTTCTTCTCAGCTTTCTTAAATTTCTGAACATAACGACGCTTACGCGCTGCTGTACGTTCATCCACCTGTGATTTACGTCCTTCAAATGGGTTTTCAGAGGTTTTAAACTCAATACGTACTGGCGTACCTTCAAGTTTGTACACTTTACGGAATACGTTTTCTAAATAACGACGATAATCCGCAGGCGTTTTATCAACTTTGTTACCATGCACCACAATCGTAGGTGGATTTTGTCCACCCATATGGGCATAACGCATTTTAATACGGCGACCACCGACCATTGGCGGTTGGTGCGCATCCGTAGCATCACTTAAAATTTGTGTGATTTTTGCAGGAGAAACTTTCAAATGTGACGAATCATAAGCACGGTGAATCGATGGATATAGATCCCCCACACCCGTACCATGCAATGCAGAAATCAAATGCACTTTCGCCCAAGGAATAAAGTCAAAGCGACGATCAACATCCAACTTACATTGTTTGCGATCATACTCAGACATATTGTCCCATTTGTTAATCGCGATCACCATCGCACGGCCCGCTTCAAGCGCGTAACCAATCAAATGTAGATCTTGCTCAACCACACCTTCACGTGCATCAAGAACAACCACAATGACATGGGCATCTTTAATCGCCTGTAGCGTTTTCACAATTGAGAACTTCTCAATCATTTCATCGACTTTACCTTTACGGCGCACACCCGCAGTATCGATTAAGGTGTACTGACGGCCATCACGTTCATACGGGATATAGATCGAGTCGCGGGTTGTCCCCGGTTGGTCAAATGCAACTACACGCTCTTCACCCAACAAACGGTTCACTAGCGTCGATTTACCAACGTTTGGACGACCAATAATCGCTAAACGTAAGCCAGTGTTTTTGTCGTGCTCATCTGCATCTTCATCTTCAGGCACACTTGAAAGCACATCTTCAAGCATTTGCTGTACACCACGACCATGGCTCGCAGCCACTTGCATAGGTTCGCCCATACCCAACTTGTAAAATTCAACAAGTGCAGCTTCGGCATGTACACCATCAACTTTATTCGCTACAAGGTAAACTTTCTTACCAAGTGTACGCAGCTCACGCGCAATTTGCTCATCCGATGCGAGCAGGCCTGCGCGTGCATCGACTACGAAGACAATAATATCGGCTTCATTAATGGCTGTTTTAGACTGTTCCGCCATGTAAGAGTCGATACCGCCTTCATTTTCGCCAATACCACCAGTATCAACCACAATGAAAGACTTATTTTGAAATACAGCATCACCATATTTACGGTCACGAGTCAGACCGGCAAAGTCAGCAACAAGCGCGTCTCGGCTTTTGGTGATCTGGTTAAATAGCGTTGATTTTCCGACGTTCGGACGACCAATGAGCGCAATTACGGGTTTCATAGATTAACCTTTATTCAAGATCAGCCAGTGAGACTGGTCTGAACATCAGAAACTGGAAGAAAATTAGGTGAAAAACCTGAATAAAAACTCGGGGTTTTGACTAAGCAAACACCCCGAGGAATTTAAAAAAATACGAATTTCGACTAGTTTAACATAAGTCGAACAGAATTAACGATTCTGCCAAATGCTTAATGCACCCTTTCGTGTCGCAACATAGAGCTGATCATCAATCACACGTAAAGTACGCACTTCTCCAGACGTCTTCGCACGACCGATCAACTCACCTGTCGCAGGGTTCAGCATATGCAATACACCATCTAGATCACCGACAATCAAGTCTTGGCCCAACATCACTGGATTACTCAATTGGCGGTTCAGCAAGCTGTCATTTTCCCAAAGCTTTTGACCCGTGCTAATTTCATAAGCCACTAACTTGCCGTCAGTTTGTGCCACGAATACACCATTACCCACCACTTCAGGGCGCTGCGTACTACTCGAATCTTCACTCCACACCACTTGCTGTGAAGCCAAATCTGTCATGGTCACTTGACCTTGATAGCTGGTCGTAATCAAGTACTGACCTGCCACTACAGGATCACCATCAACATCATTCAAACGTTGAATATCCGAACGACCATCCGACACAGCCACACGGCGCTGCATACGTGGTACGCCAGTGAGCACATCTAAAGCATAGACATAGGCATTAGCTGAAGAAATTAGCACTGTACGCGCATCGACAGGAACAGGCGCTGCATTACCACGTAAGCTAAGTTGTACATTCGGTAAATTATAGGTCCACACTTGCTGACCTGTTGCCAAATCATGCGCAAAAACAGTGCCATCATTACTGACAGAAATGACACGACCAGCTTGAATCAATGATGGTGCAAGAAGTGCACCTGTTAATTGTGCAGTCCATTTTTGCTCACCAGTTGCCTGATCTAAAGCAAACAATTGACCTTTGGCGTTACCTACAATGACATGACCATCGGCAGCTTCAACGCCTGAACTCAAACCGGCTTTAGATACTTCTTTCTGCCATAGTTTTTGTTTGCCTTGATACGCCGTTACGACACCTTTAGGGTCAAGTGCAAAAACTACACCGTTGTCTGCATCTAGGCGTAAACGTAAAGGATCAGCAGTCGAAGTTGAAGACACACTTTGAGAAAATACAGGAGTCAGAGTTTTCGCCTGCGTCAGTTTTGGAAGTGGATTCGGCTTAACTTCTTCTACTTTTCCGCTACTTGCACAACCCGCAAGCGCTAAAGTTAATACGGTTAATGCGCACGAAATTTTGTATTTTCTATTCATTCAGTTTCTTCCGCTGCTGTTTCTATAAGTGGACGTTCGATTTCAGGATCATCAACTAAAATACCAACACTTTCGAGTTTAATTTGTAAAATTTGACGTTCTTGTTTACGTTCAACCAACTGATCCCATGCACTTTGGTAGGCTTTTTTCGCATTATCGATGTCGTTTTTAGCCACATAGACATCACCCAAAGCTTCATCGGCTGTCGCTTTAAAAGCAGGATCTTTTACCAATGCAAGGTTTTTAATCGCATCATCAAACTTCTTTTGTGCCAATTGTGCATACGCTAAACGCAATTTCACAATTTGCACTAAGCCGTCGTCATCCACTTTCGAGTTTTCAACTTTCTTCAACGCTTTTTCAGCACTAGCATAATCCGCTTTGTCATAGGCCAACTTTGCCATCAACAATTGCGTTTGAATGGCCTGCGCCGAATCTGGGGCTTCTTTCACAATTTTGTCCGCAGTTGCAGACAAGGCTGTAAATGCATCGCCTTGCGTTGCACGTGCTTCATCCATCAATTGCTGAACTTTAGCCGTGTTCATTTGGTTCTCGGCCAAAGTTTTCTTCTGCCAGTATTGCCATCCAAAAAAGGCAATCAGCGCAATTAAAATCCCACTAATAATGGCTGAACCATATTTCTTAGTGAAAGACTTTAAACTATCAAGTTGTTCTTCATCACTTAATGCGCTCATGTGACTACCCTTTCCTTATATTTTGGCTTATTTTGAAGAAAATTTTTCAATCATAAATGGCACGATGTCATCCACCGCAACCAAAGTTTGTTCAGCTGTCGCCAACTCTTTTACGGCAAACTGCGCAGCTTCCACCTCGCGCTCACCCAAAATGAGGGCAAACAATGCGCCAGACTGATCCGCTTTTTTCATTTGCGACTTCATTGAACCATGTGATCCAACTTTCAAACGAAGCGTGCTTGATGCAGCATCTAACTGGTTACGAATTTGTTCTGCAAGAACCAAAGCTTTGCCTTGAGAAGCGGGATCTGCCAACAAAAACATTTCACAGTCACGTACAGGTGTAGCGTCTTCCACTTGTTCAAGCAACAACAGACGTTCCATGCCCATCGCAAAACCAACTGCAGGTACAGACTGATCGGCCTTGCCTTTAAACTGACCCACTAAGCCATCGTAACGACCGCCCGCACACACTGTGCCTTGTGAACCTAAATGCGTGGTGGTCCACTCAAATACAGTTTTATTGTAATAATCTAAGCCACGCACCAGTTTTTGGTTAATCACGAAGCTCACACCTGAATCAGTTAAATATTGCTGCAAAGTTGCAAAGTGCTGTAGTGTCTCCTCCCCCATAAAGTCATGCAACTTCGGCGCATTTTCTAAAATGGCTTGAGTTTTGGCATCTTTAGAGTCAAGGATACGTAGTGGGTTGGTGGTTAAACGACGCTGTGAATCTTCATCTAAATCATTTTTATGTGATTCTAAGAACTCCACCAATGCCGCACGATAAGCTGCACGCTCATCAGACTCACCCAAAGTATTCAACTCAAGTTTAACTTTATCTGCTACACCCATGCGTTTCCACAGACGTGCTGTCATCAAAATCAGCTCAGCATCCATATCTGGGGTTGCCACACCAAAGGTTTCCACGCCAAATTGGTGGAACTGGCGGTAACGACCCTTTTGCGGCTTTTCATAACGGAACATTGGCCCGATATACCAGACACGAGGCGTCGCACCGCGAAGCAAGTTATGCTCAAGCATGGCACGTACACAGCCTGCGGTTCCTTCAGGACGCAAAGTCAAAGACTCAGGCGGATTACCTTTGTCCAAGAAGGTGTACATTTCTTTTTCAACGATATCCGTTGCATCACCAATCGAACGTTTGAACAAATTGGTTTGCTCAACAATAGGCAAACGAATTTGCTGGTAGCCATACGCATCCATCAATGATGCGAGATGCTGTTCAAGACGTCTCCACGCTGGTGTTTGCGTAGGAAGAATGTCATTAAAACCTTTGATTGCGACAATTGAACTCATGATGAACTACGGATGATCTCTTTAGATTTAGCTTCTTCAAGCTCTGAAACACGCTGACGAACCATCGTTTCGATTTCGTCAACCAACTGATTTGTGTCAATTAAATGGCTCTTTTCACCATTACGATACACCAGTGAACGTGGACTTGCACCAACTACACCAATATCGGCTTCTTTGGCTTCACCCGGACCATTCACTTTACACCCAATCACCGACACATCCATTGGGGTACGAATATCTTCTAAACGCTCTTCTAAGGCTTGCATCACTGAAATCACGTTAAACTCTTGACGTGAACAACTTGGACAAGCAATGAAGTTAATGCCATTTGAACGAAGACTGAGTGATTTTAAAATATCAAAACCAATCTTAATCTCTTCTTCAGGTTCCGCTGCCAAGGAAATACGCATGGTGTCACCAATGCCATCCAACAACAAACCGCCCAAGGCAATCGCAGACTTCACTGAACCTGTACGGTAAATCCCAGCTTCTGTCACACCCAGATGTAAAGGATTATCAATTTGCTGTGAAAGTAGACGGTAAGCGTCCATGGTTAAAAACACATTGGATGCTTTCACTGAGACTTTGAATTCGTGGAAATCTAAACGGTCTAGAATATCAATATGACGCATCGCCGACTCAAGCAATGCCTGACCGGTTGGCTCACCGTATTTCTTTTGAATATCTTTTTCCAGTGAACCTGCATTCACCCCAATACGCATAGAAATATCGTTATGACGCGCTGCAGCCACCACTTCACGGATTTTAGCTTCAGAGCCAATATTCCCGGGGTTAATCCGTAAACAGTCCGCACCCAAGTCTGCAACACGCAGTGCAATCTTGTAGTCAAAATGAATATCTGCAACCAACGGTACCGATGAACGCTTACGAATTTCACCAAAAGCCTCTGCAGCTTCCATCGTCGGTACAGAAACACGCATGATGTCCGCACCCACATCTGCACAGCGCTGAATTTGCGCCAGCGTTGCTTCCACATCACAAGTTTCAGTATTGGTCATACTTTGAATGCTGATGGGTGCATCGCCACCGACATAGACTGAACCTACACGAATCTTACGAGTAGGCTTGCGTTTAATTGGATTTACAATCATTGCTTTTCCTTGATCCCATTAACGTGACAAGCGGAAATCTGCTTTTCCACCGACGGTATATGGTGACAATGAAATACTTTCATTATTTAAGCTGAGTGACACAGCAGCGGCATCATCGATACGAATTTGAAAAGGTGTCTCACCCGCAAGCTCAAGTGTAGAGGCTTGACGCCCTGTTGCCAGTACTTTCCCAGTTGAATCGACAATATGTACAGACGTAGGACGATTGAACTCAAGCTTCAACTGATCCCCTGTGGTTGCAGCAGCCCCATTCATATTGATGATTTGTACATCAGATTCCGTCTGCGGAGTCGTAGTCTCATCTGTACTGCCTGACCAATTCTGAATCATACCGAACAACGCTGCCAAAATCGCAATTACAACAATTGCAATCAGCCCACGTTTCAACCATTTACGGTTACGGTCACGGTTAGAACCGGGTAATTTACCCATGATTTTAATCGGTGAATTATTCAATGCGTGATTTGGCAATAGCCCCGTATCATTGGCATAGATGTCATCAAAACGCTGAATAATCGTAGTAGCATCCACTTTTAGGAACTTCGCATAAGTACGATAGTAACCCTTAATGAAGGTTGCTTCTGGAAGCGCTGTATATTCGTCCTGCTCAAGCGCAGTTAAGGTCTTGAGTGGAATATTCAACTCTTTGGCAACGTCGCTTAATTCACGTTTTTGTGTAATACGAATTTGACGAAGATAATCACCCGGACGTTGGATATTTCCTAAAGCATTGCTAGAACCATTCGATTGTGGTGAATTAGGATTTACTTCCATACGGCCTCAGTAGTGTACTGTAATTGCAAATAACGTTTGTATTCTTGACTGTCTGGATACAATGCACGTAGCTGGTTGACCAGTACTTGCGAACCCATCGTGTCATGACTTGCTCGCGCAATTCGGATCCCAATCCAAAGCGCACGTGCATCTAAGTTTTTCTCGCCAACCGCTCGCACAAACTGTACATAGTACTGCGTAGCTTCAGCATTTTGCTGACGTAAATATGAAATTTCCGCCATTTCGATCATGGCAAGATAGGCACCTGAGTTTACCTGTAGGGCTTGTTTAAAAGCAGCTTCTGCTTCCGCCACTCGACCTACTTGTAGATACGCACGACCTAAATTTTCCAATGCTCGATAACGTTGATCATACCCTAAAGTTGAACCTGCAACTCGAAGTTGATCAATCGCGTCATTATAACGCCCAATTTGATATAAATACGTACCGTAGTTGTTACGAGCCTGTGCATTTTTTGGCTCAGCCGCAATTGCATGCTTAAAATAACGCTCTGCCTTTTCCACATTTTGTGGACTGCCTTCACGCTGTAACAACACGCCCATCATCATATTTGCAGATGCATCACGAGAGTCGATGTCTAATGCCTGATCCAATGTACGTTTCGCAGCATCATAATCATTCGACTTAATATATTCAGCCGCCAACTGCGTTCTAACTTGTACTGCTTTACTTGGATCACCTTTCGTATTCACGGTTTGGCAACCCACCAAGTACCACACTGACACACCCAGTGTCAGCGCAAGGCAAAGTTTAGAAACGGGTTTTTTCAATTGGCATCCCCTTATATTATCCTTGTGAACGTAGAATCTCGTTTTTCTCTGCTACTTTCTTTTTCCACTGCTCAGCACGACGTGTTCGATCAGCCACTTGACCGACCAATTGTCCGCAGGCAGCATCAATATCATCACCACGCGTTTGACGAATCGTACACACAAATCCAGCATCAGACAAAGTTTTTTGGAAAGAAATAATGCGGTTGCGACTTGAACGACCATAAGGCGCATGTGGAAATGGATTAAACGGAATTAAATTAATTTTACTTGGTAAGTTCTTCAACAGTTTAATCATCTGCTGCGCATGCTCAGGATGATCATTCACCCCATCCAACATCACATATTCAATCGTGACATGCTTACGTGCACTTTCATTCCCGTCTTTAGCGATATAACGCTGACATGCTGCAATCAATTGTGCCAATGGATATTTTTTATTGATTGGAACCAACTCATTCCGTAGTTCATCATTTGGCGCGTGTAGGGAGATTGCCAATGCAACATCAATATCTTGTGCCAATTGATCAATTTTCGGCACCACACCTGAAGTCGATAAGGTCACACGGCGCTTAGACATACCATAAGCAAAATCGTCTAGCATAATACGCATTGAGCTCAATACGGCATCATAGTTCAGTAATGGCTCGCCCATCCCCATCATTACGACATTAGTCACCGAGCGCTCACGCTCAGCTACAGGCACATCTTCCATATAAGAATAGTTCGCAACCCATAACTGACCAATAATTTCATCTGGGTTTAAGTCGCGCTGAAAGCCTTGTTTACCGGTTGAACAAAATGAACAATCCAGTGCACAGCCCACTTGAGATGAAATACATAAAGTACGGCGCAAACCACTGCGATGCTCAGCAGGAATCAATACAGTTTCAACCAAAGAGCCTTCGCCCTCACCGACACGAAACACCCACTTACGCGTACCATCTTTAGAATAATTTTTATGCACCACTTCTGGCGCTTTAATTTCACAAAGTTTTTCAAGTTTTTCACGTAACTTGCCTGAGATATTGGTCATCTCTGCAAAATCAGTCACAAAAAACTGGTGAATCCATTTCATCACCTGTCCTGCGCGAAACTTTTTTTCTCCCATATCTTCGAAGAATTTTTCAAGCTGCGGACGTGACATGCCAAGTAAGTTCACTTTCGCAACAGAATTTTGCTGTGCAGGAGCGGATGGAGATTGTTGCTGTTCAGCCGAAACTGTAGAGACAGCGACCACTTCAGTACTCATGTGTATTACCTAAACCATGTCTAACGATGAAAGGAGAAGCTCAATAAACGAGCAGAAATTTATTCAGGGAATAAAAAAACCAGATAAGTATAATAACACTTATCTGGTTTGAATACTTCGAATTAACGAGTACGTGGAGCAATCTCAGTTTGAGCGAAGAAGTAGTTAACTTCACGATCAGCAGATGCTACAGAGTCAGAACCGTGAGCAGCATTTTCGTCGATGCTTACAGCGAAGTCAGCGCGGATAGTGCCTGGAGCAGCTTCTTTAGGGTTAGTTGCGCCAAGAATTTCGCGGTGAGCAAGAACTGCGTTTTCGCCTTCAAGAACAGAAACAACAACTGGACCAGAAGTCATGAACGCAACTAGGTCAGCAAAGAAACCACGTTCTTTGTGCTCTGCGTAGAAACCTTCAGCTTCAGTTTGAGTCAAGTGTTTCATTTTAGTTGCAACGATTTGAAGACCAGCTTTTTCAAAACGAGCAAAAATGTCACCGATGTGGTTTTTAGCAACTGCGTCTGGTTTTACGATAGATAAAGTACGTTCAATAGCCATGATTGGCTCCTTAAGTCAATGTAGACATGAAAATTTTGGCGCATTATACCGACATAATGCACAATTTTCTGCTTTTACTCTGTAAAAAGTTGCTTTTTTCGATGCAAGGATTATCGTGCTTCGTCAATCCATGCCATTTGAATTGCTTCAAGCAAACCTTCAGTCGACTTGGTCGGATCATCACTAAAGTCTGGTAAGGCACACACCCAAGCATGTAAGTCCGTAAAGCGAATCCACTGCGGATCGACATCTGGATGAGCTTCATACAACTCAATAGCAATATCAATAGTGTCTGACCAACGTAAGCCCATGGTGGAGTCTCATCACAATGTAGAAGATACTGTACTGTAGCAAACTCTGAAATTTAAGCGCTAGTTTGTTTGAGATAAAATTGGGCTTTTTACAACGCGATATTTAAAAATGGTGCACTACAAATTAAAGTAACAGCTACCACCGCACCTATAGCCGCTCCCACCAACACATCACTTGGATAATGTAGCCCTAAAATCATGCGTGACGCGGCAACCAAAACAGTAAAAGGCAACATGAGCACCAATAAAATGGGCTGTACAAAGCCCAATAAAGTACTGACCATCACCGCATGTAAAGTATGACCTGAAGGAAAACTAAAATGGTCAAGCGGTCGCTCACCCATTCGAATCACCTGATGTACTTGATAGGGTCTTGGGCGAATAGTTTTGATTTTTAAAACTTTATAAATTAAAGTCCCGCACAATGAACCAAGCACCAAATACACGATTTGTAAACTGTAGACCAATCCTTGCAACAACCAAGTTAAAGCCAACATCGTGTACCAAAAGATGCCATCTCCCAATCGACTGATCCGCTTAAAAAAATTGGCTACAGCATGCGAATGGGAGAAATGATTGAGATAGACACAACCCTTTAAATCTAAATCTAATATTCTTATTTTTGCAGTTTTAAGATTCATACCACTTCTCCTTAACAACAATGTTGAAAGTTCAGCTGGAAAATCATTGTTATATGACGATTTAATGCATCAAAATCGCTTCTCGTTAAGCTCATATTAAAGGGTGTTTTTGACAGTTTGATGATTTAAGTTAAAACTCATCAAAATTACCCAACTCATCTTTATCACTGACGCTTTTAAAACAGCTATTGGCTAAGGTGCTGCCTTAATATTTGCCGCATGATATAAGGCTTGCTCAAACTGTTTTACAGGATACTGCCAGCCCACACTTTCAATGTCCTGACGCGCTTGAGTTCCCATACATCTAAGTACCTTTTGCTCTGGCAGTTGAATAATAGTCTGCATAAAATGTGCCACTTGTCCAAAAGGACTTAACCACCCTGTTATACCTTGCTTGATATAACGCTGCGGACTGGCATAGTTATAGGCCACCACGGGCAAGCCACTGGACATGGCTTCGAGTATTACATTACCAAAAGTCTCTATTTGACTGGCAAAAACAAAAACATCTGCACTGGCATAGGCTTGAGCAAGTGACTTACCTGTTAAGCTTCCCGTAAAAATCACATCTGAGCCATTTGCCATTTCAGTTAAACGCTTACGATCTGGCCCATCGCCCACAATCACCATTTTCAACTTGCGCGATTGCTGCTTCTTGATATTCAAATAGCTTTCAATGAGCACATCGACTTCTTTTTCTGGAGATAAACGTCCCACATATAGCAACACAGAAGTATTTGCATCTGCTTGCCAGCACTGACGCAATTGTTCTGAGCGATGCTCTGGATGGAAGCGAGTTGTATCCACCCCTCGCCCAACCTCAACCAAGGGGCAAATCACACCAAAGGCCTTAAGTTGATTTAACGTCGTTTGACTCGGCACACAGGTGAGTACCGTATGGTTATGAAACCAGCGAAGATAACTTTCAATCGGTTTGACCAGCAAAGCCAAATCAAAGAAGCGACTAAAGTCATGAAAAGTTGAATGAAAGCCACTAGACACTGGAATTTGATGTGCTTGAGCAGCATACAGTGCCGTCAACCCCAACGGTCCTTCCGTCACAATATGGACCACATCTGGTGCGAAGCATTCAATCGCTTTGCTGACTTTGACATACTGTGGCATACCAAATTGCATATCGGCATATTTAGGAATGCTTTTCGCCCAAACCAAACACTCCTGCTCTGCCTTAAAGTCGGTACATATGGTTTTTTGTATTGGGCGAATGAGCTGAATACGATGCCCCAGTTTCTGCAAACCTTTACACAGTTGTAATAAAGAGTTCGCCACACCATTGATTTCTGGTGACCATGTTTCCGTCACGATGGTTATTTTTAACTTTGGCTTAAGTGTTTCTTGAAGGATAGAGAGTTCTTGCTGAATATTATGCTGATGTTGTTGTTTGAGGTAAAACCGCTGAGTTTCTGGAAAATTGTGCTGTTTGAATAATTTTGTTGTTATTGAACCGATCATGTTATTCCAAACTTTTCTTATTTTCGCTCAAGTTTAGTTAAACTATTTGACAGTTTGATGATAATGAATGCAATCAAATAAAAAGACACCTATGATTAGTAGGTATCTTTTTACATATTAATAGTTTAAAGGCCTAAAATTTAAAACATCAAATTAATATACAAGCTATCCTTATACACACCTGCTGGGGTTAAGGCAGTTGGGCGTTCCATCAATTGCACCAAGACTACAAACTTATTTTGCTCAGTTGCTGGTTGAGCAATAGGGCTATTCCAACGTGATGCACTTGCTCCTGAAATATTCATTTGAGTTCTCAATTTATAGTTTTTCTCATTGACTAAATAACTACTCCCTGTTGCATTAGTTAAATTACGCGAATTGAATTTAATCGCGTAATTACTATCACAAGCAACTGAGAAAGAAGTTGCAGCTTGACTAAGATATGATGAACTTAGGTTCAACTGGCTTGAAGTTAAACGCTCAATTTGACACTGTTTTGCATAAGCTATTGGGGTGGCCGCTACACAAAACAGCAGTATAATAATGTTCAGTTTCATGGCTCTACTCCATTTATTTACACTGAAGATCCAGTATTGATGAGTTGTCATCATTCTTAGTATCTGTAATTGTAAGTTCTGACGAACAACTGCGTGCTTCTTTAGTTTTAATTTGTATCTTATATGTTCCCGGAATTAAACCATAAAGCGTTACGCTACCATCGGTAGAAATCGGATAAACCTCTCCTTCACCATTATTATCAATATAAAGCTCTGAACCAGCAGCAAAAGACCGATTGTTACTGTCTACTGGCTTAACAGTAACTTGTTTTGCATGGAATACTGGGAAATTGATGATATAACCGCGTTGATTTAAAGCCGTTAATTGTTTGCTTGAATACTGTATTTTATCTTCGATAGGTAGTTGATTTTGATCAAATGCAATGTCGTATTTAACATAAGGAATAACATCATGAATAAAGGCATATCCCTTTTTATTGGTTTTATCAACATAGGTCAGCGATCTTAAAATATCAATATCTTGATAATCCCCTACTTTGACTAAAGTAAATGCATTATCAACCATTTTAGTAAAACTTATTTTATTACCCAACCAAACAACTGCTCCTCGATAATTTAACTGTGATTCACGATCTTCACGACCTTGCACATGATAGAAATCTAAATCTCCTACATCTGTTTTAACAACACCATTAAAGTTAAACATCGTGTCTTCACTACGACGGTTTACTCCAAGAGAATAATCGAAACCGACTTGATTGGAATCATATTTCACCAACTGGAGATTTGTATTTTGGTCAGCTGATTGACTAAAGTAAACGGACTTATTATCAAAACTGTAGCTAAGTGAAAGAATGCCGCCTGAGTCTTTCCTGTCACCAAAAGAGTTGAAATAGCTTAAACCAAATGAAATTCGACGACCAAAATTCCGATTAAACCCAACATTTATTACCTTTTGGTTACTATTAGGAAAATCAGGATTTTCATAATATTTTTGTTCTGCATAGTTAATATTTAGATTATGCAAATAGGGCACATTACTCATACCAAAATATGCAAGATTTTCAAATTTCGGATAGTTAGAATTGGCACCTAACTCATCTCCTAAAAATTTAAAATCTTTTTCTGTATATTTTGAACTCGCGCCCATTGAAAATCGACCAAAGTCTTTACTTGCGGATAACCCATAGGAATAATTAAATTGGTTTTCATCATCATGAGAAGCAAGAACAACACTATCGAGAACAAAAATATTACTAATCGCTTGTGTCCACATGAACCCTATATTTTGTATATCTTTACTGTAAGATAAATTGCTTCCTAACGTTGTTGAGTTTGACATACCTCTGCGAAAATAAGTATTCACAAAGAAGTCCCTATAATCGCTACTATCCACATTATAGTTATAACGAAGTTTACCTGCTGCAACACTATATTCATTCAAACCAGATCGTAATAGTCTATTGGTCACCATAATAGGAAAGCTTTGTACACTTCGATTCCCGAGTACATCCTCAACTACAATTTGCGCATTACCAGCTTGTTGGATTTGTGCCCCCATTAGTAAGTTATAATCACCAGGGCTGACCTTCTGATTATAAATATTTACGCCATTTATATATAAATCAACAGTAGAAGGAACGCGCGCACTCCCTTGTAAACTTGGCATATTCCAGTACACAAAATTCGGTCTTTCAGTGTAATTCGTCCCCCAATTTAAACCTGCAAAACGTAAAGAATTAATCAAAGGGTTATATGTAGTTGTAGTATCCCCTACCGTTAAGCGGGTCATATGTTTAGAAAATTCAAAATCGACACTACTACTTAAGCGAACCACTCGCTCATCTGTGGGGGTATTCTGATACAACATCGAGTTTTTCATGATCCAATAATCTTTGAAAACCCCTAACTCCATCAGTCCACTATAAGAGTTATTAGAATTACTAGTTGCATAAAGAAAATCATAATTTATGAAACCGCCAAAACTGGCCTTTTCAGGAATGATGCTATTGTTTAATGCATTAAAGTCCGTTTCAAAAAGTTCTGTTGGAATCGTGAGCTTAATGGATTGCGATGAATCATCAAAAGTTGACTGAACACTACTTGATGACACCAAGCAGAATTCTGGTCGCGAAGCTAAGGTTTTTAATTGCGCAGTTGAAATTTGACGTTCTGCCAGTACCTGACATTCAAGATAATATTGATCTCCCTGCTTTAATAAGGCGACATCTGTATGATGATCTAGATCATTAATCCAAAGATTCGCAATATTTTCTTCCAGCATACCCTCACTGGCATTCACATTTAGTGCAAAAAAAATATGAATAGCGATAAGTATTCTTATTTTCGTATTCATCGTAAACTCCCCACCTCAAACTAATCCGAGAATTTGAGCTCCACCATTTTATCGTTCTTATCAGTAAACAATTGAACATAATAATTTTTAGGATTTGATATTCGTATTTTGTTTAAATCATAGGACGCGCTTTTATTTGCAAGCAAATAATTCATGGTTTCCGTTTTAAAGACTTCTTTTTTATTTGCATCTACAATTTTCAAATTTGCGATTTGAATATGCGATTTTGCATTATTTTTAACAATCAGCTTATTATTTTCAACGTTGAAATTTAGTTTAATATCTTCCTGCTTACCAACAAAGAGGGGTAAATTAAAGCTAACCAGAAAATTTACTGAAGATTCTTTTACAGCCTGTGGAATTTCATCAACAATCACACGCCATGTACCTTCTTGCTGTCCACTTAAAATAGACTCAATGGGACGGTTAAAGCCCACACGAATAGTCTGTTTACCATTCGGCTGCAAAATAAAGTTTTTAGGATTAATAATTAAGGAGTTATCAGGCTCCAGTACGTTTTCGCCATTTTCTTTTTGCGTCCACTTAAATGCTTTTACTTCAAAAATTCTCTTTTCTGTCTCATCTTTAGATTCTAGGGTTAATGTTGTTGTTCTTTGCTTTGCGGGATTTTGAATATACATTTGAACTGGGTCAACTGAAACACCAGCATGTGTTCCCGACATATACAGCATCGAAGACACCAAAATTGATATTATTCTTTTCATATTACACCCCTTATTATAATTTTAAAAAACCTAACCTGATACTGTAATCAAGTTAGGCTTAGTTTAAATAAATTAGTAGTAAACTTTAATTTTATAAGTATCGTTGTATGTACCCGCACGTTGGAAGGCACTGACTGCAGAGTTATTCACTGTCACTGTGTAGATATCATCCGCTAATCCTGCATGGTTTGAATTACCCCAACCAACACTGCCGCCGCCTGCTTTAGCCGTAGTAATTGTTGTTGGAACTTTAACGTTAGCATCATCTTCGTGCTTCACAAAAGTAGTATTTGAAGTTCCAGCATTCGCTGTTTGAATGTTAAGCGTATAGTGGGTATTACTACGCACAGTATAGCTTGAAGTTTTTGGACCACCATCTTTACTTAACGTAATGGCACTACCGCCAAGCACTTCACATTTTTTAGGGATTTCTAATTTAATAGGAATATCTTTTTCACAACCTAGAGAAGTACAGTTCCCCCAGTTATAACTAGGGCGTGATGCTGAATCATCCTCTGCATAAAGGGCTGTAGAACCTGCACCTAATAGTGTTGCAACTAGTGATGCTTGAAGTATTTTATTCATAGCTACTCTCCGAGATTTTTCTTTTAAAACCTGATTAATTGTTATGGTTACCCTTAATTAAACTGGACCTTGTTTGGCTACCAAGCTTTTCTTAAGCGTGTTTTTATTCTAGTTATTCTGTATAAAAAATCATCTATGCAGCCTTTTTCACTCAAATAGAGACCCAACTTTAAAACCTCAACAAAGTAAAATTAATATATTGTTTTTATTGTTATTTTATTTATTAATTAATTTAATAAACCCCTGAAAATAGTTACACCACTTTCAGTGATGCACAATTTTAGTGCTTTTTTATATTTTAAGTAGATCTCTGTTTTATCTTAGAAATTTTTAACATTTCAAATTTACATTTAATTACATATTTGGGTGAATAATTTCTTAACCCGCTAAAAAATTCATTTTTCATCTTTTTTTTACTTTACATTTCCATCAATTTTTCAATTCAGGTCGATCATCTTGCTAAAATCCAAAGTTTATTCACATGCTATTTACCCAATTTCAGTGATTGAACAACATGACTAAAATCAAATAATCAAGCCTTAAATTTACATGACCTACTATTTTAGAAATCAAAAACTCACACTAAAAACCCAAACGTAATGATAGGTACACTTTTTTGAGAGTTTCATTTATTGCAATAAAGCCCATGGATACGTTATTAATCCAATAGTTTTTGGACCATATATGCTACCCATATATCTAGCACTGAAATGAAATAAACGTGGACTCCATATAACGATTTTGAACACTGGTAAGATCAACTTATAGCTGTGTACCGATAGCCATATCATGGCCCTATTTATACTCACATCTTTTTAATTAATAGCTTTGCCCCACATAAAACATGATAGTAGATCAATAAAAAAACCCTGACGAGACAGGGTTTTACCACTTAAAATCAGCTAGATCAGAAACTTAGTTGTTTTCTTTATCTACAATCTTGTTCGCTTGAATCTAAGGTACAAAAAAAATGGAAAAGCATTGCTTTCCCATTTTTAAAGGCACGTAACGTAACCTTAGTTCTTTTCTTTATCTACAATCTTGTTTGCTTGAATCCAAAGTACGAAAAAGATGAAAGCACTGCTTTCATCTTTTTGAGGCACGTAACAATAAAAATAGAAAAAACCCACTCAAATAGAGTGGGTTTTCGCATTCAAATCAATTGATTCGAGAAATTAATTCTTCTCTTTATCAACGATTTTGTTCGCTTGAATCCACGGCATCATTGCACGAAGTTTATTACCTGTTACTTCAATACCATGTGCTGCGTTTTGACGACGACGAGCAGTCATTGATGGGTAGTTCAACGCACCTTCGTTAATAAACATCTTCGCGTATTCACCAGATTGGATACGTTTAAGTGCATTACGCATCGCTTCACGAGACTGTTCGTTGATCACTTCAACACCAGTTACGTATTCACCATATTCAGCATTGTTCGATACTGAATAGTTCATATCTGCAATACCACCTTCGAACATCAAGTCAACGATTAACTTAAGTTCGTGTAAGCATTCAAAGTAAGCCATTTCAGGTGCATAACCTGCTTCTACCAAAGTTTCGAATCCCATTTTCACAAGTTCTACAGCACCACCACAAAGAACTGCTTGCTCACCAAATAAGTCAGTTTCAGTTTCTTCACGGAATGAAGTTTCGATGATACCTGTACGACCACCACCTACACCAGAAGCATAAGAAAGTGCTAGGTTACGTGCATTACCAGACGCATCTTGATGAATCGCGATTAAGTCAGGAACACCCGAACCACGTTGGTATTCAGAACGTACTGTATGACCTGGTGCTTTTGGTGCAACCATGATTACGTCAAGATCAGCACGTGGAACAACTTGGTTATAAAGAACAGAGAAACCATGAGCAAATGCTAATGTTGCACCTTCTTTGATGTTTGGCTCAATCACGTCACGATAAAGTTGTGATTGGAACTCATCTGGAGTCAAGATCATGACTACGTCAGCTTGAGCAACTGCAGCAGGAACTTCAGCAACTTTAAGACCTGAATTTTCAGCTTTTTTCCAAGAAGTAGAACCAGCGCGTAAACCTACAGTTACGTCTACACCAGAATCTTTAAGGTTAAGCGCGTGTGCGTGACCTTGTGAACCGTAACCAATGATCGCTACTTTCTTAGATTGGATGATAGATAAGTCGCAGTCTTTATCGTAAAAAATTTGCATTGCTGTCTCCGCTAAAATGCTTGGTATTCTGTAATTCCATCAAGGGGTTTATTGTTTGATGAAATCCTCCTCTTTCTCAAAAGGAGGTTGAATCGTGTTAATTAATTAAATGGTTAAAACTTTTTCGCCACGCGCGATGCCTGAAACACCTGAGCGTACAACTTCTAGGATGGTGTTTTCTGCTAACGCATCAATAAAACCATCAATTTTTTCAGTCGTACCCGCGATTTGAATGGTGTAAGTCGTTGGGGTGACATCAACAATTTGCGCACGGAAAATGTCCGCAGTTCGTTTAATTTCAGCACGTGCCGAGCCAAGTGATTTGACTTTAATCAACATCAACTCACGCTCAATGTGCGCACCTTCAGACAGGTCAACCACTTTCACCACTTCAACCAATTTGTTGAGCTGTTTGGTGATTTGTTCAATTTTATGGTCATCGCCATAAGTCGTTAATGTCAAACGAGATAAGGTCGGATCTTCGGTTGGTGCAACATTTAAAGTCTCAATGTTATAACCACGTTGAGAAAACAAACCCACCAAACGAGAAAGCGCACCAGCTTCGTTTTCTACAAGTACAGAGATAATGTGTCTCATGACGTGCGCTCCCCTTTACCTAACCACATATCTTGCATTGACTGACCTGCAATAAGCATTGGATAAACATGCTCTGTACGGTCAACCATCACATTAATAAATACGCATTTATCGTTGATCGCCATTGCTTCAGCAAGCTTCGACTCTAGCTCATCCGCATGGTCAATTTGAATACCAACATGACCATAGGCTTCCATCAATTTCGGGAAGTCAGGCAATGAATCAATATAAGAACTTGAGTGACGTCCTTCATAGTTCATATCTTGCCACTGCTTCACCATTCCTAGAGCTTGGTTATTCAAGCAGAGGATTTTTACGTTCAGGCCATATTGCTTACACGTCGAAAGCTCTTGAATGCACATTTGAATCGATGCTTCACCTGTGATACACACCACTTGTTGGTCAGGGAAAGCCAATTTCGCCGCCATCGCATAGGGTAAACCAACACCCATGGTGCCTAGGCCACCTGAGTTAATCCATTGGCGTGGACGTTTATACTTATAATAGTTCGCACCAAACATTTGATGCTGACCTACGTCAGAAGTAATGATCGCATCACCATTGGTGATTTTATCCAACGCTTCCACCACTTGTTGTGGTTTCATTACGCCGTTTGCACCAGACTCATAACGCATGCCATGAACTTTACGCCATTCATTGATTTGCGCCCACCAAGCAGCGATATCTTCAGGATTTGGTTTAGACACATTCATTTGTTTCAACTGTGTCAACATTTCTTGAAGGACAGGTTCTACCGCACCCACGATCGGGATATGCGCCATGATGGTTTTTGAAATCGTCGCAGGGTCGATATCAATATGAATCACTTTGGCATTTGGACAGAATTTTGCTGGATTATTGGTCACACGGTCATCGAAACGCGCACCGACACACAAAATCACATCAGCATTGTGCATGGTCATATTGGCTTCATAGGTACCATGCATACCCAACATGCCAATAAACTGTTGATCATTGCCAGGAAATGCACCAAGCCCCATCAAGGTATTGGTGACTGGGAAGCCCAAAATATGCGCCAGTTCAGTTAACTGTGTAGAAGCATTCCCTTGAACCACGCCACCGCCTGAATAAATCACAGGACGTTTAGCGTGAATCAGCTCTTCAATCGCTTTACGAATTTGACCTGAATGACCACGATGCGGCGGTTGATACGAACGCATCTTCACTTTTTCTGGGTATTCGTAAGCAAATTTCTCAGCAGGATTGGTTGCATCCTTTGGAATATCGACCACAACTGGACCTGGACGACCAGAAGCTGCAATATAAAATGCCTTCTTAATAATCGAAGGAATTTCGCTGGCATGGCGCACTTGGAAACTATGTTTTACGATTGGACGAGAAATACCGACCATATCTGTTTCTTGGAATGCATCTTCACCAATTAAATGTGACGCAACCTGACCTGACAAAATCACCATTGGGATTGAGTCCATATAAGCCGTTGCAATTGGAGTCACAGTATTGGTTGCACCCGGACCTGAAGTCACGAGGACCACACCCGTCTTACCTGTTACGCGTGAGTAAGCATCCGCCATATGACCAGCAGCTTGTTCATGGCGCACGAGGTAATGATTGATTTTGTCTTGTTGAAAGAACGCGTCGTAGATATGTAAAACTGCGCCGCCTGGGTATCCAAATACATGTTCAACGCCTTCGTCCGCCAATGCGCGAACGAGCATTTCACCACCAGATAAAAGTTCCAACGTGATTCACCCTAATCTTTATCACTGCAATGGTGGAAGGCACCAGCAGTGTTTCATTCATTGATTGTCTGCACTGTTATAGCACACATATTTCTTAGTTTTCATAGCAATAGGAAAAAATTCTGATCTGTATGCTGTTTGAGCAATATGAGATCTAAAACGTGTTGGGATAAACACATTTTTTTACTTTGTTCACGGTCTCGGCTAGAAAGCGTGTCCATTGCATGAAATGACACTTTATCGAAGGGTGATCGAGTAAAGGCATATAAAACTAAAGACAGCATTTTTAGGAGTTTCGTGACTAAAGTCAAGTTTAAAAATTAGCTTTTTTTTGTTTATTTACAGAGCGTTTATTTTTTATTCATCACGGACAAACAAAACTGAGCTGCTTTTTCTTGGTTTTTTAGTGCAAAAACAAATAGATTTCTATTTCACTGAATTTATTAATAAAAAAACATAATAAAACCCATAAATAAGTTTAATAAGATATTCACCCAAATTTAAATCCAACATCTATCTCAGGTTTTTTCATTTTTAAGTGTAGATCAGCATTTGTACATCAGGTTTTAGCACAACCTTCTTATTTTCATACTGTGTCATAACGCATATTTCACACTTTGAACTGAGGATTTGACCTGCAAAATATTTCAAAAAACTCAGATGAAAAACGCATCAAACACTGCTTATTGCTCTAAAATTGGCATAAAATAACGACAACGATAAACCCGATAAAATCCAATGACTACGGATATAAAAAGGACAATGGTAGATGAGTATTCAGTTTGCAAGAATGGCAGCATGTTTGGTGGGGATGGGGCTTGCAATGGGCAGTACACAAAGCTTTGCCAAGACGTATTATAAGTGGGTTGATAGCCAAGGCTCGACACATTACACCACAACACCTCCACCCAAAACAGCAAAGAAAAAGGGTAAAGTCGATACCTATGGTTGGAAAAATTCGCCACAAGCTGCTTCACCGGAAGCACCCCCACCTGCCAATATGCCAAATACCGTACCAGCTCCCCCCAATGCTGTACCAAGCGCAGCCCCAGCACCAGCGCTTGATTTAGAAAATCAACGACGTGAAGCGAATGAAGCACTTCAACAAGGCCAACAAGTCCGCCCTGCGGTTTAATCATTCCGTACGGTTCCAGATTTATTTTCAGCTTGTTTAATTTCCTGCACAAAACATAGCGCAAAATTCACTTTTAGGTGCATTTTGCGCTATGCTGTGCAACAAACTTTTTAACCATTGTTCTACATACGTATATGACTACTCACATTGACCCTGAATATCAAGCGAGCGCGATTGAACCTACCGTCCAACAAGACTGGGAAGCTCGTAAAGCCTTTAAAGTTGCCGACTCTGTAGAAGGTCCACGTCGTTATATCCTCTCGATGTTCCCTTATCCAAGTGGCAAACTGCATATGGGTCATGTGCGTAACTACACTATTGGTGATGTCATCAGCCGTTTCCACCGTCTCAAAGGGGAAACTGTCCTGCAACCTATGGGTTGGGATGCTTTTGGTTTACCTGCTGAAAATGCTGCAATTGCACACCAAGTTGCACCTGCAAAATGGACCTTTGAAAACATCGCATATATGCGTGACCAATTAAAAAAATTAGGTCTATCAGTCGATTGGGATCGTGAATTTGCAACGTGTACCCCTGAATACTACCGCTGGGAACAGTGGTTATTTGTACAACTTTATAAAAAAGGCCTCATTTACCGTAAACTTTCAACAGTAAACTGGGATCCTGTGGATCAGACGGTACTGGCCAATGAACAAGTTGAAAATGGTCGTGGCTGGCGTTCAGGTGCGTTGGTTGAAAAACGTGATATTCCAATGTATTACTTCCGCATCACCGACTATGCACAAGAATTATTAGACGATTTAGATACCTTAAAAGATGGTTGGCCACAACAAGTCTTGACCATGCAACGCAACTGGATTGGTCGCTCACAAGGGATGGATATCACCTTCCCTTCAGCGAATCCTGAAATTTACGCAGACGGCCTTACTGTATTCACCACACGTGCTGACACCTTAATGGGTGTGACTTATGTTGCAGTTGCAGCAGAACATCCAATGGCGCTGAAAGCCGCTGAAAGCAATGATGCTTTAAAAGCATTTATTGAAGAATGCCGTATGGGTTCAGTCGCAGAAGCTGACTTAGCTACCGCTGAAAAGAAAGGTATGGCAACAGGTCTGTCTGTGAAGCATCCTGTCACTGGTGAAGACATTCCTGTTTGGATTGCCAACTACGTGTTGATGTCTTATGGCTCTGGCGCTGTGATGGCTGTACCTGCACACGACGAACGTGATTTTGAATTTGCCAATAAATACGGCTTAACCATTAAACAAGTGATTGATGCTCAAGGTGCAGACGATGCAGACTTTGATGCTGCACAATGGCAAGAATGGTACGGCTCTAAAGAAGGTAAATTGGTCAATTCAGCAGAATTTGACGGTTTAGACTTTCAAGCTGCTTATGATGCGTTCCTTGCAAAATTAGAACCAACAACTCTTGCAAGCACCAAAGTTCAGTTCCGTTTACGTGACTGGGGTGTATCGCGTCAGCGTTATTGGGGTTGTCCAATTCCAATGATCAACTGTGAAAAATGTGGTCAGGTTCCTGTACCTGAAGAGCAACTTCCAGTGGTCTTACCGACTGATGTCGTACCTGATGGCTCGGGGAACCCATTGAACAAGATGCCTGAGTTTTATCAAACCTCTTGCCCAAGCTGTGGTGGTGATGCGCGTCGTGAAACTGATACTTTAGATACCTTTGTAGAGTCATCTTGGTACTATGCACGTTATGCATCTCCTGATTTTACTGATGGTTTAGTTAAACCTGAAGCTGCTCAAACATGGCTTCCAGTAAATCAATACATCGGTGGTGTTGAACACGCGATTCTGCACTTACTTTATGCACGCTTCTTCCACAAATTGATGCGTGATGAAGGTGTAGTACAAGGTAATGAACCATTTACCAATCTGTTAACTCAAGGTATGGTTTTGGCAGACACTTATTACCGTGAAGCTGAATCAGGCAAGAAAACTTGGTTTAACCCTGCAGATATCGACCTCGAACGTGATGAAAAAGGGCGTATTCTGTCTGCGAAATACCAAGGTGATGGTCAGGACGTGATTGTTGGCGGCCAAGAGAAAATGTCGAAGTCGAAAAATAACGGTATCGACCCGCAAGCCATTATTGATCAGTACGGTGCAGATACAGCACGTGTATTTATGATGTTTGCAGCGCCACCAGATCAATCACTCGAATGGTCTGATGCAGGTGTAGAAGGCGCAAACCGTTTCTTGAAACGTGTATGGCGTTTGGTTGCAAGTTTCCTTGAAAAAGGCAATGCAGCATCTGCAATTGATACTGCTCAACTGTCTACAGAAGCACAAGACTTACGTCGTAAAACGCATGAAACCATTCAAAAAGTGGGTGATGACATCGAACGCCGCCATGCCTTTAACACGGCTATTGCAGCAATGATGGAACTATTAAATGCGAACAATAAGTTTGAAGCGAAAAATGATAATGATGTTGCGGTTGCTCGTGAATCGATTACAACACTTTTAACTTTACTTGCACCATTTGCACCACATTTAAGCCAGACTTTATTGGCTGAATTCGGACTGGACTTAACCAGCGTGTTGTTCCCGACTGTAGACGAATCTGCACTCACACGTAATACGCAAACGATTGTGGTTCAAGTGAATGGTAAACTGCGTGGCAAATTAGAAGTGCCTGTCGATACATCGAAAGATGAATTGCTTGCATTGGCTAAAGCCTTGCCAGAAGTTCAACAATTCTTGACAGGTCCAACCAAGAAAGAAATTGTGGTGCCAAATAAATTAGTGAATTTGGTGGTTTAATTCAATCTCCCCTAACCCCTCTTCATTAAAGAGGGGAACTCCTCCCTTTTCAAAGGGAGGTCGGGAGGGATTTCTAAACAAAACCCAAACAAAGCCCGTTGCCAGTCAACGGGCTTTGCACATACAATCACGACATATTATTTTTCTTTTATCAAAAAGAGCAAACAGAGGACAACACATGCATTTAGGCAAACGTTTGGCAGCTATTGTTTTAACTTGTGGCCTAAGTGCTGGCTTGGTCGGGTGTGGCTTTCATTTAAAAGGCACCAATCCAAGCGCAACACCGATTGCTTATTCAAAAATGAATTTGGTGCTTCCGAAGAACACCGATGAACTGCATGAAAAATTGGCCATTTATTTAGGTGCGTCGGGTGTACAGCTGAGCACTGGATCAGATGCCTATGTGCTTCGCGTGCTAGATTATAAACCGCAGCGTTTAGAGTTGAACGGTAAACTGATTGAAGTATTATTACGCCTCAATGTCACCTTCCGTATTGAAGATGCACAAGGCCGTCCAATCACTGAACCACGGACCGTAGTTGCAACGCGTAGTTATCAATACAACGTTGAAACCGTCAATACCGATGACCAAGAGAAAAACTATTTGAATCAAGTCATCGTGGATGATGTCGCTCAACAAATTGTGCGTCAGATTTCTTCGAACCGCCTACCACCAGCACAGCAGTAAGGTTTAACAATGAAACTTGACTATTTGCAGGCCCTAAAACGTGTCGATGAAGCTCGCGGCGCGTGGATTATGCAAGGTCAAGAACCATTGCTTGAGCAAAATTTACTGGATGCATTTCGAGCAAGTTGGCAAAAGCAAGAGATTGAACGACAACGGCATGACATCAACAATGTCAATGACTGGAAAAATGTCTTTAATGCACTCAACAGCTTGTCCTTATTTTCAAGTCAGCTTGCCATTGAAGTTCATGGCAATATTAAGCCCGATGCTAACGCTTTAAAGTTGCTAAAAAGCTATATCCAAAGCAATGAACAGAACTTGCTTTTGGTGGTGATGCCAAAACAGGACAGCGCCAGCCTAAAAACGGGCTTTTTCCAAACGGTTGAAGCCAATGGAGTGCATGTTGCCCTGACCGCGAATTATCCGCGTGACCGTCAGCAGATTTTAAGCATTGAAGCAGATAAGCTTGGGGTTAAACTGAGTCAGGATGCATGGCAGTGGCTAGAACAACACCATGAACACAACTTACTTGCAGCTAAAAATAGCTTAATGCGTGTCAGCGACACTTTTGCCGAGGTTGAGCTGATTCAGATTGATCATTTACATGCCTGCTTACAAGACCAGTCCCGCTATAGTACTTTCGATTTGAGTGACGCTCTGCTCGAAGGCAATCTGGCGCAATCGATTAAAATTTACCAATACCTGATTGCCTCAGGTGAACCCCTTAGTCTGATTTTGTGGAGCATCAGCAAAGAAATGCGTTTACTCATGCAACTGTTTGAGCAACCGCAAAATGCACTGCAACTGGGGATTTGGAAGAATAAAGTCAGCGTCTATCAACACGCCTTACGTCGACTGAACCCGCAGTGCTTTTTAACGTGGCCCAGTCTCCTGCTTCGCATTGATGCTTCGATCAAAGGTTTGGGGCATGAAAATGCTGAACATGTCGTGATGCAAGCCATTGCAACGCTGTGTGGAAAGTCACTCTTTCCCGCTTAAATTACCGCAACGAGTCTTTTTAAAATAATAATCATTTCTATTTGTTCAAAAAATTCACGATTTATCCGTATTTCGCTTTTATACTATCTGCAATTCTGTTTACTCCCTGATTCCAATGCAAAAAATAAAAGCTGTCAAAATGGTTATCACGGTACTGTGTGTTGCCGTACTTGCTTATGTCGCGTGGACATATTTCAAACCAAAACAAGAACAACCACAGTATATTAGCGAATCTGTCACTCGTGGTGATCTTGAAAATACGGTATTGGCGACAGGTACTTTAGATGCAACTAAACTGGTGAGTGTCGGCGCACAGGTCTCAGGTCAAGTACAGAAAATGTATGTGCAACTTGGCGATGAAGTTAAACAAGGTCAATTGATTGCTCAGATTGATTCAACCACCCAAGAAAACAGCTTCAAAACAGCAGAAGCCAATATTAAAAATTTGCAAGCGCAGCGTCTACAACAAGAAGCCAGTCTTAATGAGGCGCAACTGGCATATAAGCGTCAACAACAAATGTATGCGCAAGATGCCACATCAAAAGCAGAATTAGAATCGGCTGAGGCCAGCTATAAAACAGCGCAAGCACAGATTAAAGCGATTGATGCACAGATTGAATCTGCAAAAGTAACCAAGTCGACTGCACAAACCAATATAGGTTATACCCGCATTGTGGCACCTACTGATGGTACCGTGGTGGCGATCGTGACTGAGGAAGGTCAAACTGTAAACGCCAATCAAAGTGCGCCGACTATTGTTAAAATTGCAAAATTGCAAAACATGACCATTAAGGCGCAGGTCAGTGAAGCGGACATCATGAAAGTTGAAAAAGGCCAACAGGTGTATTTCACCACTTTAGGTGATGACAGCAAGCGTTATGCTAGCCTACGTCAAGTTGAGCCTGCACCAGATTCGATTACCGATGAAAGTACCACCAGCACATCAACCAGCACCGCAATTTACTACAATGCTCTATTTGATGTACCCAACCATGATGGCAAGTTACGTATTGATATGACTGCACAAGTCTACATCGTGCTCGATTCTGCAAAAAATGCGTTATTAGTCCCTTCTTCTGCAATTTCAACTCGTCCTGCAAATGCAAAGCGTAACAGCAGCTCAAATACGCAAGCTGCGTCATCGACACAAAGTAAATCAGACTCAGACCGACCTCAAGGTCCACGTCTTGAACGTCTGAATTTAAATGCAGCACAACAACAATTGCTTAAAGAAGGCAAAGCTACACTGAGCGTAGTTCGTGTCTTACAAGCGGACGGCTCAGCTCAACCCAAACAAATTTTGGTGGGGATTAATAACCGCGTCAATGCACAAGTGCTTGCAGGCTTAAAAGAAGGTGATCAAGTGGTGATTGCAGACAGTTCGGAGAATACTGCCGCTTCTGCCAATAGCAGCAACCGCCGTCGCAACAGTCCACCAATGGGAATGTAAGCATGACCAAAAAAGCCTTGCTTGAAGTCAGCAATTTGGTGCGAGAGTTTCCTGCTGGCGAAAGTACTGTCCAAATTCTCAAAGGCATTGATCTGACCATTTACGAAGGTGAGTTAGTTGCTATTGTCGGCCAGTCAGGTTCAGGTAAATCGACCCTGATGAATATTTTGGGCTGTCTCGACCGCCCGACCTCAGGAAGTTATCAGGTCAATGGTCGCGAAACGGGTAAACTCGAACCAGATCAGTTGGCCGAACTACGTCGTGAGTATTTTGGTTTCATTTTCCAGCGTTACCACCTTTTAGGCGACTTAACCGCAGAAGGTAATGTTGAAGTCCCTGCAGTTTATGCAGGGGCAACACCATATGCGCGTAAACAACGTGCCACTGCTTTACTGACAGAATTGGGACTGGGCAATAAAACTCAAAACCGACCAAGTCAACTTTCTGGGGGGCAGCAACAACGTGTCTCGATTGCACGAGCATTGATGAATGGCGGTGATGTCATTCTCGCTGACGAACCGACAGGTGCCCTAGACTCGCATAGTGGCGTGGAAGTGATGCGGATTTTGCGTGAGTTAAATGCCGCGGGTCATACCATTATTTTGGTCACCCACGATATGCAAGTGGCGAAAAATGCTTCGCGGATTATCGAGATCAGTGATGGGCAAATCATTGCAGACCGAGTCAATCAACCTGAGCACGACACTGAACTACACAGCGACCCTGATGCAGAAACTGCGATTTCTGCCCAACAAGAAAAAAATAAAAGTGTCTCTGCATGGAGTTCCCTACTCGACCGTTTAGGTGAAGCCTTTCGTATGGCACTTTTGTCCATGAATGCACACCGCATGCGAACCTTTTTGACCATGCTCGGCATTATTATCGGGATTGCCTCGGTTGTAACGGTGGTGGCTTTAGGAAATGGGTCGCAACAGCAGATTTTAAGTAACATCAGTAGTTTAGGAACCAACACCATTACGGTGTTCCAAGGTCGTGGTTTTGGTGACAACTCCAAAACGGCCAACTTTAAAACCCTTGTTCCTGCCGATGCTGAAGCGCTCGCCACCCAACCGTATGTGAGTGCGGTCAGTCCCATGGTGAGTTCATCCAAAACCATTCGCTATCAACAAAGTGAAGCCAATGCCACCATTAATGGTGTCGGTGGCGATTATTTCACAGTGAAAGGCCTGACCTTCAAAAATGGACAAACCTTTGACCAGCGGAGCGTCCGTGACCGCACCCAAGACTTGGTCATTGACACCAATACACAAAAACAGTTTTTTAGTGATGGTAGCAGTCCGATTGGGCAAGTTGTACTTTTGGGCAGTGTTCCTGCACGCATTATTGGTGTAGTCGAACCACAAACCAGCGCTATGGGTTCCGATGATACGTTGAATGTATATATGCCCTACACCACGGTCATGAGTCGTATGCTCGGTCAAAGTAATGTGCGCAATATCGTGGTGCAAATCAATGATAAGTACTCCACTAGCGCGGCTGAAAACGCAATTGTGAACTTACTCACCTTGCGCCATGGTCAACAAGATGTGTTCACCATGAACAGCGATAGTATTCGCCAAACCATTGAAAAGACCACCAGTACCATGACCCTATTGGTTTCTGCAATTGCCGTGATTTCTTTGGTGGTGGGCGGTATTGGTGTAATGAATATTATGTTGGTTTCAGTGACCGAACGGACGCAAGAAATTGGGGTTCGGATGGCGGTGGGTGCACGTCAAAGTGATATTTTGCAGCAGTTCCTGATTGAAGCTATTTTAGTCTGCCTGATTGGTGGGGTGTTAGGCGTGTTGCTCTCGCTGGGTCTAGGACAAATCATTCAAAAATTTGCTGGGGACAATTTCGGGGTTGCCTACTCAACCACGTCGATTATCGCCGCATTTGTATGCTCGACTTTGATTGGTGTGGTGTTTGGTTTCTTGCCTGCAAAAAATGCAGCCAAACTCGACCCTGTTGCAGCACTTGCCAGAGAATAAGGAAAAAAATATGCCTTTTTTATTAACGCGCCTTTGTACCGCGATGCTGCTTGGTAGCACGTTGGTTGGCTGTGCAGCTGTGGTTAAAACACCTTATCAAGCACCCGCGGTACAAACGCCTGCCCAGTTTCAATATGATCGTGCAACTGTTCAACAACGCCAACAAGCCATTTATGCCGATCAATGGTGGATGTTATTTGGCGATGCACAGCTTAATCAACTGGTCGATGCCGTGCTAGCAAAAAATGCCGATTTGGCCGTTGCAGGGATGACTTTAAAGCAAGCGCGTTTACAAGCAGAACTGGCTGAGAATCAGCAAAAGCCACGGGTGAGTTCAAGTACAGGTTTATCTACTGGACATAGTTTTAATTTAAATGATGGAAATGATACATCAAGCGGATTATCTGCTAAAACAGGACTCAGTTATGAAGTCGATTTATTTGGTAAATTGGCCCGCCAAACTGAAGCAAAGCGATGGGAAGCACTGGCGACTGAGCAAGATTTGCAAGCCACTGCTCAAAGCTTAATTGGCACCACGGCGAAGCTATATTGGCAATTGGCCTATTATAATGAAAGTCGTACAACGGCTGAGCAAAGCCTTGCAACCTCACAAAAACTCTATGATTTGGTGAAAGTTCAGTATCAAGCTGGTGCTGTATCAGGACTGGACTTAACTCAAGCTGAACAGTCAGTACAAAGTCAAAAAACCAGTCTGAGTCAAATTCAGCAAAGTCTGGTCGAGACCCGTACCGCAATTGCCGTGTTACTGCATATGCCTGTACAGCAGTTGAATATTGATGAACCAAAGCGTTTACCACGCTTAGCTTTGCCAAGTATCGCAGCGGGCTTACCAGCCGACATTTTGTCGCGCCGTCCAGACTTAAAAGCGGCTGAGCTACGTTTACGAGAGAGTTTAGCCACCAAAGATGCCACCATGGCGAGCTATTATCCTTCGATCAGTTTGACTGGGAATCTTGGTTCAAGCAGTACCTCGCTAACGCAATTACTCAAAAACCCTGCCCTAACCTTAGGTGCGAGTTTAAGTCTACCGTTCTTGCAATATAACGACATGAAACGGGACCTTGAGGTTAGTCAATTGGACTATGAAAAAGCCATCGTGCAATATCGTCAGACTTTGTACCAAGCCTTTGCCGATGTAGAAAATGCCCTGTCTGCACGAACTGAGTTGAGTCAACAAGTGCAATTGCAACAGCGGAATTTAGAACTTGCGGAGAAAGTGGAACGTTTGACCCAAGTCCGCTATCGCTATGGTGCTGTTGCTTTAAAAACCTTGTTGGATCAACAAGAAACCACGCGCACTGCGCGCTTAACCTTGGTCAATACCAAACAAAGCCAATACAACGCTTATGTGACCTTGATGCAAGCACTCGGCGGTAGCCCGATTCAACAGCTTCCTCAATAAAAAGCAGAATAAAAAACGGCACATGATGTGCCGTTTTTTTACATTTTAACTAAGCGATTAGTCATCGAGCATCAAGTCTGGGCTCATGCCTACAGTATTGAAACCTGCATCGACATACATGATTTCACCCGTAATACCATTTGCCCAAGGTGAGCAAAGAAATAATGCAGCATTACCGACATCTTCAATGGTCACATTACGTTTAAGTGGGGAAATTTTTTCGTTTACGTCTAACATTTTACGGAACGATTTAATACCTGATGCCGCCAAAGTACGGATTGGGCCTGCTGAAATCGCATTCACACGAATCCCTTCTGCACCTAAACTTGACGCCAAATAACGTACGCCTGCTTCTAATGATGCCTTTGCCATACCCATTACATTGTAGTTTGGCATCACACGCTCAGAACCTTGGTAGGTCAAGGTCAACAAGCAACCTTGACGAACTAAAAGTAATGGCTTCGCAGCACGCGCCATAGCAATAAAGCTATATGCACTGATGTCATGTGCTACTTTAAAGCCATCACGATCCGTAACATCGGTAAAGTCACCATCTAAAGTATGCGCAGGCGCAAAACCAATCGAATGTACTACACCGTCTAAACCATCCCAGTGTTTTGCCAACTCAACAAAAGTCTGTTCAATTTCAGCATCGACAGCCACATCACATGGTAGAACAATCGTTGAACCAAATTGTGCTGCAAATTCATCTACACGTTTTTTCAGTTTTTCATTTGGATAGGTAAACGCAAGTTCCGCGCCTTCACGGTGAAGTGCTTGAGCAATACCAAATGCGATTGATAATTTACTTGCAATACCCGCTACTAAAAAACGCTTTCCAGCCAATAGTCCTTGTGCCATGTGACTCTCACTCAAAATAATTTATCTGCATAATGCCAAGTTTAAGTTGAAACCGAAATTGCATAATGCGCCTTTTTTCAATTCATCAACGTTCAATAACAAATACGCCCCGATGAAGGGGCGTATTTGTTAAAACCGTGGAACTTAGTCGTCACCACGCAGCATGCTGAGTAGACGCAGGAATGAATAATACATCCACACCAGAGTCGCTAGTAGTGCAATACCACACAGCCACTCCATCGCTTTAGGAGCGTGTTGTGCCGCAGCACTTTCAATCAAATCAAAATCTAGAATTAAGTTCAGTGATGCAATCACTGCAACAAAAGCGGCAAAACCTAGACCTAATAAGTTATTTTCAAATAAAAATGGAATGCTTGAACCAAAAGCCAAACGCATAACCATCTGCACCACAAACACAATCGCGATGGCAATCGATGCCGACATCACTACCGATTTGAATTTTTCAGTGGCACGAATAATTTGGAAACGATACAAACCAAACATCACTAAAGTGGTGACAAAAGTTGCCAACAGCGCTTGTAAAGGGACACCCGGATATTTCAATTGAAAAATAACCGACACCCCACCTAAAAAAGCACCTTCAAACAAGGCATACGGAATAGCAAGGGTACGTGCGGTATTTGGTTTAAAAGTTGCAATTAGGCCTAAAATTAGACCACCAATCGCACCGACTAAGGTTGCAGCATACGCTAGCGAAATATTTAAGGTCATGAAACAGTATAAAAACAGTGCCATACCGACCACAGCTGCAATGACTGTAAGTAATACAGACTTCTGAATAGCACCTTGAACAGTCATCGGTTGACTATAGTCCGCATGTGTTTCCACGCGGTTCAAAATAGGGTTATTACTTTGCATAACTCAACTCTTTGTTATAATTTAATTAATTTACTTTATCATAAAGCTTGTTTTAAACTTGTATAGCAAAAAAGTGTTTCTTTTTTCTACACAAACACCCTCAGCTCTATTCTATTCGATTTCAATAAAAAAGAGGCTAGCGCCTCTTTCTTTACTACTTATTTATTCATAATAAAAAAGTATTCACGATAATACTTCAGTTCCGCAATCGAATCACGAATGTCATCCATCGCTAAGTGTGAAGCATTCTTTTTCAAGCCACTCATAATTTCTGGACGCCAGCGTTTAGCCAACTCTTTTACCGAAGACACGTCTAAATTACGATAATGGAAATATTGTTCCATTTCAGGCATTAAACGGTGTAAAAAACGGCGGTCTTGGCAGATTGAATTGCCACACATTGGTGAGCTTTTTGGATTGACCCATTTCTTTAGAAATTCTAAAGTTTGCTGCTCAGCATCTTGCGCAGTCAATTTACTGCGACGTACACGTTCAATTAAGCCTGATTGACCATGTTGGCGGGTGTTCCACTCATCCATTGCATTCAGCACACGGTCTGGCTGATGTACAGCAAGCACAGGCCCTTCAGCTAAAATATTTAAGTTATCATCCGTCACAATTGTAGCAACTTCAATAATTTGGTCATTATCAGTATCGAGACCTGTCATTTCAAGGTCAATCCAAATCAAACGCGTATCAGCGGTGCTGCTCATAAATGTGCAATCTTATTCGGCTTAAAAACGATGATAGTAGCAAATTAATTGCTTCGATGCTGTAACTGATACCCTGCTTCGTGCTATTTTTGCCATCTTGAATTCATGGTTTTTTAGGATATGAATGGCTTTAATTCGTAAACGTCGTTTAACTGAACAGCAACAACGTCGCATTCAGAAACAACAGCAAACACGTCAAGAAGATATCGACACTTCAAATGACTTAGAAGGCTTGGTGGTACAACACTATGGCCGTCAGCTTGAAGTGCAAGCCCTTACGACTCCGGATCCACATCCCATCAAACCGACAGTACAAGCAGGCGAACCTGAACCGTTTTGGAAACCGATTGAACTCGGCAGCATTTGGCGCTGTCATACACGCACCAACCTCGAACTACTGGTCACAGGTGATCGTGTCAAATGGCAAGCCGACCCAAATACAGGGCTCGGGATCATCAATGCCATACAGCCACGTCAGTCACTACTGACTCGTCCAGACCGTTATCATAAAGTAAAACCTGTCGCTGCCAATATCAGTCTGATTGTGATTGTATTTGCGCCACTGCCTGAGCCAGCACCAGGTCTGATTGACCGTTATTTGGTGGCCTGTGCCGATGCCAACATTCCAGCACTTTTAGTGCTGAACAAAACCGATTTGCTCAAAGACAATGACCCGATTTTAGCGTTGATTGCAGAATATCAAGCCTTAGGCTATGAAGTGATGCAAACACAAGCCGATGGTGACTTAACAGCACTGACTCAGCGTTTAAAAAATGAAACTGTGGCTTTTGTTGGCCAATCTGGCGTTGGTAAAAGCACCCTGATTAATGCCATCGTGCCTGACGCTGCACAAAAAACCAATGTGATTTCTGAAAACTCAGCCTTAGGTCAGCACACCACGACCTCTACCCGTTTGATTGGTTTTGGCGAAGGCGCCTCGCTGATTGACTCACCAGGAATTCGTGAGTTTGGATTATGGCACTTAGATGCGGACAAAGTGCAACGCGGTTTTCCTGAAATTGAAAACTTGCTGGGCTACTGTCAGTTCCGTAACTGCACCCATAAACATGAAAAACAATGCGCTTTACGCTTAGCTGCGGCAAATGGTGAAATTTTAACGCGCCGTTTAGACAGCTATTTACGTCTGATTGATGAAATTGCTGAAGCTCAGCAAAAAAATTAATTTTTATTCAACCTTAGCCCTTGAAGCGGTGATTTTGATCACCATATTTTATGAGCTATACTCTCTAGCAATTTTTGAATTGTAATTTAGGTGACTTGTGGAACGTTGGTTCGAGTTTATGGGGAATCACCCCTTCTTATTTGGAACACTTGCGGTATTGGTTGTTTTGTTTTTCGTACTTGAAGGACAACGCAATGGTCGCAAAATTTCACCACAATCTTTAGGTATTTTAGTGAAAGCTAAAAATGCCATGTTGATTGACTTACGTGATGCCAAAGATTTCCGTGAAGGTCATATCAGTGGAAGTCGCAACATTCCCTACAGCCAAATTACAAAACATGCTGAAGAGTTAAAAGCTGCAGATCGTCCACTCGTGTTCATCTGTAACTTAGGCCAAGTGGCAGGTACCGCTTTACAACAAGTTGCACATACTGACAGCTATCGTTTAGATGGCGGGATTAGCAACTGGAAGGCTCAAGGCTTACCACTGGTTAAAGCTAAATAATTCGCACAAGGAGAAACTCATGGCTCAAGTCACTATTTACTCAACGACTGTATGTCCATATTGCGTTCGCGCAAAGCAGCTCCTTGAGCGTAAAGGCGTTGAATATAAAGAAATTAATTTATCTAAAGAAGCGCCAGAAGTCCGCATTGAATTGATGCAACGCACCAATCACCGTACGGTTCCACAAATTTTTATTGATGACCAATTTATTGGTGGTTTTGATCAGCTTTATGCTTTAGAGCGTGAAGGCAAACTCGACCAACTATTGGCATAATTAGCTCAGCATATTAAGGATTAGAAAATGAGTGAAGCTCAACCACAACTTGCTTTAGAACGTATTTATACAAAAGATATTTCTTTTGAAGTCCCTGGGGCGCAAGTTTTTACCAAAGAGTGGCAACCAGAGTTGAACATCAACTTGTCATCTTCTGCTGAAAAAGTTGATCCAACTCACTACGAAGTTTCACTTAAAGTGGTTGTACAAGCAAACAATGCAGGCGACACGGCGTTTATTGTCGATGTTACTCAAGCGGGTATTTTTCTTGTAGATGGTGTTGAAGAAGAACGTCTTCCGTACATCTTAGGTGCATATTGCCCGAACATCTTGTTCCCGTTCCTTCGTGAAGCGGTGAATGATATGGTAACTAAAGGCAGTTTCCCGCAATTGTTACTTACACCAATTAACTTTGATGCTGAGTTCGAAGCAAATATGCAGCGTGCTCAAGCAGCTGCTGTTGAAGGTCAAGCTTAAAACTTTAAGCCCTTCAAACATAAAGAAGACCGCTTTTGCGGTCTTTTTTATTGTACTGAATTATTTAAATGCTTTATGGCCTTGCTGCTTAATAGCCTCAAACTTAGCTGAACTTTGTTTGGCTTCCGCAAGTTTCCCAGCATGTACCAAATGTTGAGCATGTTCAATTTCTTGGGTTAATGCATCAAACTTTTGTTCATATTGTTTCACTTTAACACTGTCTTTCGGTTGTTTCACCAAACTGTCAGGCTTGTTTTGTTTGGCAGTTGCCGCGGCTTTTTGCATTTCAGTTAATGCGGTATTCGCCTCTGTGGCAGTCTTGGCTTGAGTAAAAGCTTTTGAGTTTTTCGCCAAAGATTTCATCGCACCTTCTAGCACTTCCGACGCTTGTGCAAGTCCTGCCAAACATAAACCACTGCTCAACAGCACAACCTTTAATAATGTTTTCATTCTTATTCCTATGAGTTTGCAAAAAAATGCAGCCTAAGGCTGCATTGAATATCGCAAAAATGAAGACCGATGTAAATTAAAAATCATCATCACTTTCAGGTTCTCGATGTAAAGCATCGTGAATCGCTTCAACCAACTGTAAAGCAATTTCTTGTTTCGACGCTTTTTCCAAATCGCGCTTTTCCATTTTATAGCTTTCTGCAAAAAAGACCGTCATCGCATTTTCATCAGAAGCAAAACCAATATCAGGACGTGACACATCATTACAGGCAATCATATCGAGCTTTTTCGCCACCAATTTACCTGCGGCATATTCCTCGACATTGCGTGTTTCTGCTGCAAAACCCACCATGAATGGGCGTTTATCTTGCTGTGCAATGGTCGCCACAATATCAGGGTTTTTGATTAAAGAAACATTGAGCTCGTCCCCTGCTTTCTTAATCTTATGCTCTGCGACTTCTGCAACACGATAGTCCGCAACAGCAGCCGTAGCGATAAACACATCACAGCCTTCATCTAACATTTGCATGCTGGTATCCAGCATTTTCATGGCAGATGAAACATTGATTCGGCGTACACCGTTCGGTGTGTCTAAGCTGACGGGACCTGCAATTAAAGTCACTTTGGCTCCTGCCGCATAACAGGCAGCAGCAATAGCAAAGCCCATTTTTCCGGTACTGTGGTTGGAAATATAACGCACAGGATCAATTGCTTCACGCGTTGGCCCAGCAGTAATGGTGACTTTTTTACCCGCCAACATCCCAAATTTTTCAGCCATGGCACGCTGCGCTTTATGGAAGTATTCTGTCACTTGATGTGCCAAATCCTCAGGCTCAGGCATACGGCCTAACCCGACATCACCACAAGCTTGTGCACCTGCATCTGGCATGATCACATGCACGCCATCCTCCACCAAAGTCGCTAAATTACGCTGCGTCGCTTTTGCTGCCCACATTTGTTGGTTCATGGCTGGTGCGACCCATACAGGGGCTTTGGTGGCTAAATATAAAGTAGAAAGCAAGTCATCGGCTAAACCCGCAGCAAACTTTGCAATGGTGTTGCAACTGGCAGGCGCAACCAAGAGCAAGTCTGCCCAACGTGCCAGCTCAATATGCCCCATGCCCGCTTCAGCTTCAGGGTCGAGAAGTTCTGTATGGACGGGGTTGCCCGACAAAGCTTGAAAAGTTAGCGGCGTAATAAAAGCCTGCGCACCTTCGGTCATCACCACACGGACTTGAAAACCCGCATCTTTTAAACGGCGAACCAAAATGGCACTTTTATAGGCAGCAATACCGCCCGTAACAGCTAAAAGGATATTTTTATTTGGAATTACACTGAGATCAAAGCTCACGAACAGGCTACCTTTCTGTTGCAGTGGCGCTCACAATAGCATTAAATAGTCTCGTACCCAATCATCGATTGGGCCCTGTTTCTCAGATTAAGAATAAAAAAGTATTAAATAATGCACTTATCCATAAAAAAATGGCCCGAACAAGAGCGGCCACGTGAACGCTTATTACAACAAGGACCAACCAGCCTCTCCGATGCAGAACTGCTGGCTATTTTCATCCGTTCGGGTTCAACGCAACATTCTGCGGTCGAATTGGCACGTCTTTTGTTGCAACATTTTGGTAGTCTGAATGCGGTTTTTGATGCTGAACTGCCCGAGCTCAGCCAATTTCACGGCATTGGCCCGACCAAGTATTCACAATTAATGGCCGTCAAAGAATTGGGGCGACGCTACAGTAGCCAGCAGCTCAAGCAACACAAGTTGGAACTCAATCATTCAGCTCAACTGCTCAAATTTTTACAGTATGAGTTTTCAGGCGAAAACCAAGAAGTCTTTGCGGTGCTCTGCTTGGATGCACATTTAAGAAAAATAAACTTTAAAAAATTGTTTTTTGGGGCAGTGAATTCCTGTGAAATATCGATCAATCAATTGCTACGTTACTGTATAGCTCAACACGCTACCTTTATCGTGATTGCACATAATCATCCGCTTGGAAAAGCTCACCCCTCCACGGCGGACATCGAACTGACCGAGCGCATTCTTCAAGCCAGTCAGCTCGTGGATATTCAACTGATTGATCATTTCATTTTATCGCCCGAAGGTGCTTTTTCTTTTGCTGAACACAGCCTGATCCAATCCGTTTAAATATGCAGACAAATGATTGACAAATACGACGACAAATATGAAGATCAAGCAAAATTTTAAAAGAATTCTAATCACATGATTGTGCGTGATCAGCCCAGTATTTTTAAAGTGCTTTTTTCATGGCGTGGCACCATTCTTCCCAAAGTTTTACCGCCTTTGGGCGTGGTCATGTTGGTCTCTGCCATTATTGGCATTTTGTCCTATGTCGGCTATTTCCACTTCCCTGAACTGCCTTTGGTCGGCTTCACCCTCATTGGGGTCGTGCTTTCCATTTTCCTCGGCTTTAAAAATAGTGCCTGCTATGACCGTTGGTGGGAAGCACGGAAGTTATGGGGCATTTTAATTGCCAACTCACGTCACTTTGACCGTGACTGTCGTATCTTGACCCAAGGTCGTCGTGAACGTGTAATTCAACATGTGATTGTCTTTGCCAATGTCTTACGCGACCGTTTACGCCATCAAACGGCCAATCCAACGGAACTGGTGCAAACCAGTGGCTTAAGTCAAAATGCGCTGACTCAGCTATATCAACAAGCCAATGCCCCACAGTATACGCTCAATCTGATTCAGTGGGAGTTGATGCAGGCATTAAAAGAAGGTGAAATTAGTGACATTGTCTATGCGCAGCTAAATCAGCACGTTGCTGACTTGAGTGTGGTGCAAACCGGTTGTGACCGTATTGCGACAACGCCGCTACCTTTTGCCTACTCGGTATTACTCAATCGTACGGTGTATTTTTTCTGCCTCATTTTACCGTTTAGCTTGGGTTCAACTTTGGGTATTTTCACCCCACTATTGGTTGGTGTGTTGGCCTATACTTTCTTAGGACTCGATGCTTTGAGTTCGGAAATTGAAGAACCTTTCGGAACGCAAAGTAATGACTTGCCGCTGGACTCGATGGTACGTACCATCGAAATTGAACTGCTTGGGACTTTAGGTAAACCGACTCCACCCCCCATTCAAGCACAAGACAATAACTTACTCTAATCGAGCTCATGCTTACCTTCTCTTAGGCTACATAACTCATGGAGAAGGTGGGAATGACCTGTACTCCTTAGATAAAACTTTCCCAAATCCCCACTTGTCCGTCTTTGACTCTGGGAATATTGCCCAACTTAATCCACGGCATATTGTCACCATGAAAGTCACTCCCGACCGATACTTTTAAACCATGCTCGGCAATCATCCGGTCCACCATTTGACGGGTAGATGTCGGTTCGGCATTGGGCGGCAATTCAACCGCATCCCCACCAAACTGCGCAAATATTTCAATCAGATAACGAATGTTAGTAGCAGATAAGTCATAACGTGTCGGATGCGCCAATACGGCAAAACCACCACTGGCATGAATCACTTGAATGGTCTCTTCTAAACCCAGCCCATCAAATTTCACGTAGGCTTTCTTACCTTCCTTAATATATTTATCAAACGCTTGTTGCACACGACTCACATATTTTTTTTCAACCAAGGTCTTAGCAATATGGGTTCGAGTCACACGGTCAGGCATCTGTTCAACTTTCGCCAAAACATCGAGATAAATATCTTCACCAATCAGTGGAATCAACAAATCACAGATTTGCTTAGCTCGTCGCGCACGGATTTGTTTTTGCTGTTCAAGGCATTTTTGCAGTGTTTCTAAGTCTTGTATATTCAATGCAACCACATGCACACCATAGTTTTTCTGGGTTGAGGGTCTCGACCACTGACTCGAAATTTCTACACCCGAAATAATACGCATCGCATGTGACTTTGCAGCCAACTCTGCCAACGCAAGACCATCCATGGTGTCATGGTCTGTCAAAGCCAAGGTGTGGATGCCTTTTTCCGCGGCAGCATCAACCAATTGCTTCGGTGTGAAAGTACCATCAGAAATATTGCTGTGAGTATGTAAATCTACGCCTTCCATCACTTATACTAGCTATTTATTTGAACAGATTTAGATACTCTAACATGAAAGCACTTTTAGACTTTGTGCCGCTGATAATTTTCTTTTATTTATATAAAACTGTAGATCCTAAAAATACTGATCACCCATTGCTCCAATTGATTGGTTCTGCTGGGGGTGTCGATAATAATAATATTCTTGTAGCGACCACAGGTTTGATTATTTCGATGCTAGTAGTTTACGGCGCACTGTTCTTCATGCAAAAGTTCCGTTTAGACAAACAACAGTGGATTGTGTTGTTTATGACGGTTATTTTCGGCGGTGTCACCTTAATGCTGTCGGATGACTTTTACATCAAACTCAAAGCGGCCTTACTGAATATTATTTTCTCAGGCGCTTTCTTACTTTCTCCTTATTTTGGCAAAGAACGCAAACCGCTGATCAAACGCTTGTTCGGCCCAATCTTCAATTTATCCGACTCGGGTTGGATAAATTTAAACTTTGCATGGGCTGCTATGTTTGCCCTCATGTCTTTTTTACACGTATTTTTCGCATTTTTATTTATGGACGGAAAATATTGGGGAGAATTCACGGCTTTTGGTGACATGATCGTGATGTTTTCCTTTATCATTATTCAGTTTATTGTATTGCGTAAATACTTTAAATCTTCTGAAGAGTAATTTAGCCAGAATATACATCGAGAACTCTTATGCCGCTATTCGTCGTCACATGTACCGATCAAGAAGGTACAGTCGAAAAACGTCTTGCTACACGTCCAGAACATCTTGCTCGTTTACAAAAGCTCAATGATGAAGGTCGTTTAATTGTTGCAGGAGCGATGCCGAAAGATCCAAGCAATCCGCAAGCAGGCTTTTACGGCAGTACAATCATTGTTGACTTTGACTCCCGTGAAACACTCGATGTCTGGTTACAGGAAGAGCCATTCTTAAAAGCAGGGGTTTATCGTCAGATTGATGTTAAACCATTTAATAAAGCATTCCCTCAAGGATAAGGTCATGCGCGTTGTTGTCACAAGCTTATTGGGCTTATCTCTTCTTTCTTCTATGGCGTGGGCCGTTGAAACCGCTCCTGCCCCAAGTGTAGCCCCTGCTGTACCAGCAACGACTGCCGCACCTGTTCAAGTGCAAGGCAGTACGACTCAACCGAAAATCATTCCTGCGGTGGCCACAGTTAGCCCAACAGGTCAACCGCAAGAAGCCAAACCACTCACCGCTGAACAACTGGCAAAGAACAAAGCATTGCAAGATGCCAAAGTCAAAGCATTGGTCAAAGACCAAGCTTCACGTCTTGCACAATTGGAAAAAGCCAATCTCGATGCTTTGGCGCAAAACCAAGAGCTTCAACTCAAAAATGATAGCCTCGGTGTACAAGTTCAGGTCTTACAAAGCGAACGTAGTGCGCAAATGTTCCTCTACGGTGCGGCAACCATCGCTGTTGGTGTATTACTGGGTTTCTTAATTGCCAGTTATGTTTATACCAAACGTCGTCGTCAGTGGTAAGCTAAGCCCTATTGAAAACAATAGGGTGCTGTGGTTGTGTCGCGTGCAATTCAAACTGCCGATTTAGAGTGGCAACAGATTGATGGCATAGATGTGCCAGTCTCAAAACAATTTGGCGATGTCTATTTTTCCAAAGACAATGGCCTACTCGAAACTCGCCATGTGTTTTTAAATGGCAATGATTTACCTGAGCGTCTGTCCAATCTTCAGCCCTTTGAATATTTTAGTGTTGGTGAAACAGGCTTTGGCACAGGGCTCAACATCTTGGCGCTTTGGCAACTTTGGCAACAGGTTCGCCCAAATAACCACAGCCACCTTCATGCCATTTCAGTTGAAAAATTTCCGCTGTCTAAAACGGATCTGATACGTGCACTCAATGTCTGGCCTGACCTCAAACCGATCGCCGATCAACTGATCGCACAGTACCCGCACCCAATTGCGGGTTGTCATCGCCTGAACTTCCCTGAGGAACGTTTTAGCCTTGACCTTTGGTTAGGCGATGCCCACGATGTTTTCCCAAGCATGGTAAAAACCAGTAGCGTTAACGCATGGTTCCTCGATGGTTTTGCGCCTGCCTGTAACCCAGACATATGGGAAGAGCAAGTACTGAATCACATCGTTCGCTTATCTGGTATTGGAACGACATTTTCTTCATTTAGTGTCGCAGGCGTGCTCAAACGTGGTTTAACACAGCATGGTATTTCTATTTCACGTCCGCGTGGCTATAAGCATAAACGCGAAATGCTCAAAGCCATCTGGTTATCTGCTGAGCCTGAAAATACATCAGATGCTGTAGATACCCAATCAGTATTGAATCAAAATCAACCTGATCAAGTAGCATACACTTTTAAACAACGCCAAATTGCTATCATTGGCGCAGGGATTGCAGGTTTAAGTAGTGCATGGGCCTTTGCTGAGCGTGGGCACCAAGTCACGCTCTACGACCAATCTGAGCCACTTGCAGGAGGTTCAGGCAATCCGCTGGCCTTACTCAACCCCAAACTTTGTCCGATTGAACAAAGTCATGAACATTTAATGACCTTGGCTTGGCAACATGCTTTACAGCACTATCCCAAGTTTCAGGCTTTTCGCCCCATTCAAGTACATCAACTGGCGCTGAAAAAAGCCGAAGACTTACTCGATCTCGAACAACAATATCCTGCAGGTCTTATGACAGCCGAAACCGCTGCTGATTCTGCGTTAATTACTGAATATCCAAGTCTGAATCTAACTGAAGCTGGCGCTGTCTCACCACATCAAATCAAAGATCAAATCTTAGCGCATCCGCTCATTCAGTTCGTACAAGCCAACATTACTCAAATCCATCCAGAGCACAATGAACTTTTCAATGAGCAAACCCAATCTCTCGGTCAGTTTGATCACGTGATTGTCTGTTGTGCACGCCACACGGCTGCTTTCTTTGAGCAGTACCCTGTGCTGAAGCCCATTCGCGGACAAGTCAGTTGGGTGGAGAATACTGCACAACCTTTGGCCCTCGATCAAGCCTATAGCTATGGCGGCTACTGTATGCAGCTTGATGCTCAACAGTTCATTTTAGGTGCATCCTTCTATCCCAATCGAGACGATAGCGATGTTTTGCTTGAAGACCATATGCATAACTACGAGCTTATCCACAGTGTCTTTCCACATTATGCACAATCGCTTCCTGATGTGACGACTTGGCAAGGCCGTGCATCTGTTCGCGCGCAAAGTCTGGACTATTTTCCAGTCCTTGGAAAAATGTCTGAACAGACTGAAATTTATAGCTTTGCTGGCTTGGGTTCTAAAGGCTTTTTGTTTGCCCCTTTATGTAGTGAAATTTTAGCGGCGCAGATACTGAAAGAGGCCTGCCCTGTTCCTGAGTCACTGCTACAAAAGCTCAGTCCGACCAGATTCCATAAAAAGCTCAAAGCCAAAAAGCCTTATTTTAAAGCGCAGTCTTAGTTCTGCTTATGACTCAAGTACAGCATATAGAGCTATAAATAGAGAAATGTAAATTTCTAAGACATTAAAAAAGCGCCTGACGGCGCTTTTTTTGCTTCTGCTTAATTACTTTGTTCTAAGGCTAAACCAGCATCACGAGCAGCACGGGTACCCCCCATTAAAATCACATACTCACGCGCACTGTCAAAACCTTCGAGTAACTCTGCAGCACGTGGCGCTTTACTACCGCCACCACATAAAATGTAAATCGGTTGATCCGTCGACACTTGAGTAAGGCTTTGTGCTGAAAGTTCTGTGATTGGCTGATTAATCGCCCCTTTCACGTGTGCTTCAGCATAAGCACTTGAATCGCGTACATCCCAGATGATCGCATCCTCTGGGAACTCAAATGTTGTAATTTCTTGTTTACGGATCATTGCGCACTCCTTTGATGTAAACAACACTTGGCAAATGAAGAAAACATCCCTAGCATCTCAGATATTCTTTCCATTTGTAAAGGTTTAATCCATGCCATCTTTTGATATTGTTTCAGAATTAGAAATTTTTGAAGTAAATCATGCCGTTCAGAACACCCAAAAGGAAATCGCAACCCGTTTCGACTTCCGTGGTCAGGATGTTTCTATTGAACTCAATGAAAAAAACAAAGAAATCAAAATCTCAACTGAAAGTGATTTCCAGTGTGAACAAGTGTATACCATGTTAGAGAACCATTTCTTTAAGCGTAAAGTCGATATTCAAGCGCTTGATCCACAAAAAATGACTGCTTCAGGTAAAAATGTACTTCAAGTGGTGAAATTAAAAGACGGACTTGACTCAGATACCGCAAAAAAAATTAACAAGGCCATTAAAGAAAGCGGCATTAAAGTGCAATCTTCAATTCAAGGCGACAAAATTCGTGTGACTGATAAAAAGCGCGATACATTACAGCAAGTAATGACCTTTTTAAAAGAACAACAATTTGGTCTGCCTTTACAGTTCAATAACTTTAAAGACTAATACTCTTGTTTGATCATTTGAGGTAACTATGCCAAAGGCCAATCGCTTATCAAAACTTGTAAAAACCACGTCACGCTTGCCGAAAGCGTTGCGTACGCGATTATGGAGTCAAGCTTTTGGTCGCATAGTTCCCATGGTCGGCAGTGCCAATATTCGTTATTTGCAAGTCAGTCACAGCGAAGTCGTGGTCAAAATCGAAAATCACCGTGCCATGCAAAACCATATTGGTCAACTGCATGCCTGCGCCATGGCTTTAATTGCTGAAACAGCAACCGGTTTTGTAACAGGGATGAATGTACCTGATCATTGCATCGTTCTGATTAAAAGCATGCACGTTGACTTTAAACGTCCGAGTAAAGGTGCCATGACAGCGACAGCCACCTTAACACCAGAACAACAGCAGCTGATGCAAACCACCGCTAAAGGTGAAACTTTAGTTTCTGTGACAGTAATGGATGAATCGGGTGAAGCACCCGTTCAATGTGAAATGTTATGGGCGTGGCTCGACAAAGCATCATTAAAAAAGTAAAAATGTAAATATAACTTACTGTTTGGTAAGTATAAAATTTACAAGAACACGCTAAAGCTGCGACTAAAACTTACTATATCTGTGCTTCGACTCAGCTCAAAATCATGCTACATAACATGAATATTTGAGCTGACTTGATGAAAAAAAGACTAATTTTAGCGACTGCCTTATTTTCTTTGGGGCTGGTGGCCTGCCAACAGCACAACTAGCCAACTCATCGGTTTCAACAACGCCGAGTCACCATTCTACCTCTGCCCTGACCGAACAGAATAAAAAAATTGTGGTGGACTTTTATGAAGGCGTTTTTAGCAAGCATCAGGTTCAAACCTATTCTGACCGCTATATTGGTATACAATACATTCAACATAATCCCTATGTTGCAGACGGCAAAGCACCTTTTGTAAACTACTTCACCCAGTACTTTAAAGAACATCCTGATGCAAAAAACACCATCAAGCGTGTCGTAGCCGAAGGTGATTTGGTGGTGCTCCATGTACATTCCACTCAAAATGCACAAGATGGTGGTGAGGCCGTTGTTGATATTTTCCGCGTCGAACAAGGCAAAATTGTAGAACATTGGGATGTGATACAAAGCATTCCCGCGGAGTCCGCCAACCGCAATACTATGTTTTAATCCATCGGACTGCATGGAATAGCAATAAAAAAAGCCAGTGATTACACTGGCTTTTTTTGCAGACCAACTCAAGCTTTAGTTGGATTGGCTTGCAAGGAATTTTTCTTTAACATCCGCTGGAATTTGACGTTTATTGCCTTTGACATCAACAGCAACAAAGGTAAACACGCCTTCAGTCACACGTACAGGTGGACGTGAACTGTCATGGCTATCCCACACTTCAATTTCCATCTGAATAGACGTATTGCCTACTTTTAAAATTTTAGTATAACAACTAATCACGTCCCCGACTTTGACAGGGACCAAGAACGTCATCTGATTAATTGAAATCGTTGCACAACGCCCTTTACTAAAGCGTTCTGCGTGAATTGCGCCGGCCAAATCCATTTGTGACACAATCCAACCACCAAACACATCTCCACTCCAGTTGGTATCAGCTGGCATTGCAATCGTTTGAAGAGATAGCATCCCTTCTGGTTTCACATGAATCTCTGACACGTTGACTCCAATTTTCATTATGACTGGGCTTGCAACTGTTGATCTAACCATTGTTGCAATTGTGGCGCACGGAGCGCGCCGCTTATTCTAGCAATTTCAGTAGTTTTATTCATTAAAACTAAGGTTGGAATACTTCGCACATTAAAGGCACTACTTAATCGTGGAGATTCTTCGGTATTAATTTTGGCAAAAATAACCTGCGGATTTTGCTTAGCCACTTCAGCAAAGTGCGGAGCCATCATTTTACATGGACCACACCACTCTGCCCATAAATCAATAAATACAGGCAAATCGCTATGGCTAATGAACTGGCTAAAATTCTGCTCATTCAATTCAATCGGTACCGCAGGTAAAAGCGCTGCGTGGCATTGACCACAGCTCGGATTAGCACTCAATTTCTCTTCAGGCACACGATTTTTGGCCAAACAAGTAGGACAGACGATAATCATTTAGTTGACTCCAATATGTTGATGTAAGAATTCTAATTGGGTCGAAATGGCTTTTTCAAACCAACTGGCATGATAAATATCAAAATGCTGCATCTCCCATTCATGATATTGAACAAAAGGGGCAATATTGGTCGCGGCTTCACGACTGGATTCAATCGGAATTAAACTATCATGCTTGGCGGCAATGAAAAGTACAGGAATATTAATTTGTCTGACATTTTGAATCGGACGATAACGAATTAAATTAAAAAATAATCGGGCAGGTATCTCACCACTCCAATAATAATCAGGATTAATAATCGAACGATAACCCAAATACGCATCTTGCGTCGGTAAAAAACATAACTCTCGTGGATTAACCACAGGTAAAGTGGTCGGGGACATCCCCACTTTCCCCCCCATATAATCTTGGCTCGATAGTTTTAACGCTTTCGGGAGTTGCTGTAACGGGTAAAGCTTGGCACTTTCAGCACCATCGACAAAAGGCACTTGCGCCATCACCGCCTGAACATTTTTGAACTCTGCAGCAATATCGAGTACATATCCACCGCTGAGTGCCGTCCCCCACAGCACGATCCGTCGACTATCGATCGACTTACGTTCTTTGAGGTGGTTAATCATGGTGCGCCAGTCTTCGAGCTGCTTTTTAATCGACACCAGCTCTCTTGGGCGCCCCGTACTCCCGCCCCAATAACGGTAGTCAAATAACACGACTGCATAACCCGCTTGTGCAAAACGCTGCGCAAATTGGATTAGTTTGAATTGGCGCAGCCCAGCCAAGCCATGGGCCATCACAATCACTGCTGGTTTTTCTTCGGTTTTCGGACGATAAAAATCCGCAGCAATGACCTCTTGGCCACTTTTGACATATAGCGGTTCAACGGTATAGGCGTGCATACCTGCTCCATTGCGTTATTTTATGGTTGTAATCGCTTATAAATATTTCAACAGCATAGGCTGAACTTTCAGCTTAATGCTATCATAAAGCATATCTCGATTAGTTTAATTTTGGAGTGACAGCATGAGCGAAAATGTAGGCTTTGCAGGTCAAATTGGCCCAGAACATTTGGTTCAAGTGGTTGAAAAAGGGTTTAAATCTGTGATCAATAACCGCCCAGATATGGAAGGTGGTCCAGAACAACCGACCAGCGCTCAAATTGAAGAAGCAGCACGTGTTGCAGGCCTAGATTATGTCTATCAACCTGTCGTTGCAGGTCAAATCACAGAAATGGATGTGCGCACTTTTGCCAATCATTTCAATGAGCTACCAAAACCTGTTTTAATGTTCTGCCGTACAGGCAATCGCTCAAACAACTTATACCAACTTGCGAAACAAATGGACCTGTTAGATGACTAAACGGTTGTTTAAAAGTGTCATCTGCACTGCTCTGATTTTAACGAGCAGTGCATTGTGGGCGGCAACGAATAACCTGAGTCAAGCACTCAGCCCGCAGCTCAGCGTTTCAGGGGAAATGACCCAAGACAAGTTTCAACAGTTGATAAAACAAGGTTTTAAGTCGGTCATTGTCAACCGACCAGATCAAGAACAAGGTAATACCATTCGCGTTGATCAACTGCGTAATATTGCGGAACAGTCCAAAGTCAGCGTAATTTACCAACCGGTTACCAGCAGTAAAATTTCTGAAACAGACGTGGTCGAATTTGCTAAATATTATAATGAATTGCCCAAGCCTATTTTAATGGTCTGTAAGAGTGGTACTCGCTCTAGTCTGCTGTTCAATCAGGCAAAACAACGAGGATTACTCCATGAATAGACTGTTGCTGCTTTTACTCTGCTGTACCTTAATGACAGCATGTAGTTCAATGAATGTACGTCCTACCGTTGGGGTAAGCGTTGGTACTGGCTTATAAGTCAAATGAAAGTAAAGTAAAGACGGCATCTAGTGCCGTTTTTTACAAAATATAATCATCTACAGCCCTGAATATGTTAACTATAGAGTATGTCTCGCTTAGATAAACGTTTGCTTATGTATGATCTGATTATTATTGGGGCTGGAACTGCGGGTATCGCAGCCTACCAACAAGCCGTGAAGTCCACACAAAATCTATTAATCATTAATGATGGGCCATGGGACACCACTTGTGCACGTGTTGGCTGTATGCCATCAAAAGTCCTAATTTCTACAGCAAATCGTATGCATGATATTCAACATGCGGATCGTGTCGGATTACAAGTAGAGTCAAAAATAGACAATATTCAGGTCATGCAACACGTACAAAAACTCCGTGATCGCTTTACTCATAGTACCCTTAAAACCGTAGAGAGCTGGCCTGAGTCCCATAAAATTCAGGGCCGTGCTCGCTTTGTCGATTCAAAAACGGTCGAAGTTAATGGGCAGCACTACCAAGCCAAAAGCTTTATTTTAGCTGTAGGCTCCACACCTAGCTTTGACCCAGCATGGAAGAGTGAACTCGGTGATCGACTCATCACCTCCGATCAAATCTTTGAACTTAATGCTTTACCCAAATCTTTAGCGGTGATTGGGAGTGGCGTCATCGCAATTGAACTTGCGCAAGCCATGCAACGACTTGGCGTCAATACCACCGTCTTTGCACGTAGTCGTAAAGTCGGCGTTCTGACTAGTCCAAAATTGCAACAGTTAGCACAAACAGAAATTAGCGCTGAACTTGAGATCAAGTTCGAAGTTTTACCCACTAAAGTTAAGTATATAAACGATCAAGTTGAAATTAGTTTTATTGAAAATGGTCAGCCTAAAACACTCAACGTCGATTATTTATTGGTCGCTACAGGACGTAGCAGTCTTTTAAATACCCTTAAACTCGAAAATATCGACACCTCATTCACAGACTTAAAACATTTACCTGTTGATCCTGAGAGCAAACAACTTGCCGACTACCCGATTTTTGTCATTGGCGATGCACATACTGATACTCCACTACAACATGAAGCCGCACACGAAGGTAAAGTTTCGGTCAAAAATGCATTGAACTTTCCCACTATAGAATCATGTAAGACCCTAACACCTTTAGGTATCGTGTTTAGTAGCCCAGAAATGGCAATGGTTGGACAAAACTTTAAGCAACTACAAAGTGCACCTATCAATTTTGTCATCGGCGAAGTCTCTTATGCTAAACAAGGACGTGCATTAGTTCTGGGTAAAAACCATGGGGCCATCGAAGTGTATGTAGATAAAAGCAGCCGAAAGCTACTGGGTGCTGAATTACTCACAGAGTCTACTGAACATTTGGCCCATTTACTGGCATGGATGATTGCAGAACAACTGACCGTCGATGAAATTTTGGAAAAACCGTTTTATCACCCAACCCTTGAAGAAGGTTTAAGAACGGCATTAAAACATGCACATCGACAGCTAGATACGATACCTAAACTGCGAAATTCATGATGCATGTTCTTTTAATAAGGTTTTCTGTGTGCAATTAAACGATTTCAGCAACACTATGCAGTAAACTATATAGTATTTACTGCATTGTATTGATTTAATTAAAAAACACACATTTGGTAGACTTACGGTGAAGTTCTTTTATTGTACATAACCTAACTGATCTAAAGCATAATCCCTTGTATAAAACCATAATTTGTAGCATATAAATCACTAATTCCTGATCCATTTTCGCTTCATAAATGGCTATTCTCTCCAAATAATTGCTTAGTTGGCACATAATTCCACTGTTTAGAGAATAAATTGATTGCCACGATAGAAAGCATGCCAACCAAACAAGTTAAAGCACTTCAAGAAACGTTAAAAGTTGCTCTGTTACCTTTTTAAATATGACATAAAAGTCAGCAAATGCTGGCTTTTGCTGGCTTTTTACCATTTATATAGATGTATATTCTAAACCTCAATTAGCCGATTGATTCGTTCATTTTTTATTATTTCACACATAAAAAAATCCCCCTCAGCGATTAGCG
>NZ_JBICLH010000089.1:0-32077 GCF_043105125.1 Acinetobacter sp. TYF_19
TTGTAAGCGACACAAGCGTTTTAAAAGGACTACGAATAGTGACCATAATCGAGCGATCTATGAAAACCTGCTGGAGCAACAATTCTCAATGACTAGACCAAATCAAGCATGGTCAAGTGATATTACGTACATATGGACTGTTGAAGGATGGCTGTACTTAGCAGCGGTAAAAGACCTTTACACGAAGCAAGTGGTTGGCTATAGCTTAAATGAGCGCATGACAACACAGCTTGTTTGTAATGCGCTAAATATGGCTATTCACAATCAAAAACCAACCAAAGAACTGATTGTGCATTCAGACAGAGGAAGTCAATATTGCAGCCATGAATATCGAAATATACTTGAGCAATATGGTTTTCAAGGTTCAATGAGCAAGTGCGGAGACTGTTACGATAATGCACCGATTGAAAGCTTTTGGGGAATACTGAAAAATGAGTTAGTGCATCATTACAACTATCAAACCAGAGAAGAAGCCAAAGCAGATATTATAAAATACATTGAATTATTTTATAATCATCGAAGAATTCAAAAGGGTTTGGGTTTTAAGACACCAAATCAAATGGCTGAAGACTTTTATAAGTTGGCTGCCTAGAATCTCCCAAGGGAAAGTCTCCTGATAATTCAGCGTATATCAATCTCGTCGATACCTGTCACAGTTTTATAGGCAGGATTATATTTACTAAATCGAACACGTCCTCGGTGCCACAGCGCAATTTGTATAGCTGACTGTTCACCTTTAATGAAGTAGTTATTTTTGAGAACCTCTCGTTTGAATTCCTCCCAGTCATTGATATGTATATCAGCATGCACAAAGCCATAAATTTTTTGGTTATGCTGGATTTCAAGAATGATTGGTAAATTACGGCATTGCTCAACAATGGTTTGTTGTTGATGAATTGGCAATTCATATAACCAAGCCCCACCATGATAAGAATGCATATCTTTCATTTCTGTATCAATGGTTGCTTCAATACACATTTGCTCATGATTGCCACGGATTGCTTTAAACCAAGGCTCATTAATAAGGTTTAGGCACTCAAGATTTTCTTGGCCACGATCTACCAAATCTCCCACGGAGACCAATAAATCGTGCTGAAAGTTAAATTTTAATTCATCTAATTTGTTCATAAGTAATGTATAACAACCATGCAGATCACCCACTACAAAAAGTCGTCCTTGAATAGGCTGATCATACAGTTCGACTAAATTATTACCTAAGTTGATTTCTTTCATATTTATAAACTGAGTGTAGGCTTCTCTGAAAAACCAAGGTATGAAATCTGAAGAATTGAATCAAAGAAAATCTTACTTATTTGGGATTGTGGTAGGTGAACCGTACCGGGTTTGTCGGAGACTTTTTTATTTAAGTTAGGCCACCTGACCTAACGGGTTAATCTTATCATAGTACATTGCTTCAAACTCAAAAGGCGATACATAACCCAGTGCACTGTGTACACGCTTTTTATTGAACCAATCTACCCAGTTTAGTGTCGCAAGTTGTACATCTGCTAAACCTTGCCAATCTGCTTTTAGATATTCAATCACCTCTGTTTTGTATAAGCCATTCACCGTTTCAGCCAAAGCATTATCGTATGAATCACCAGTCGTACCGACTGATGCTCGTAAATTTGCTGCTTCTAAACGATTGGTATAGCGAATGGAAAGATATTGCACACCTCTGTCGGAATGATGAATCACATTCTTTGGCATGCCTCGATCGTGCAATGCTTGCTCAAGTGCATCGAGCACCATATCTGTATTCATCCGTGTAGATACTTTCCATCCAACAATTGCTCGTGAGAACACATCAATAATAAATGCGGTGTAGACCCAGCCAGAATTGGTTTGAATATACGTAAAGTCACTGACCCATAATTGGTCAGGTCGATCAGCACTAAAATTCCGTTTCACTAAATCACCTGCCCGTTTTTGATCATCTCGGCTGCGGGTAGTTTGTTTGTTCTTACCACGCCAAACACCTTGTATATCTAGCTTTTGCATCAATCGAGCAACTGTACAACGTGCAATAACATAACCCTCACGTTTCAATTGTTGCCAAACTTTACGTACACCATATCGACCTGAACTTTCTTTCCAAATACGTTTGATTTGCTCTGCATGATGTAAATCATGCAGAGCACGTTTCGCTCGATGTTCTGGGTTATCAACGAGATCTAAAGCCCGATAATAGGTCGAAGCTGCAATCGGTAAAATTCTACAAATCGCTTCAACACCATATCGATCTTTATTGTTATGGATAAAATCCACCATTATTTGTGTGGGCGGTCGAGCTCCGCCTGGGCGAAAAAAGCGGCTGCTTTACGTAGAATTTCATTGGCACGTTTTAATTCTTTAATTTCACGTTCCATTTGCTTCATTTTTTCTTGATCAGATATCTGTTGTACTTTAATAGGATTTTGCTGATCTAAATGCTTTTGATGCCAGGCACGAAGTGTTTCAGGAGTACAACCAATCTTAGGCGCAATTGCTGTGATTGCAGCCCAAGTAGAAGGATAATCTTTTTCAGATTCAATCAATAATTGAACCGCTCTTTCTCTGATTTCAGGGGTATATTTTAATTTTGTCATCGGGATAGTCTCTCAGAATATTGACTCTCCGACAAACCCGGTACGGTTCAGTCGCTTTAGATGGAATTAAAGCCGCAGGCGGTATTCAAGCCTTTTCCGAAATCAGTGACCTCGAAGCAAAGAAAAATATTTTTCCTGAATCCCTTACTCGCCATTAAAAATGAAGTTGCTGGCGTGGATCTGAATCATTATTTTCTGGATTCTTAGAACCTGTCGCGATGATAGGTTCACTTCAACCCAAACCCATCTAGGGTTGAAGGGTCAAAGTTTTCATCAAACATAAACTCATCTGCTCGCTCTTTTCTTAATGTCGCTAAGGCATAAAAGAAACATTTCTCACATAACTGCAATTCATATCTTTCCCCGTCATGCTTGGAACCATAGCCCCAATGCGCCGATAAAGTGCCAAACTCCAGTTTCGTTGATTGGTTGCATATATCACATACAACATCTGTAACGACTTCTACCTGTTTCTATTGTTTAATTTCCATATACGGCTCCCGATATCAATCATGTTAAATTTGTCTACATACTTATCAAAAATTGACTCCTGTTTGGTTTTAATTACCATTAAAAAAGATCAAATTTGAGCATTGTTATTGTAATAATCAACTATACTCATCCCTACTGTATTCATTGTAATCTGCTATGTGAACATCATAATAGAAACATGATATTTTTTGCCAACTCACAAATATAGCTAACTAATAGTGAGTATCTAATCGAGGAGGAAAATTTGAAACTTTCAATAATAAATAAACTTTAAAAACAAGGAAAAAATGATACCTCCTGCCATATTCAAAAACTCTAAATATACGTAAGTATTGCTGTATTATTTTTATTCAATAGCACACATGGATCTGACATCTGAACTACTTTTGAAGTTTCCAGCAACACAGATAAGTACTCTAAAAAATTTCAAAAAAAGAAGAATCACCATTCATCCACAAGCGTATGGTTTCAACTTATGCTACTTAAATATGTTTAAAAATCTCACTGCAGATTTAGATATTTCTAATCGCATAAAAGAACTCCATGTGTGGAAAACTTCAGAATTTGATGGCTACTCCATTTTCAATAATATTAACTTATATCTTAGCTATTTAAAGCAAGATATTAATGAAGTCACTTTAATTATTCATCATCAACAATCTTTTTCAGAGGATGAGTTAGCATTTCTGATGGAGTTATGCAGTCGTGAATTTATTCAATTCATCAAATCTACAAAATTTGATATTCGTTCGTTAAATCCACGAAAAACATTGCATTTAATTAACACACATCTTTCACGTCAAACACTATTGACCCTTAACAAAGAATCATCTTTAAAGCCACATCATCAAATGAGTCTGGAACTGCTAGCACAACTACTTTCATGTTCTCGAAATCAACTGAATCAGCGTACTAAAAATATCAAACAACAGCGTACACATATTTTTAATGAATTATCACTCAACAGCAGATGTGTAAAAGAACTCGTTGATCACTCTGATAGTTGTATAAGTACAGAAAAAATTTGGAGATCATAGTGTCGAACGATCTAAACGAGCATATTGATTTGTCAGTTATTTCAATTTCACTGCAAAAAACACTAGAAAAACTGTTTGGTGATGAGCAATTTGAACGTACGCAACATATCAACTTTGTGCTTAAACTATTGTCTTCTCAACAGACTGACAATTTTCTGGTTGGTCTCAATCTCGATTACTTTGATATCGATATAAAGTTTGATTCGCAGCTGCCGACACCTCCGGTAATCCCTTTCACGAAAAAAGTTAAGATTAGTGATTTATCCATTACGTCATACATCAATTCAATTGCGCAATTACCTGCATCACACACGCATGCAAAAAATTGGAATATTCTAGTTTTAAAAGCGGCAATTTATTTAATTGCTCTTCCTGAGCTTAAACCAGAGCTTTTTAAACAAGCACACACAGAACACTTCAATACCGTAAAGCGCTTATTCCAGCGCTTTAGGACTGCAAATAAAAATTTAGATACTGAAAAAAAATATCAAAATACACAAGAGTATCAACGTCTCTGGAGTACCTATCTTCAAGATCCAACACAGAGCTTAGAGCAATTTATTCAACATCTGATCACATTAGATACGGATGAATTGCCTGAGTTTGATCGCAATCTACTCAATGATATTCGCATTACTTTTAACTACATTTTAAAAAACAAAGCGAAGATTGCACGTGCAAGTATCGATACGCAGCTTCAACATCAGTTTCTTGATGAAGAACAATTCATTGAAGAAAGTATCGAAATCAAAAAAGGGGCTAAATCTAAAGCACTGAATATAGAAACCTTAATCGATGAGCCGATTAATCGGCAAATTGTTGTCAATCCAACTGACGTCACACCACTCGCAGCACATTCAGAAACGAGTCAAATCTATGTTCTACCGCTTGTTGCAAAACATATTCAACGCAAAGAACATTTACTCACGTCGAGTAGTTTTTTTCCGAATCCATCTAGCGTGAACCATCTCCTGAAAAGACTTCATGTGGACTACTCTGAACATCAAAATAAAAGTGCTCTGATCTTTATGCTCGCATTTTTAACAGGCAACAGTGTGAATGAGTGGCTATATATACAAAGCAAGCGAGCTAAAAAGTTAAATAACCGCCAAAAATTGATCTATAAAAATGATCAGTTCTTCTTAAACAGTCACTTTAATGTATTTGAGAACCGCAATTTTGAGTATTCAGACAACTTGCTCAATCAGACGATCTATTTAGACATTCCAATCCCGAATCTATTCATTGAGGATCTGCGCAAAATGGATTCGGTTAGTTTCGATGATATACAGCAATATTTACGCAAATTAAGACAAGAATTATTGATTCCAAAACTGTCTGTCGTAAAGGTGAGTTCTCTACTGCATCATACGGTTCTTGCAAAAACAGGGAATAAACAACTCGCAGATTTAATCACAGGGATTGATGCCAATCAGTCATCATCTGTTTCTTATTGTCATCAGAATATTCCACGATTACATGCACAATATATTGATACTCTAAAATCACTTTGTGCAGATGTAGCAAGCACATATGAAAGTTGTGTACCTTCGCTCCCTGATTCAATAACTCATTTTGGTAGTCGTAAAGCTCCAAAACCACAGGTCATTACAGAGATTTTTGCTGTATTCAAGTTTAATATTTTTTCACAAGCTGAAGACGATCTGATTGCTATATACAACCACTACAACATATGGATGTGGCATATCCTCCTTCTTTTTACAGCAGCACGCCCCGTTGCTGAATTCCCTGGATTTCTTAAAAACTTTAATTTAAAACGCCAAATTTTGATGGTTTCTGACAAAGAAGTAGGCGGCCGCAATGGTTTCGGACGTCTAATCCCACTTTGTTCATTTTTAGTTGAAGAGATAAAAAAATTCCTTAAATTTTTAGAATATTTTTCGACTCAAATCATGATGAGTCATCCAGCTTTAAATGATGTTATACAACAAATAGAAGCAAGTAAGCTGCCCTTTTTGGGAATCAACCAAGATGATGAGTGGAAACCACTAAGTCCTTCTACAGTCAAAAATTTCCATCCTGAATTAGGACTTGATCATGCAAATTGGCATCGCCATACAGCTCGTGCATTTTTGACTCATAAAATTACCGAACCTGAGATTTTAGCTCTCTTTGGACATGAGCTCATGCAACAAGAAGCAGCACATCCTTTTTCCAGTTTATCCCTATCTCAATTTTCTAAAATTGCGAATGTTTTAGAGCAAATGAAGGATCAATTTAAAATTAGCGGGATTGAAGTAAATGTCATCATTCAATAAAAAAATCCAAAAAAAACGCTATGCTGAAGATAGACGTCAACTTCAACGTAATGAATTAGAAAAGAACCTACGAGCTGATGCAGAACAAGAGCTCCGACAGTACTTTGATGAGCAAAAATTCTCAAATGACGAATTAATTCAAGCGTACCCTGCGATTTATGAGTTTATTAAACGTAAAGCACCAAATTTGGCTTGGAAAAAATATGCACATAAATTCTTCCGAACATATATCAAAGATCTCAATAAGAGCAATAACCTAGACTTCCCATTACCTTATCTCACCTTTGAGATGAAACGCGATGAACCAATTTTCACTTTGGATTGGATCCAGGCCGGTCATGAAATTGACATCTTTATAGAAAAACTTTGGGATTACTGGATTCTTGCTCAAGATAGTTCCGCTTTTTCTGATGATGAAATTATTGGGAATATTCTGCTTTGCTCAATGTTATACGGTGGATTAAATCAAATAGCTTCATTAAATGCTTTGCTCGAACATTTAAAAAACCCTGAAAAAATCCAAAAAATTTTCGATTTTAATATCATCTTTTTAGAGCCACTTTCTCCAAGCTATGGCGATCTATTTGTTGATGAAAAAACAATTCGAAAATCACGTAATTTTATCCCAGATCAACTCACACGACTCTGGCTCATTCACTTCAATACAAGACAAATTCGTGACATCAGTCTAGACGTGAATGCGTATCTGCACCTCATTTTTCAAAAAATAAAACATCCATACACCAACAAGACTTTTAAGTTTTTACGTGACTACGCCAATTTTAATTGGCTACAACTGCAGAATGCAGATGTTGATCCTGCCCTTTCACAATGTTTGTTAGAAAACACTCTCACGTGTGGTTTATCAGAACATGAGTTTGAAAACTTTGCATTCCCAAAATTTAAAACTCAATTAAGTGCTGAAATCGAACGAAATGTCTCTTCTACAGCCAAAGTCCTACCAGATCTCAATACGTCTGAAGCAGTAGAAAATGTGATATTTATTCATAAAAACTTGCTGAAAATTATGCGCACATCAACGAACCAAGGCACTGCTAAACTCATTATTGATTTTTGCCTGCGTCACCAAGAGCAGTTTAATGAGTTTTCTAAACGTATTATTTTGTGGCTCATCAGTCTCTATCGACCAAGTTCAGAGCAAATAAAAAAATTATCAGCCACCTTTGATTTTGATACAACTCAGTACACGAAGGCATTTCAAGACAATCAAAAACTCGCAGATAGTTCAATCTATACATATTACACCCGGATCGCAGAACCGTTTTTAACTCATGCCTTACAATACATCGATGCCGACGATGACATTAATGATCTGCTGAACAAAATCTATCAACAAATCATTAGCAATACACGACTTGCTGATGAAGTAGATCAATCTGAGTTTAAAAAATCTAAAGACCAAACAATCCACATGTTGAAACGCTTTCATACCTTTCAACAAATTGTTTTTCAAGCAGAAGATTTCGAACTTGAATTTATTGCATCGCAAAGTCGACCACGGGCACGCATCATAGGCCACACAGCCTTCCAGGTCATATTAAAGAAGTTAAATCAGCTCTTACATGACCAATCCATCTCAGACCATCACTATAAATTATTAAAAATCATTTATATTTTGGCTTACCGTACTGGTATGCGTATTAACGAAATACTCGGGTTACGTGTAAAAGATATCGAGGGTTTAAATCAATTTTCTATCTGGGTTCAACCTTATGGTTCAAAAAAACAAGGGAATCAACATCTGCTCAAAACGGATAGTGCGGAACGGATTGTGCCTGCATACGCTTTGCTAAAAGATGATGAGTACCAATTCTTTAGCGATTTTGTTGTTGAAAAACGCTTAGAAAATAAGAAAAGTTTATATTTATTCAGCAACTTGAATGAAAATAAAAAACTGAATAAACACACTATCACCGTACCCCTAAAACTGATATTAAATCAGGTCTTTAAAGGGCATCATTACTCCTTTCACTCTTTTCGTCACACTGCAGCGAATCATTTATCGCTTTTACTGAACTGTGAATATGCACCACTTGTGCAAAAGCTAACCGACTATAGCGAAAACGAATATCAAAAAATTCGAGCTGAGCTACTTCAAAATCAACATGGACAAAACCATTGGTTTGTTATTGCACATCTCTTAGGACATATAGAGCCAGTTGAAACATTCAAAAGCTATATTCATTTAAGTTATCTCATAGCTGGTCAAAAACTACTAAAATATCATCCAGATATGCCTAATGAATTGGCTAAAAAAATTATGGGCCACAATGCAACGTTTAAAAATTTGCAAATAACAAATGATGAAAAAGACTTTAATTTTGAAAAAAACCAGGCCGTTCTAGCAACTATATTATTAAACGATCAAACAAAATGGCTTCAAAGTAATGCTACTGACATTTTAGATGAACTGTCGTTACAAATAGATCAATCCCATGATTTTTTTGCTTTCTTTGTTGGAACAGAAGATTCTAAAATTTCACTTCAACGCTTCTATGAAACGCTCAATATATTGGAGACTACTCACGATCCTAAAAGTGCAGCTCAACGTATGTGCTTACCAGAAGAACTCGTCAATTATTGGTATGAAAATGCTCTAAATTTAGCAAACATTAAATCAAAAAAAGGGAATCCCCGTTTATTTGGTATTGATAGCTCAACCCACTTAAAACCAGCAATGCTTGATAGCGCTGAAGAGCTTCATGCGGTGACTTATTTTTTTGAACATCTACAGAAAATAGCTCGTAAAAATCCAATACAAATTGCATGCGTCCTGAATATATTTTTGAATCGAGTGACCGCATCACACACAGGTATCCATTATCGCTGGAAGGATATCGATCAACTTGAACATTTTTACTCCCAAGTTAAGGCTTTATTTCCTGCCAAATTTTGGCACTTACTTGGACAAGATTTGCAAACAAAGTTAGATGCTAAACAACAGCCTCAACTTTTCAAATTAGCAAAAGCATCAACAGATAAACATCCATCAACTCAAGAGGAATTTCCTCGTCTACAACTCTACTCAGTAAAAGATGGTCATGCTCTTGCTGCATTTAAATTTTGCTTACATCTAGCATGTATTGGGCGCCCACTATCTATTCCGCTTAATGGGTTGGATTACATGTCACCTGATACCGTACATAAACCTATGGCTGTATTACACCAACAGGAACTTCTTAAAACTGATTAAATCACTGATCTATTTATGATTTCCATTGTGTGTTTAACACCCCCATAATTCTATTTTAATAGTAAAATATAGTCAGTTTTCGCTATTATATAACTATTAAAATAGTATAATTCCCCTTATTTTCAATGGTCAGACTATCTACATTAAACAAAATCATAAATTGCTTTTCACAATAAAAGAAACTAATATGTTTCTTACATGACCTAAAAGCAATAAATGTATCTACAATGAATAAGTCTTTACTTCAGCAAATCAAAAAAAGACGAACCCAATTGGGCTTAAAGCAAGTTGATATGCAATCCCGTACAGGCATTTCAAGACAGCAATACCAAAAGCTGGAAAGTCAGGGCAACCCTCGATTAGAGACCTTAGAAATTATCGCGGCAGGATTAAATGCTCAACTGATGCTCATCCCTGATGATAAGGTTCATTTGATTAGACAATTATTGAATGATGAAATTAAAGTCACTATTGAAGATCAGGATGACTTAATGACTAACCCATGGAAGGGTCTTCTCGGAGGAGAGGAACCATGAATACTGTTGCCGTCCTGAAATTAACATTACATCACGCTGTCGCTGGATACTTGGCAGGATTTCAGAGCGGAAAAAATATTCTGGTTTTTACGGATTCTTTCCGATTTGATCAGCAACGCCAGACCTTGAGCTTGCTGACTTCCCCCTTGTATCCTCAAGCAGATAAGATTTTAGAAAAGACTTATGTTACACATCAGCGCTTACACCCCTTGCTATCAAACTTGCTACCAGAAGGCGCATTACGCGAACTCATTGCACAAAGCCTTAAAGTACATATAGACAATGAATTTCAGTTATTGGCAGCTTTAGGTCATGACTTACCTGGAGCACTCATTGCGACCCCATTAGATCCAGAAGAAATTCCAGATGAAATAAAATTCAAACTGCAGATCTCGAATCCAGATCAGATTTTAAAGCAAGAGATTCGAACAGATAATAAGTTTTCCTTGGCTGGCGTCCAAATGAAGTTTTCCATGAAAGCCAAAGATGGGCGTTTTACATTAGCACAGGCAATAGAATCCAGTCTATTAGGGGATTGGATTATCAAAACTCCTTCTTCCAGACATGGTTTTGTTCCACTAAATGAATATTCTATGATGAGCCTTGCCAAAACAGTCGGCATAGATGTCCCTGAGATTCGCTTGGTGGATATGGCACTCTTACAAGACCTGCCACCATTAAATTTACCCCAAGAGCAATATGCTTTCGCAATCAAAAGATTTGATAGACAGAGTACTGCTGATACTATAGAGCTTATTCACATCGAAGACTTTGCTCAGATCTTCGGCGCATATCCACATCAGAAATACAGCACCACAAATTATGAGCAGATAGGAAAGATCATTTATCAATTTTCAGATAACAAAATTCTTGATATTCAGCAATTTGCCAGCCGCTTACTCGTCAATATTTTGCTCGCCAATGGAGATGCGCACTTAAAAAACTGGAGTATGATTTATCATGATAAAAGTGCACCCAGATTATCTCCCGCATACGATATATTAATGACCAGTGTATATATTGAAAATGAGCGTCATTTCGCATTAAATCTTGCCAAAAATAAAGATTGGTATTTAGCTGAGATGAAACACTTTGAACAATGGGCTGAAAAAGTCGGTGTTCCATGGCGTGTTATTGAAAAACAACTTCACGCGATCATGGACAAAGCACGGTCAGTATGGCCAGTGCTATTACTAGACTTACCTATGATTTCTGTTCATAAAGAAAAATTAAGAGAACATTGGAGAAAATTGCATCCAGACTTTCAGATACTTACAGATGATTAGAGGAAACCTGTAACCAAACTAAAATTTCTCAAACAGGTTCATCACGTCATTTTCCGTCAGTTTCGCTTCGCCCTCATGATCGGTACTTAGAATAGACTGTGCCAGTTCTGCTTTATTTTGCTGTAAGGCAAGAATTTTTTCTTCTATGCTTTTATTGGTAATCAGCTTATACACAAATACTGGCTTGTCCTGTCCAATCCGCCATGCACGATCTGAAGCTTGATCTTCAGCAGCAGGGTTCCACCATGGGTCATAGTGAATGACCGTATCTGCGGCAGTTAGATTCAGACCGACCCCTCCTGCTTTCAGGCTGATTAAAAATATCGGCACTTGTCCAGACTGAAATGCTGTAATGACTTCATCTCGCTTTTTGGTCTTTCCAGTCAGCTTCACATAGCCAATTTCTGCGTGATGGAGGTGTTGCTCAATCAGTTCCAACATTGAGGTAAACTGAGAGAAGATAAGAATTTTTCGCCCCTCCTCCACCATTGGAACGACCATATCCATCAACTGTTCAAGTTTGGCAGAGTTTGCCTGCCCAATTTTCACTGAATCCAGCTTTAGTAAGCTAGGATGGCAGCACACCTGACGTAGCTTCAGTAAGGCATCTAAAATTTGAATTTGACTACGTTTAAAGCCTTTTTCTGCCACAATTTTCTGAATATTTTCCTGCATCGTGGCACGAACAGCCTCATATAACTTGGATTGCTGGTCATTCATATCAATATTGACTTCAATCGTGGTTTTTTCAGGCAATTCCTTGGCAACGTCAGTTTTCAAGCGACGTAAAATAAAGGGTTTAATGCGGTTGACCAGCTTTTGTCTTAACTGCTGATCACCGCGTTTTTCAATCGGATGACGGTATTTTTTATTAAAAATTTCTTGTGAATATAAGAATCCTGGCATCAGGAAATAAAATAGTGCCCACAGCTCACCCAAATGATTTTCCATCGGGGTACCTGTTAGACACAAACGATGTCGTGCTTTTAATTGCCTTACTACCTGTGCAGCTTTGGCACGCGGATTTTTGATATTCTGCGCCTCATCCAAAATGAGTTGATGATATTCATATTGCTTTAGTTGCTCTTCATCTCTCGCCAAAAGCGGATAGGTGGTTAACACAATATCATAGTGCGGAATCTGCTCAAAATACTGATGGCGGTCGGGCCCCTGTAGCAGCAATACCTTGAGCTCAGGGGTAAATTTTTCCGCTTCTTTGAACCAGTTATGCATCAGCGATGTGGGTGCAACAATTAAGGCGGGACTGTCCTGCAAATATCCAGCCTGCTTTTCCATGAGTAAATGGGCTAAAGTTTGTGCTGTTTTCCCCAAGCCCATATCATCTGCCAGAATCCCGCCATGCTGGGTTTCCCTTAAAAACTGTAACCAGCCTAAGCCCTGCTGCTGGTATGGACGCAACTCCCCCTGAAAACCTTGTGGTGTCGGCAGTTGTTGCTGATAGCCTTGTTTGAATTTCTGTACAAATTGCTGCAGGCGATCACTGACCTGCCATGTCATCCCAAGATTATGCTGCAATTCTAATAATTGACTCGCATCATAGCGATCAATACTGCGCTCTTCTTGCTGTAAAATGCTCTGCAGATGCAACAATACCGGCTTAATATCCCTAGCGGATAGAGCCAAATCAGGTTGATCAACTGCAGTTTTCACGGTGAAAATTTGACTGTCATGCAGATGAATAAACGTCCGCGGATCAAGTAAATCAGGATTTACTCGCACCAAAGCTACGAGCGCATCAAGCAAATTATAAGAATTGCCTGCACTGTCTTGAACCGTCGCCCCGATATTGAACCAGTCCTGCTGGCCTTCAGATTCAGTGATAGAAATATTTAAATTTTCAACATATTGCAGATTAAAGGGGCTGTTTTCCAGATGCTCTATCTGCCAGCCCATCAACTCAATTTGATTGATGGGCATCAGCTGTTTGATCCAGTCTCCATAGAAAGCAAAAACCATAGAATCAAGACGTTGTTTATCCAGTTTTAATTGATGGTCATAACTAAGATCTTTCACCCACTTCAGTGATTCGACCAATAGCTGTAAACGCTGGATTGACTGTTGTTCCTGAACTAAGTCCCGAAGCTGTCGCACCATTTTGCCATGCTGTTCATCAATAAAACTGTCACCTGATGTACCTGCTTTAATTCGCCCACCTGCATAGGAGAATTCAATTTCGGCACAAACAGACTCTTCCCATTTCCAATCAAATTTATTTAAAACACCGAAGCGTAAAATTGGCTGGGGACTTCCCTCAAGGACATCAATATGCTGAATAGACTCGGGCTGAGGCAGATTTTTCACGTCTGAATATTGATGAGTCAGTTTCTCAAACTCTGGCAAGAGCTTAGCTGGAAGATCAGGCATCTGTAAAAAATGGTACAGAAGATTTGCCGTATATTCACCATATAACTGGCCCACCGTGTTCTGTTGAATATCCACATAACATCGTGGATGGCTCGCGAGAATCTGAATATGAGGATTTGATTTTAAATCGAGCCGAATATCACCATTGACCAATTCAATGTTTAAATGCTCTGTCTGTTTGTTTAAACCTTGTTGCCAGATCAGTTCGATGTGATAGCCTTGTTCTGACCATTGAAGTGCAGTATGGCTCTTTTTTTTCCAGTACACATCGCCACTTTGAATAAAAGATTTGAAATGCTCCAATAAAATGCTTGAGATATCAAGATTGCTTTGATAAAAGCGTTCGTCACTGTTTATTTTGGCATAATAATAAATCTGGTTAAATAATTGTCGTTTTTGTTCAGGTAAAGTCAGATGCTTTCTGGTGATATTTTCATATTGGGTATAATAACTTTCCCCTGCAATTGAGCCGTTCTTATTGCGTCTGGCTTTCTGAACATCAACTGTCAATTTCTTTAAGCTGACCGACTGATCTAGCAGGTAAATTAAATAATTGTTTGTTTTGACAGATTGCTCAGGTTCAGTCTGTTGCAAATACCGTTTAAAATCATTCAACCAGCGCTGCGCCTGATCATCCCCCCATCGGCGTTTTGCGATTCCCTGCGGAGATTGAGATTCAGCATAACGCTGTTGAAATTCCTGACGATATTCTTGAAAGAATAACCGCGCTAAAGCAGCAGCATGTTTACAGTTATATCCAACTGGACAAGTGCAGTCATCATCGATTAAACGGTCTTTTTTAAGATTATAGGTAATCGCGGTATCGTAATAATCTGTCCCTTCAATTTGAGCATACATCGTGACATCATCATTTTCCTCAAAGAACTCAATCGTTTCCCTATCAATGTGTTTAGCATAGCTCAGACTGCGATGAAGAGTTGGATTACTAAAGTGAGATAGAAAATTGATCAATGAGGACATAATTACCAGACACCAAAATGTTTATACAATTATAACGGACAAAGCTGTCATTTCAGAACAGTAGCCGAACTGCTCAACCTGAGCACAGATTCGACTCACTCAATAGGAATATTGTGAATAAAGACAATCAAATTCGAGAAGTTAAACAGTTCATTGAGATCGAAAATATCCTGATAGAAAGTGATCATTTCTTCACAACAGTTAATTTTAAACCAAATGGGGTCAAAAGTTTTAGCATTGTTTCTATGTGTGATTCATAGAGATCATTTCAATTTAGCGATCTCTAGATCCATTTTGTAATTGGCATGTTGAATCCGTTCATTTGAGGGGTTGTATTGCTTCTGGACTTCATCTGAGAAAGGAGTATCTTCACATAATTCAAAGTACCTCTCCATCGGTGTTTTACCTTTCAACGCTGAATGTGGTCTCATCCAGTTATAGTAATGCTGCCATTCGGCTAGCTTGTCTTGGATATCCTCAGAATTGATATCTACAGTAGCGTAGAACTCAGATTTATCAGTTTTTTGTGAACGCTCTACCTTGCCATTCAGATGAGGTGAACCTGGTTTATTTGGCCTAAATTTGATTCCATGCTGCATCATTTTTTTCTGTACTTTTTCAGCAAAGAATTCCCGCCCACGATCGGTCTGTATTCGCTGTATGGGAAAAGGCATTTCTTCAATTACGCAGTCTAAAAAGTCGAGAGTATTCGCTGCTGTTCGGCGTTTATATATCCTTAAAACGCGATATCGTGTGCAGTCATCGATAGATGTGTACTGATATAGTCCTGGACCCAGTTTACAGGTATCCATTTGAATTCTATCGCCTGGTAATGGGCGTTCATAACGAATGAAATCTGCTTTACGACGGAATTTTTTAATCGGTTTGACTTGATGGGTGGATAGTACTTTATGGATAGTCGCTAAGGACAACGAGACTCCGTGCAGCCTCATCAATTCTGTTTGCAAACGTCGAGCACCAAAATTTCTAGCTGAGCGCATTTCTAATATTAAGGCTTCTAGCTCAGCATTGATTTTAGTATTTGGCGGTTTTAAGGGACGTCTACTCTGGCTACTTAATCCATCAATACCTTGCTCAGAATATCGTTTCCACCACTTGCGTAACGTTGGTCTAGAAATGCCACATCTCCGACAAACTAGGCCAGCATCATTAGTCTCTTCAAATAATTTAACTCATACGAGTCTTTGTTGAATTTCTCTGTTCATAGACACCCATTATATTGAAATAATGTCTATGAATAAAATACTTAAATAAAAATTCTCCGACAAACTCAGTACGGTTAATTTTTATCCAAATGAGTTTTCAAAATTATGCTTCATCCATAATCCATTCTTTAAAAAGAGCATCCTCGATTTCATAAGTACCATTTTCTGGTTTAAAAATAATTTGTTTTTTTGATAAAGAACGTAGGGCCGATTGAATACTTGATACCGCAATGTTATCTACACCAATGGAATCAGCCAGATGTTGTCTAAATTGACTACTATAAAGTTCAACTTGTGATTCCGCTATGGCTTTTAAAATTAGCTGTTCTAATAACTTAAACTCTCCCCATAATCCCGAAAAGTCACGATGCCCCATTGTATCGGCTATAAGCTGTTCCTTGGCAAAATCTATAGCCAGCATTGGGTTTAAGGCTAAACGCTCCACTAATGATCTTGCTAGTTGAGGACTTTGCTTCATATCTAAAAAAGCGTGCCATAAAATTTCTTTATTCAAACTACGTCCTGTTGTCTGATTAAATACATCTGCCAGATGATCTGTAAATGCTTTTGTTAGATTTGGAAAAGGTAAATTCTGTCCATAATGAAAAAAGGGAGCACTACTCACAGAAAACATTTGTCTCAGGCCTTCTCGACTTGAACCAGTAAAAACTACCTTTATTGTTTCTTTATGCATATCTAAAGCGGTACGTAAACTGGCAATCGTGGTTTTATATTTTGAACTAGCTAAAGCCTGAATCTCATCAAGTAACAGTAAAATAGGTTTCCCCTGCTGAGCCAGTTTAGTAATGCTAGACAAAATACTGGAATTCACTTGTCCTTGTAGAAGTGTCACTTCAGCTTTTACCCCTGCCACCTCTGTACTTAAAGAACCAATATTTTTAATCCAATGTGTGGCTTTCCCCATTAAGCCATTTTGTTTTGAAAACTCATCAAGAGCTTTTACAAACTGCCCTTCACTATGCAGGCCTGCATCTAAAAAACTGAAATAAAAAACGCGCCATCCAAGCTGTTCTGCTAGGGGCGTAATATCTTTTCGTAAAAATTCAGTTTTTCCCATCCGGCGTGGGGCAAAAAAAGTCAGAGAACTAGCTAGTCCAGTCTCAAACATGCCTAAAATTTGTTTCGCCAGTTCGGTACGTGGAAAGTGCCAAGGGTCATTGGAGATGGTCATCATTTTAATTACTCGGCAATGATTTACTTATTACCATAGATTGTATTAGATTCCATTAGATTGTAAATGTCTAATTAGATTTCTTTAATCTAATAGGATCTAATCAGGCCAATAAAGCACCTTCTTACCGATCAACTGTTTATTTTATAACTCCATTATTTTGTGGTTTAATAGACATATATGGACATAAGACCCAATATTATGGATTTAAAATTCAGAAAACCTGAAGAAGTTGTTGGATTATTATGTGAGAGGCTTCGTAAAGAACGACTTTATCTGGAAATGACTCAGGCAGATGTTGCTGCACGTGCTGGTATTGGTGTGAATACAGTATCCAATCTGGAAGCAGGTCGAAATGTTTCATTTGAAAATTTAGTACGCGTTGCCATGGTCCTAGGCCGATTACAAGAATTAGAGGAACTCTTCAAACCTAATTTAAACAGTGTAGATGATATTCTTCGCTATGAGAGCAATACGGCTCGCCAACGTATCAAAAGGAAATAAATCCATGCTCAAAAAACTTAATGTTTACTACAATGGATGGGGTGAATATTGGCTTTAGGGTACACTGGTCTCCTCAACAGCAATCACAGGTCGACCATTAATTGCCTTTGAATACAGTGCTGAAGCGATCCGTAAAGGTTTAGAGCTTTCCTCTTACCTACTTCCATTAAAAGGTGACCCATTAAGAAAAAACTTTCCTACACAGCAAATGGGATTACCAAGTCATATATATGATGCATCACCCGATGGCTGGGTGTGCTCCAGAATTTTGGTGGCTATTCAGTCCATCATTACTTACATTCCAACTCTCTAGTTTTCCAACTAGCCCAGGTTATAATAATGGCCACCCAAAATACGATTGATCTATTATGAACAACTCCAATGACCCTTTACACGGCAAAAAACTTGCTGACATTTTGGATGAAAATATAATCAGGTGTAACCAATTGGTCTTCGACCAAGATATCGACTAGACATTGCAACGCTTGTGCCTTATCAGTGAAGTGTTGTTTCATTCGAACATGTTGTATATCTAGTGCGATCATAAAACGTCCTTGCAAAGCAGCATAGTGAGAAGCCATGCTTTTTTACTGCAGAAAAAATAAGTCGAATTCTACTCAGGATTTACACAAAAATCTGTATTTTTTGATTTTATCTTCATGATCATCATTACGACGTAATTAAGAAACGACGAGATTCTTCAGAGTTCAGTGTTGCGATAGTTGGGCGAATTCACACATTGAAGCTTTATATCAACAATTATTAAGCTAGGGTAAGAATAAAATGTGTGCTTTAGGTGCTGCAATGCGCAAGCTTATACATCTGTGTTATGGCGTTTTAAAACATCAGACTGCCTATCAAAGAGATTATTTATTAGTCGAATAATCTCAAAACCTGATTGACTACCAAGACGGTATCTCAGGTCACTGACTTCACGTAATTAAAACTCATTCAGGTTGGGTCTAAACCGCATTTATTATTGATGTGTTTTCATGTGCAATTGTTGGCTGGAAAGTATCAACACGTAAGAATACTGATATGGTGCTTGATGCGCTGAGTTATGTATCGTCTTTTGAGCTTGAAGCAATGTACGATGATAAGATTAACCCGTTAGGTCAGGTGGCCCAACTTAAATAAAAAAGTCTCCGACAAACCTGGTACGGTTCAGTTTGATTTCGTCCGTGCTTGCCTTGTGGTTGTGCATACCATTGGGTCTTCGGATCAAACCAGATTGAAATATTCCCTCGCTTGATTAAAGCACGATTGTAGGATGACCAATTTGTTGTACGGTAGATTTTAGATGTAGGCTTCTTTAACTGGAAAATATATTGCTGAAGAAGCCTTCAAGAATAGCTTTGTGCAACAAAGCCATGCATAAAATTAAAAATTCTGGGATCCAAATATCAATCAAAAAGAAGATCACTTTTTGAGTTATCAAAGATGCCTATAATGTTCCTAAGAATGAATAATTATTAATTATGAGGCCTTACTAAATTTGATTTAATGGGATCTTCAAGTATTGGACTCCATTTTGACTGGTAGGTGGAAATTTACCTGCTGCCAAGTTAATTTGAATCGCATAAATCAATAACTGAGGTGGACTTAAAGTTGAGTCACGCTGCTGTCTCATATGTACAAAACTAGTTTTATCTACCTCTTGCTTAATATGAATATTTTCTTTTTTCTGTTGATCTACCGTACTTAAAAATTCATGTGATCTATAAGTCGGTGGATAATCGTGGCATAAATAAATTTTAGTGCTATTAGGAAATGCTAAAATTTTCATAATAGATTTATACAGTTGATATGCATTTCCTCCTGGAAAATCACATCTCGCAGTACCAATATCTGTTGCGAATAATGTATCTCCGACAAAAATATGCTCCCCTACTTTAAAGGCAATATCTGCTGGAGTATGACCTGGAACATACAATGCCAGAGCCTGATGACCACACAATTCAAAGACTTCATCTTCTTCAAAGAAATAATCAAATTGAGATACTGTTGCTGGAGAAAGATCATAGATAGGATGAAACATCTCAAATACAGAGTGGATATGCTTACTTACCCCAATCCTTCCACCTAATTTTTGCTTTATATAAGTTGCAGCGGATAAGTGATCTGCATGAATATGGGTCTCTAAAATCCATTCAAGATGATATTGATGATCTTGAATATATTCAATAATTTCATCTGCATGCGATGTCGAAGTTCTCGCAGAATTAATCTCATAATCAAGCACTGAATCAATTACTGCACATTTTTTATTTTCTGTATCAGCAATCACATAACTAAACGTTGAACTTATTGGCTCTAAAAATGCTTGGATACTAAGCGCCATAAATAACCTCTATAAAATATTAATTTTAAAATTTATTTTGCAATCAACTGACTCGTCATGATGCATGCTGTACACAACATAATTGCTGCACAAATACGCTGTAAAATGGGTTGAGGAATATAATTAATTACCCATCTTCCCAGAATAAGCCCTAGGATCGACATCACAATAAAAGGGTAACTCGTTGCAGGTATATGCATGCCTTGATAAGCCATGATGCTGATTGTAGATATTGAAACCAAAGCAACCACCATCAAGGATGTTGCAATAATACTATGCAGTTTTATATCGCTACTCGCTGTCATTCCAGGAACTATAATAATCCCTCCCCCAATACCCAATAAGCCACTCAATAAACCTGAACTACCGCCTAAAAATCCGAGTTTCTTAAAACAGAGATATGTCCAATTGAGGCGATGAGTTTCAGAGTTAACCAGACATGGCGCACTTGATAGCATGCTGGTTGCTTTCGTTGATGAACTGGCTTTTCTCCAAAGCTGAATGGCTGAATAAAATAGAAAACAGACAAATCCTGTCAAACTTAGCGTTAAAGGAATATAGTTTGCCAGCAACAAACCTAGGGGAACTAAGCAAAAACCAATCACAGCCATATACAAGGCAGCTCGATAGCGAACGATACCCTTATTGAGTCCCTGAACTGCAGCCCAACTTGCAGATAAAGCAATCGCTAACAGAGCGATGGGCTTTGCCTCTTCAAAGCTATATCCTAACCCCATCATGAGAATAGGAAGTGCAACGATGCCCCCACCGCCCCCTGTTAAGCCTAGTAAAATTCCAACAAACAGACCAAAAATGACTGTAAGCATGGCCACCTCCATTAATTTCCATTAGAAACGAATGAAATTAAAGATTCAGGCATCAACATACTCTCAATGTCACACGTGGATGCCTAAAAGGTTATACAGGTTGTTCCTTCATTTGCTGAACCTGTCCAATTGAACTTTTCTCATCACTGACATCTCTGGCTTTTAGGCCAGGATGAACATGTAAAGGTTCAGCATCAATTGGAATAAGATCTTTTTTCACTTCTTTGGAACGTCTTACTAAAAAGTCAATCAGATGGTTACGGATCTGATAGTATTGAGGGTCATGGTGCATCGTTTCACGACTTCGATCACGAGGTAAAGTATTCACCACAATTTCAGCTACACAGGCTTGAGGTCCATTACTCATTAACATGATTTTATCTGCCAGTAAAATGGCTTCATCAATGTCATGAGTAATCATAAAGACTGTTTGTTTAGTCATTTCACAGATTTTGAGTAGCTCGTCTTGAATCACACCTCGTGTTAACGCATCCAAAGCACCAAATGGCTCATCCATCAGCAACATCTTAGGTTCTACTGAAAATGCCCGTGCGATGCCTACACGTTGTTTCATTCCACCTGAAAGCTCACTCGGCTTTTTCTTGCCTACATTTTTGAGTCCAACCAAATCTAAAAATTTAGATGCGTGTTCTAGAGTCTTCTGTTTGGACCAGTCTGGGTAACGTGATTTAATTGCAAAACACACATTTTCTTCAACTGAGAGCCAAGGCAACAAAGCATGGTTTTGAAAGACTATGCCACGATCTAGACTTGGCCCCTTAATCTCCTTACCTGCCATAATAGCAACGCCTTCACTGGCCTCTTCCAAACCTGCAATCACGTTTAAAATTGTACTTTTGCCACAACCTGAATGACCAATTACACAAACAAACTCACCTGGCATAATGCTAAAGTTAATATGTTCAAATACAGCAGGTTGATCTTCACGGTAGCGTTTTGCTAATCCTTCGACTTTGATAAAAGGTGTATTCATCTTATTCTCCGATTTATTCTACATAAGTCACTTTCTTTTGCAGTTGTCCAAACATCATGTCGAGTAACATCCCAATTAAACCAATTAGAAAGACTGCAAACACGACATTGCCAATTGATAGGTTATTCCATTGATTCCATACAAAGTAACCAATACCTGTACCCCCTACTAACATCTCAGCAGCAACAATCACGAGCCATGCAATCCCCATTGAAATTCGCATACCAGTAATGATGGTAGGTGCAGCAGCGGGTAAAACTACCAAGAAAGCTTTACGAAGTGGATTCACTTCTAGAACTCGCGCCACATTGAGCCAATCTTTACGTACAGCTGCTACACCAAAAGCGGTATTAATCAGCATCGGCCACAGTGAGCAAATGAAAATCACAAAAATGGCAGAAGTCGTTGAATCTTTGATGGTATAAAGTGCAATCGGCATCCAAGCTAAAGGAGAAATCGGTTTTAAAATCTGAATAAATGGATCAAGAACTTTGTATAGCAAAGGAGAATTACCAATCAAGAAACCCACAGGTATCGCAACCATTACCGCAAGTAAAAAACCAATCGCTACACGGCCCAGAGAATGCATCAACTGGATACCAATACCTTTGTCATTTGGACCATTGTCATAAAATGGATCTTTGAGCTGATTAATAGTGATATCAACAAACTGATTGGGTGTCGGCATGCCATTATTGGCTTTGACATTTCCATATTCATCTGGAATTTTTCCCATCAACTTTGCATATTCAGTTTGTTCACTGGTCATACCTGTCTTTGGTTTTGGCATTGTTGCGATTTGCCACACCATCAGAAGTGATAACATGAGAAAACAGGATAAAACCGCTGACTTTAATTTCAAGGACATGTGCAGTACTCCTATGATGTGCGTTTGATTTTGAAACTATTGATATAGGCATCGGGCTGGGTTGGATCAAAAACCTTCCCCATCACAATAATTTTTTTTCTCTTTTGATATTCGTTTGGATGGAATACACCCAATTCTTTCATTTGCTTTTCAGCATCTGTCATTAGGAAAATCTGCTTGGCAATATCTTGATAATTCACGTTTGCTTTGAGATAACCCCAACGCTTCATTTGGGTTAAGATCCAAATCGCCATCGAATCCCATGGCATTGGATCGAACCCTGCACGATTCGGTTGGTAAATTACATTACCCAAACCATCTGCAAAACGGCCTGTTAATGTCTGCCGGACCACAATTTCAGGTTGATTGAGATAATTTGGTTTTGAAATCACCTTAGAGATGTTCATCAAATTTTCTGGCTGATTCGCCAAATTCGCTGACTTCAAGATTGTGCGATACAATGCGGCAAAGGTATTCGGGTTTTGCTGAATAAAGGCTTGAGATGTTCCAAATGCACAACATGGATGACCATCCCAAATGTCTTTAGATAAAATATGAATAAACCCCACTTCTTCATAAACAGCACGTTGATTAAATGGGTCAGGGCCCAAGAATCCATCAATGTTTCCAGCTCGTAAATTTGCAATCATTTCCGCGGGTGGCGTCACTCGAATCTGAATATCTCGGTCTGGATTTAAACCATGCTCAGCCAAGTAGTAACGCAACAGAAAGTTGTGCATGGACTGCTCATAGGGAATTGCAAAACGGAAACCTTTCCAGTTTTTTGGGTCACGGTTATTTTTGTGCTTTAATGCCAAAGTAATACTTTGACCATTGGTGTTCTGAACTGATGCCACTCGCATAGGCTGAGCACTTGAACCAATCCCCATACTAATAAAAATAGGCATCGGTGCCAGAAAGTGTGAGGCATCCAGTTCATTGTTCAGCATTCGGTCGCGCACCAAAGCCCACCCTGCGACCTTTTGAAGTTGCACATTTAGACCTTGCTCCTTATAAAGTCCCATTGGATGCGCCATGATTAAAGGTGTGGCACAGGTAATTGGAATAAATCCAACATCCAGCGTTTTTTTCTCCAAAGGTCGTTTTTCTAAAGCCATGGCTTGTAAGGATTGAATAGGAAGTATTGAACTGATCGCAGCTAAAGCCGTACCAGCACCAACCGTTTTTAGAAATTGTCTTCGTGTTACTTCTTTCGGAAAAATTGCTTTCATCAATGCAGCTTCAACAAAATCATGTGAGTTCTGCTCAATCGCTGATTCGGTTACTTGAAGCGCAAGCTGATGCTCTGCCTCCGATGAATGTTGACCACATTGACATCTACCCAATGTTGAGTCTGAGGCATAGGGGCGATAACGGTTATGATGTTCCATATGCGTACTCCCTATTTATGAGCCATTTTAAATTCGGCTGTGATCGTTGTTTGATGGCGTTGTTGCATATGCAACATCCCTGTGTGATCTTCAATACTTTCCCAAGGCAGATCAGTTTTTGGTGAACCTTGGATTTCAATAAAAACCGTTTTGGTTTTAAGTTTGATCAACGGTATGCTGTGTTGATAGCCTGTATGCTCTTTCTCTAAAATATGATGTGAAATGGCTTGAGCTTGTTTAGCAATCGGCTCAATGAAACGACAAGGCGAACCATTTAAACTGATACAATCACCTAGTGCATAAATATCAGGTTGGCTTGTCTGTAATGTCATAGGGTCAACCACATAGCCATTTTCAAAGGCTAAACCCACTTGTTTAGCCAATCTTGAATCGGTTCTCAGGCCCAGTGAAACAATAATTAAATCAACTGTTAATGTCTCACCATGATCTAAATACAAAACTTTTTTACTGCCCTTTTCCTCAATTCTTTTAACTTGGGTATTACCATAGAACTGGATACCAATTTTCTCCTGCTCTCCGACAAGTTTCTGACCAGCACATGTCGGCAATAAAGTGGATAATGGATATGCATTACGTTCAATCAAATGCACGCGATGTCCCGAACTGGCTAAATCCTCTGCAAGTTCACACCCAATCATTCCTGCCCCGACCAATGCAATACTCGCCTCAGAGTTAAGTCGGTTTGAAAGCGCCTTCCAGTGATTTAAGTTATTGATACGCCAGCAAGTCTTTGGGGAAAATGGCGCGGGAAGAAAAGACTGTGCGCCTTGAGCAAGAATCAATTTGTGATAAGAAAACATACCACGTGTGGTGCGAATCATTTTTGCTTGCACATTGATTCCTGTTACAAAGCAATGTGTTACCAATTGAACATTTAGTCGTTTAGCTTTATCAATCGCACTTTCTTTCACTAACTGATCGGGGGTGCGCTGGCGGGAAAATGCAACAGAAAGCTCAGGCTTATGATAAACATTAGCCTCACACGCACTGATAATTGTAATTGGTCTATTTAAATCCAGGCGACGTATATTTTCAGCAGCAGACCAACCGGCTAAGCCAGCACCCACAATAATAATTTGCTCTGCTGAATTTTTAATAAATGGACTGCTATCGGCTGAGATTGATGTGTAATCAAGTGCCACATAGGGTTCAAAATCCAGTTTGGTTACACCGCATAAAGGGCACTCCCAGTCATCAGGAATATCCTCAAAACGCGTACCAGCAACTAGACCACTATCTGGATCGCCTAGGGCCTCGTCATAAATCAGACCACATGCTCGACAGATATATTTTTTCCATTCGATTGCTGTTGTTTGAGTGTTTTTCATGCTGGTAACTCCTCTTTAAGCAGTCGTTGCATTTCCCAGCGCAAATGTTTAATAGCAGGGGTGACAATCGCAACAAAATGGGCTTCTCGAATGCGACGTTGTGGAGCGGCCGTTTTTAAATATCCTCTGGCACCTTGATGCAGTAATGCAGATTGTGTCGCCCGTAAGGCTAATGATGCTCCTTCAGCACGTGCGTCCAAAACATCTAAAAATGCTTCTGCTGGGGCTGTAAGTGGCTGTTTAGCCAAACTCATTACCCGTGACAAAAGACTATCGAGTTCGAGTTGTAATTGTTCCGCTGAATCCTCTAAATATTGATTCACATGACCTAAAGGCTGACGAACTTCTAAAATAGAATCGATACTTCCAGCAACCAAGCCACTTGCCATCCCCGCCTGAAGTAAAACGAAGGCTTGTTTCACTTTTTGAATGAAAGGTTTTGCTGGCACAGCTATTAATTGATCGGGTGACACAAAATAGCTATCTAGATTAATTCTCCAAGTGCTAGTACCTTCCATTCCCGAGAATTCAGGACACTGACTTAATTTGACCCGTTCATCCAGATCAAGGATGAACATAATTTCATATGGCTCTTGTTGGTCATTGAGAGGTTCTACCATAGCGATTGCGCCACAATACTGACCGTATTGAATATGACTCACCCAAGGTAAAGTGCCAGACACCTCATAACCATCACCCACTTTTTTTGCCTTAAAGACCATTTTTTCAATGCCCGCAAATGCTTTCATTGGATTGGAAAGTGCAGTTCCTCCAAAGCTATTTCCTTCAGAATGATCTTTTAAACGTGCAATCAACGCAGGATTATTTGACTCTTGCATATATAAGCCGCAGACCATATGGCACCACATTAAAAATGCAGTTGAGCCACAAGTTTTTCCAACTTCATGCATCGCTAAAAGCGCCAGATCATAACGACTACCGTACATGTTTAAATGTGCCGATAAAGCCCCTGTTTGAGCCAATGCTTGCATGACATCTAAAGGATAATAGCCCTCATCAATGCTTTGAACTTTAGGTAACAGTTTTTCTTGGATGACAGATTTAATTTTCGTTAAGAATTGATCGGCATGCGGATGTTGTTCGATGTGAATATTTAAACTGGTCATTTGGTTATTCCTTCTCTTATCAGATTTAAAGCAATGTGATCAATCATGGAGTAGATGATTCACTGCTCGTTTAAATCATTTAACGGCTCTATGCCATAAGGATTGCAACCATTGTGCCAAGCATTAAAATTATTTTTTATTATTAATTTTCAATAATTTAATTTCTTAAAAAATTTTATAGTTCTTTATTTTGTCAAACATTATTTACAATGTCTGACATTTTGTACAAACGAACAAACTCAATTGGATTGTTCGTTCATTTTACCCAGACGATAACTAAACTGCCGTGGTGTCATTCCTAACAATTGCGCAGCTCGCGTTTTATTTCCACCCGCGCGCTCCAAAGCAGTCATCAATTCATTAATCTCATGTGAATCTGCTTTTGCATAGGGACGAATTGAAAAATTATTTGGCATTTCAGCTGGATATGGCATATGAAATGCAGCCGATGCTATAGGTGCGAGATGATGTCGTCTGCTCGGAAGGTGAATATTCTCTGCCTTATTTTGAGTTAAGAAAAATTGAATATCTTCTGAACTTACAATCGACTTATCACTAAGTAAAACCAGACGTTCAATAAAATTAGAAAGTTCTCGAATATTCCCAGGCCAAGTATGCTGTTGTAACTGATCCAATGCACTTTGATTTAAATGCAGATTTTTCTGATTGTTCTGATTCGTTTTATTTAAAAAATACATTGCCAGTAAAGGAATATCACTACGGCGTTCAGCTAAAGAAGGCAGTTGAATTGGAATTACATTGAGTCGATAGAATAAATCCTGTCTAAAGTTACCTATATTAACTTCATGCGCCAAATCCCTGTTAGTAGCTGCTACGACTCGAACACTGATTTTAATTTCAGACTTTCCTCCCAGACGCGTTAAAGTGCCTTCTTGTAGAGTTCTCAGCAGTTTGGTTTGCATCGGCATCGGCATTTCCCCAATCTCATCAAGGAAAATTGTCCCACCATTGGCCTGTTCAAAAAAACCAGCTCGCATACCGACTGCGCCAGTAAATGCTCCCTTCTCATGACCAAATAATTCAGATTCAAATAAGTTCTCAGGAATTGCAGCACAGTTAACTTTGATGAACGGTTCTTCTCGGCGTGGACTTGCCAGATGTAGCGCACGTGCGAATAACTCTTTGCCAGTACCAGATTCCCCCAATAAGAGAACGCTCGCATTGGCTTGTGAAACCTGTTCGATCGTGGTGATAGCTTTGAGAACTTGGGGGGATTTTCCAACAATACCATAACGTGTACTGTCCGAATGGAACATTTTTTTTAACCAATCATTTTGTAATGCCAACGCACTGGTTTTGTCTTCAATATGCTGATACATATACAAAATCTGGCTAATCATAGTGGTCAAGATTTTTAAGATCGTTAAATCATCATTCATCATCCGCCTTCTCAACCGAATACGATGACAAGCCAAGACCCCCACAGTTTTAGAATCCACCTGAATAGGCAAAGCATAAAAAGAGACTATTTCCTGAGGCAGATTTTCACGCTTAACACTACGCGCTAAAAAATTATGATCCTCATCGATGTTTTGAACAATAATGGTTTGTCCCATCTCTAAAACACTACCTGTGATCCCCTCACCTAGCGCATAGCGACCACGTTCAACTTCTTGACGCGTTAAACCATAGGCATATTTTATGCTACCAAATTTTTTATTGTCTTCTAATAAGATAATACGACCACGATTTAGTCCCAATAATTCAGACATAAGATGAAGGATTTCTCTAAATACAATTTGGGTATTTAGTTGCTTACTAGCCAAAGATGTCACTTGTTGTAAAAGCAACATTTCCTGGGTACGCCAATAGGCTGTTTCCGTATTGAGCTGGGTCACTTCGTTAACGTTATTGCTCATGTTAAACGTATCCCTTCTAATTCCATATTAATATTTAGGGATTGCTTCAGCAAAACCTGTACCAACTGGAGATTCTTATCAACTAAAATTTTGAAAAAACAACAATTATGCTCATTTAATGAGCACAAAGAAGCATTATACAACTACAGACTAACTGGATTAAGAGATGATTTGAATTCTACTTTGATGGCAACTAAACTGAAATTCTAACTAACTCTAAAGTGTATGTTTAATTGATCTCTATACGTTTTGTATTTAAATATAACTGTGAAACTGCTAAACCAATTTCAAAGAGCAAATACATAGGAACCGCAAGCATAATCATGCTCAGTGCATCGGGTGGTGTAATAAACATTGCTACAAAAAAACAGCCCACAATAACCAAGCGACGTTGTTGCTTCCAGACATGGACTGATACGATTTGATTGATAGAAAGTAAAAAAATTAAAATCGGAATTTCAAAGATCATTCCAAAGATAAAAAATAAACTCAAACAAAATTGAAGATAGCTTTGAATATCCGTCATTGGTAATACACTATCAGGACTAATACTCATAAAAAAATGGAGTGCTGTCGGTAAAACAAAATAATATGCCCCGCTCGCCCCTAGATAAAATAAACCAATCGCACATAAAAATAACGGCAATACCAGTCTCCGTTCAATATGTTTAAGGCCCGGTTTAATAAAGTTCCACAGGCAATACACCAATATTGGCAAGCTGATTAATACACTGACAAATAAAATGAGTTGAAGCGGCGCAACAAATGTTCCTGTAACCGTGGTTGCAATCATCTGACTTTGATTAGGTAATTGTTCAATTAGGGGTTGGGAAATCCACTCATATATAGTTTTGTGAAAAGGTAATAATCCAAGCACCAACAACATTACAAAACCAAGCATTTGAATCAAACATTTTCTTAAAGCACGAATGTGTCCTGTTATTGGTAAAATTGCAGTATCAGGTTCAGCAAGTACATATGATTTTTTCATTTAAGCTACCTCCTGCAAGTGCTGCTTTGAAGCGTTATGCTGCAAATTTTGTTGTGTTTTCGCTGCCCAAATTTCCTGCTGCAATGCATGACTATGTAATTGATGGATTAAGCCAATAGTACATAATTGACTCGAACGGATCTGAAATAGCTGCTGAATGAACAGACTGTGATAAGGAGAAAATGCAATTGGGTCAAGGTAAATATATTGCTTTCGGGACAATTCTATAGGACTACAATATTTTTCGATTTGTGCTTCTAAATCATAAATATTGCTGTCAAAAACATACTTTGTCTTTTTATAAAAAGAACGCGCTTTTACCAAAACAAATGGTAGCTTTTCTGGACCCAGAATTAAAATTGCTAGAATGACAAACACAATGAATTCTGTGATGCTTACATTAAGCATAGCTATCCCTCCTTAAATCAGCACATCATGTTCTCCATTGCACTGACTACTTGTCCTGTGCAACTTGAGTTGTTTTGTGATTCTGCTTTAAGTCATCCTGAGAATTGCCGATCATGGCGGAATCATCATTGATACTGTGCCGAAAATCTTTCATTGCAGTACCTAAATCACGACCAAGAGTTTTAATACGTGAAGTACCAAACACCAAAATCAGTACAATCAGCAAGACCAAAATATGCCAAATGGATAATCCCATGAGATTTTCTCCCAAAAATTAACGTTGTGATAGAAAATATCTAAAGGCTCATGCATGAGCCTTTAGTCGTAATAGAATTAGTAACTCTTATATGGCAAGAATTTGCCTGAGAGGACGACATTGACACGGTCACCATTTGGATTGCTTTCACGCTGGATATCCATACTAAAATCAATCGCACTCATGATCCCGTCACCAAATTCTTCATGAATTAGTTCTTTAATGGTTGAACCGTAAACACTAACTACTTCATACCAACGGTAAATCAGTGGATCGGTTGGAACAGCTGTAGGTAATGACCCTTTGTAAGGGACAATTTGTAGCCATGCCACCGCTTCATCAGACAGATCAAATATTTCGCCCAATTTTTCAGCTTGTGCTTTATCAAAAGCCATTTGGCCTAGACAACCTGATGTCACCCACTCTTTTGATAAGCCAAGTTGCTCTGCAACGTCAGACCACTTTAAACCTTTCATGACTTTGGCTGAGATAATTTGTTCTGTGACCTGATTTCGATTTGTAATCATCATTTTTTCCTAAAATTTTATAAAAAGTGAAAATAAAGGCTTAGATAAATTCTATTTATTCACCCATTAAACTGATACTAAATGCGATAGGATTACGCATAGAATTGGCAACTGGTGAGTAGAAATTGGCATGTTTCACAATTTCATCCAATTCTTCACGTGTTGCATCCCCCTCAATTAACACTTTGACTCGAATCGCTTGGAAGCCCATTTCTTCAGGCGCTTTTAATGCACCACCTGCACCCCAAGCAGCAGGATTACCAATATCTGCTTCTAAGAAAATTTCTAGCTTGCTTAATGGGATACGTTTCCATGTCGCTACAGCTGTAATACCAACAGCTAAACACCCCCCCAAACCAGAAAGTACAATTTCACCTGGTGCTGGTGCGGTATCTTCACCAAATAAATGTAATGGCTCATCCACCACAACAGGTTGATGGTTTCCTACATAACTTAAGCTTCGATACATGCCTTGCATGATGGTATGTACCTTATTTCCGCCCATGCTCTGTGGGTTATTACGGCCTTTTTCAGCAAAGGCCATTAAGCCATCACGGTCAATCGGTTTAAGATGAGTTTTTACAGTTTTAGCTTGCTCGATTACATCTGACATAGGTTTCACCTTTTAGGTTGATCAATTGGTTATGTCATGTAGATAGCAAACTGTGTGCCAATAATTTTTATTTAACAAAAACAATAATATAAATATTTTTCAGTATTTTTTTCAAATTCTTAATTAGACATTGATTACAAAGTTCAACATTTTGTCCGAAGTGTCAAATGCTATATATTCTATGTTGCTTAAAATCTTAGTACTGAAAAATGAGTTCATTAGCGAGGCCAATCTAAGAAAAATAAAAATTTCAAAAAAATAGTTATCAAACAGCTTTGTTGCATAAAGCTTTTAAAGGCAAAGCTCTCCTAGGCGCCTCAAATTTAAGTGAAAACTTGGGTATGAGGTCGGCCTAATTCTGTAAATTTATTTAAAATGGTTATACGGGCATGTACCTCATTGACTTGGCTTTGAAAGTTCCTAGCACTGAGTTTATCGCCTAATCATTTGATGGAATGCATCTTGGTTTCGACCAGACTCCGGCAATAATAGTCTGACCATTTTTTCCATAGTGTCTTGCCAAAACGTTGATATACGCTGAATTATCAGGAGACTTTCCCTTGGGAGATTCTAGGCAGCCAACTTATAAAAGTCTTCGGCCATTTGATTTGGTGTCTTAAAACCCAAACCCTTTTGAATTCTTCGATGATTATAAAATAATTCAATGTATTTTATAATATCTGCTTTGGCTTCTTCTCTGGTTTGATAGTTGTAATGATGCACTAACTCATTTTTCAGTATTCCCCAAAAGCTTTCAATCGGTGCATTATCGTAACAGTCTCCGC
>NZ_JBICLH010000008.1:0-406 GCF_043105125.1 Acinetobacter sp. TYF_19
AACCTGCAACTTGGGGAAGATGCAGGTATAAACTGATATTAACTATCATGGAGAACTTAATACCACTAATATACTTGGTTTATATTGAGATCTCATTCACATTTTATTCCAAATTATTTAGGAATAAAAAAAAGCCCACCATTTGGCGAGCTTTCCTTGATGCTTAAACCTATTCTTTTGAACACTTCACTTCAAACTGGTATTCGTCTTGGGTAACCTTAATTTTAATATTTTTATATTTTCGTTTGTTTGGATCCATTGCCGACCCTGCTACTTCCTCAAAAAAGCTACGATCATTCATTAGCTCGCCATACGCTTTATAACCCAACAAAATCTTTTCAGGTTTTTTGCCGTTAACTACTAATTCACTAAGAGTATCATCTAATTTCTTGACAGTTAGAATTGC
>NZ_JBICLH010000090.1:0-21381 GCF_043105125.1 Acinetobacter sp. TYF_19
TTTACGGAATTAGGTCGACCACTTACCCAAGTTACGCCTTAAATTTAGCTCAATTAGGGGCGCTTTGCATTTCAAATCTTTGTGCAACAAAGCCACTTGCAGATGAAAAGTGTAATTCAGATAAAAGTGATTTTTTAGCATTAGAAGAATTCTTTTTTCAATGGCAGGAACGCAATCAAAACTTTGATAACCTTATTACTGAGCAGTTATCAAAGCTGGGTTTTCTGACAAATATTGAAAGATCACATAGTGTTGCGAATTGGGCATATAGACAGGCTAAAGAGAATGGGTATTTATTGTGGCCAAATAAATTAGAGAGTTTTTCGTGACAGGATGCTCACTTATGGCCAACTAATGTAATTATTGAAGCCTTACAACACATTCTATGTCATTTTATGAAAAGCATTATATAGATCACTCAACATGTTCAGGTGATACTGCTTCAGTAAAAATATTAACATTAATTTTTGATATTTCATCAAAGAAGAACTTTCCGACATGAGATAGCACATATCTTTGAGAACCTGTTTTTTCTAGCAAAATATGACGATCAATTAATTGACTTTTAATATTGGTAAAAAGGTCATCTTTATTATTGAAATCGCATTTCTTTAATAACTCTTTGATATCAGGGCTCTCATTCATTGAGTCAATCTCTGCTTTAGAGATGCCCCCATTTAAGCTCATAAGCTGACTGTGAGATTTATTAATGTCATTCATGTATTTGGCAATTATCAATAACAACACATAGCAACGCATGACCACATCGGTTTTAAGGTCTTTTTTTTCATTTTTTTCAAGTAGGTAAATATATCCATTAGCAATATGCATATTGTATCCACACATATCATACTGTTCACGATAAATCTCTTCGTATTGTATAATCTCTGAATACAGCTCATCAGGTACAAAAGTATCATTTTCAATTTTTTCGCGGTTAATTACTTTGCCATTGATTAAATGATTATAGATTTGTTTACTGAAGTTTTTGTTAACCATTTACTCTCTCCTCATTATATTGCCAGCCCATGTATTCTAGGAAATACAAGCCATCAGAAATTCGTTTTCTTGTTGTATAGATAATTTGGTCAGGATCAATCTCATTTAACAATACTTCAAAGCCATATAATGAGTCACCTAGATTGTAGTCCTGCAAATTTTCATCCAGTATCTCATGAATGTACTGATACAGATCTTCAATGGTATTGGGGGTTTCACGAGAAAGTAGACAATTGGAAATAAGTTGTTGACGTTCATATTCTGGATACATGTTTTCAGGAATAGATACCAGTTCATCAACATTATTTTTCTTAAGTACAGTGTTTTTAACTACCTCAATATATTTCTCAAAACGGGTAGGGATGTTATCTTGTCTTCCTGAAAATTTAGCTTTATAACCTGCATTATGATTGTTAAGACCTAACAATGCAGAAAAATGGTCAAATACAGTGGCATCAGGTTTTAATATAATGTTACGTTGTCCACCATGACGCAATGGTACTAAGGCATTCATAAGTTCTTTGTATATTGATTCAGTTGCAATGTAGCTACTGCGTTCTTCGTGGATCATATTCAAGATACCACGTAGTTGATCTGTCAGCTCACCAATTTCTTTATAGTAAAAGGTGATAGCAGTTTTCTGATAGAAGCCTGTTGCAGCAGCTTCACCACCACCTTTTAATCGAATCGTACTGTTAATGGTATCGACAAAACTTGTAAAGTTTCCATCAACAACAATTTTGGCTGGAGATACAAACTCTAAGAAAGGTTGGACATGCCTACGAAATAGCTTATCAACTTGAGTGTAAAGCTCTTCAATGTTTACCTCGCTCCCTTTGTTATTACGCTTTTGGTACATATCCGCAATTTCATAGACACGTTCCTTAAGAACTAAAGTATTTTCTCTCACATGAGAGGCAATTTCATTCATTTGATTCTTGTAGGCAAGTAACTCTTCAATGTAATCTTCACTGCCATAATCAAGATTTGGTAATCGCTCAGATAGAGCTTTCATCCAAATGCGATATTTATTGAACTCAGCATTAGAGAGTTCTTTCATCCTTGTGTTATCAATAAAGCGGAGGAGGTCTACAATAACAGTGGCAAATGCCACCATATAGCTTTGCTTGTTCCAATAAACAAAAAGACCATTATCAAGCATTGCTTCAAAACTAAGTTTTTGGTGATAGTTCTTATCAGGATGGATCAATACCTGTTTCTCGTAAAAACTCATATATTTGGCATGTGGGATTTCACAGCCAGTATTATTTTGGTTAATGTAGTCCAACATATCTAGAAATCCATTTTTAAACTGGATAATGGCAAGCAGGATTTCATCACGATTAATACGGCTATCACGCATTTTGAGCTACTCCAAAATGCTGAACATGCTCGGGTAAAATGCTATATATACAATTAGCCACTTTTGCAAATTTAACGGTATTTTTATCAAGGAATACCCAATTGCCAACCAATTTACTAACGAGGTAAGAATAACTCGGAGTGGCACAAAAAATTGAAAAACCTTGTTCGCCAATCTGGGCAATGGTAGCAGTTGTATTTTTCTGATCTAAAGTACTGATTTCATCTACAATAATCGGCATTTTTAGCTGACTATGTGGAATCTTGATTTCATTTAACAGTACTGATAAAACAAAAGCCTTAATTGTACTTGTAGTGCCGCCAGATTGTGATTTAGTGGTCAATTGATTATTTAGTTCATACTGGTAGCTGATGGATTGAATCAGGTTACGCATTTCAATACGACCTTGAGGATTCTTGTGCTTGTTAAAAAACTCCATGAGCTCATCATAAAAAGTTTGATCGGCCAGATTGTCTGAAACAGTATTATGTTTGGTTATAGTATTCAAAAGATTGGTGAAGTTTGCTTTTAATTCGAGTTTTAAACGAATATTCGAAAGATTTGAAATTTTCTTTTTATTTAACTTCGTATTGATGTTTTCAATATGTAGTTCCAGTAATTGATGTGCATCGTTGATTTCAGAAATTTGCATACTTATCATGCTATTATGTTGTTTAATGTTGGTGCGAAGCTGTATTAGTTTTAGCCCAAGTGTATTAAATGTTGTATTAAGGCGATCAATAATATGACCATAATCAAATAGGTTATGGATTAACTGGAATGGATCTATACCATCAATGTTTATTTTCTCTAATAGGCTTTTAATCTCTACACTAAATTTACTTTTCTCTGATTGTATTTTTGATGCTTGGTCAATGATTTCCGTTGCTAGAGATTCTTTCAATTCAAAGTCAATTTCTATTTCTGGGATTTCACCAACTATGGTTGAGGGTAGGTGTAGGTTGAATAATTCAGCTCTTTTGTATAGAGCATTCATACGCTGAAGTTTACTTATGTTGTTTTGTAAATTATTTAGTTTAGATTCTAGTTGGCGGAATATTTGGTAGTTATCATTTTTTAATTGTTCTAATTTATTCAGTTCATCTTGCATTTTAATCAATTCAATACAATAACTATCAAATTCAGCTTGTTTTACTTTTAAGTTTCCCTTGTTAGTATCATAATTTTTTAGTAGTTTAATGATGTTGTTAGTTTTAGTAATATCTTTATTTACCTCATTCATTTTTGCTTCAAGTAATTTATTATCTTCATAAATAGTTAAGATATTTCTTGAGTTAGTAATACTTTTGTTTAGGTCACTTATTTCCTGAATTAAAGGTTCAACCTCACTGCGGATTTTATTTAAAGTCGCCTGTACATCATATGGAGAAAATTTAGAGATTAAAACCTCTTTAAGCATCATTTTTCTGTTGTCATAATCAACAGAAAACAATGAAGCGAAGTCTTCAAATTTGGCGATTTCATGGTCAGATAATTCGATTTTTAATTTAGAAAATTGAGAATTTAAAGTATTAAATACATCTTTGGTTGATTGACTAAATTTATTGAATGTAAGAGCTGATGAATCGTTTAGAATTTCTTGATATGACTTTAGGCGATTTTCTTTACCCCTTAGTTGGTCTATGGCTTGAGTTAAGAAGTTTCGTGTGTCTTCCTTAGAAGCATAACTTTTCAATTCATCTTGTTTAAGTGAAAGATGCTCATTCAACAAATCTAAAACTTCTTGTGGTTGATGTTCTTTATAATCTTGGGTAAGCATCACCTCAATTTGATAAATATCAGCATCAATTTTTTTCAACTCTCTTTCACAGTAATCTTTCTTACCAGTCGTTTGTTGAAAAGTACTATTGAGTGCCTTATGTTGCTCATTTGGTATTTTCCATGCGGATTCCGCTTCTTTGATTTGATCCTGCAAGGTATTTCCAAGTTTGCCGTAATACTCATTATTTGCATCAAGTTGGTGTTTTAGCTGTATAAAATCAATACTGTAACTTTTACAACGTTCAATGAGTACATCAAACTCTGACTTAATATGATCATAGTCTGGTTTGATGTTTTCAAGTTTTGTTAATTGTTTTTTGTCTTCAGTTAATTGGTTAAATTCCATAATACTTTTATTAAAGTCTACTCCCACAGCTTGTTTAGAGTGAGTGCGATTCATCTCTATAAGAGTGGCTATTGCTGAAGGGAGGGTCTCTATTTCAGAAGTGCCAGAGTCAAAAGCTAGGTGATAGATGTTCCTGAAAGCTTCAACAGACGTTTTATTAGAATCTTTTAATGGGACAATGCAATACAGACCGTCAAACTTGCCATAATCACCATACATAAGCGATATTAATTCACTGGTTGGCGTTTTATCAGTGGTACGATGTCCTTTGTATTGCCTGCATAATTTTTCAAGTAACTCCACCGTGAGCTCTGGATTAACAACCTTATTTTCTCTGTCAAAGAAGTACTTTTGTAGCTCATTAAATTCACATGGGATAAAGAATCGCCCATATGAGTAGCCAGAAGAGCGGTACAGAATCATACAGAATATGCCACGACGATTTTGTACTTCTAAACCAATAAACGAATTGGAATCTGGGAAATAAAAGTCATACGAATCATCTTTATCGTAAACTTTATTCCCCTTGCCTTCAAATCTGAATTTTGATTTACAATCTGAAAAATTGGTTTCAGGAAATAAGACGAGTTTGGTCGAAGCGAGACTAGCTGTTTTGCCACCATTATTTCGACCGTACATTGCTAAATGTTGATCCAAAACCAGTTCTGAAAACCCATGGTTCGCTGAATTAACAAAGATCAATCGCTTTAGTGAGTAAATCATGTCTTGAATTTCAAAGCTTATATTAGTCATTGATAAAACTCTCTTGTTCGATGGTCTTTCTAGTTTGGAAAATTAAGGTAGTGAATGGTCTAACAAAACTACTAACTGCGCCCAATTGGGCAATTTTATTTAACGTTTCTATGTTTGCTGGCACCACAACATTTTCAAGTCGCTTTTGTAAGTCAGAAGGGAAGCTGATGCACATCTCGGTTTCTGGTAATAAATTGTAGACATTATTTGCTGTGGTCATACCACCAAGATCACAATCAAAACATAGATAAAGCTTTTTATATTTTGAAAGAAACTCTTTATGTAATGAGTTACATATTTCATTTCCAGCTCCAAAAACCATATCCATTTCAGGATATGTAGGAATCGACATTTCCATTTTGGCAGCTCTAAAAGTTTTATCGGCATGAATGAATAGCTGACGGTTTTCAACAATAATTGCAGTTTCGCTTTGGTAATATTCTGTACTGAAACCTGAACAGTCAAACAAAACTATAGAAGGATGTTGTGATAGTCGCCTTAATAATAAATATGAACCACCAACTTTGTGACTATGACTTCTATTCTGATGAGCAGCACTAATTCTATCTGTGCCAGACTCAGAAAGTAATCTTTCAATAAGTGTAGTTAATCGCTCAGATAGAGTCACGACATACTTATTCACATCATGAACAGGTTTGTAGCAACTAATTTCTTCAGCTTCAAATTGGATTTGGTTTTTTGGACGGTTTAACTCTGCTTTAAATTTTGTGAGGTCGATAGGAACACCATTTTTAATGTCCTTCATAAGTTTTTGTAAGCTTTTAGAAATCATTATTAAACATCCTTGCACTCAATAGTGATTTTAATTCAAAAGCTTACTTTATAGAATGAAGAAGTATTTATGCACGACATTAAATGTCGTTTTGATATGGCTTTGTTGCATAAATATGTAAGCATCTGATTTAAATAAATTTAATTTTGGATCAAAAAATAATCAAAACTTTTAAAATCATATAGTTATGAAATCTTTGTGCAACAAAGCCCCTTATGAGATTCCATAAGAATTGAATTTGGCGAAAGAGGGAGTCATATTATTTATTTAAGTTATTGTAAATAATAAATTAAAATTAATATAATTTTTATTAATCCCCCAATCATCCCCCAAGGCAAAAAACTTTTAATCTCCAAATGGTCTAAGGTCAGTTTTATCTATACAATCTAAAGAAACAATTTGTATATCTAGAGAAACCATTTGCATAAATGGTCGTTATATAGGATTAATTACTGTGAATATTATTCATCTAACAGATCTTCATTTTGATCCGCAGACTAATCTACAAGCTCTAATGTTGATTAAAGATCATGAGTTTTTCTCTGAAATTGACACAGATACGACATATTTAGTTATAACAGGCGATGTAGCGACAAAAGGTCAAGATGCCTCTTTTGATTTTGCAAGGCCATTTATTAAAGAGTTGTTTATAGACACTAATATAATTAAACGTTCTAACATAATAATTTGCCCTGGCAATCATGATTTCGTTGATCAAGATTTAACGGCTTTCAATGATTTCGCTAGATATCTTCGTAACGATAGTATTTTTCGTTTTGGTTCCGATAGTGTAATTATAAAGCGAGTAGATGACGTATGTTTTTGTTCATTAAATTCCATGTATAGATATGATCGAAGCACGAGTTCAGTAGATATAAATTCATTAAGACTAAAACTTGAAAGAAATAAAGAGGCAATTAGTAGTGCAAGACATAGAGTAGCACTATTACATCACCATATCATTGGAATTGAAGAAAATGATCCATCTACCGTAAGAAATGCTATTCCATTAATTCAACTTCTTGAAAAGTATAATTTTAATTTAATTTTGCATGGACATCAGCATATACAGTTAAACTTTTACATTAATAAATTACAAGTTATATGCGGTCGATCACTGCTCAGTCAATCCAATTTTTTAAGTAATGGATTTAATAAAATCAGTTATGATAATGAACAACAAGTTTTTGTTAGAACGTCATATGAATTGAGCGCAGACTCAGATTCAGTAGGTCAATTAAGTTTAAAGAAGAGTATATGAGTCAAGGTAAATTTATTGTATTTGAAGGCTTGGATGGTTCAGGTACATCAACTCAATCTCAAATGTTGAAAGATGCTTTACAGGCAAGTGGGAACAAGGTTCACTTGACCTGTGAACCATCAAATGGACCGATAGGGAACATGATTCGTCAGGCAATGCAGGGGCGAGTTATATTTAGTAAACAGGATGAAAAATTCGATCAGCAAATGGCATATCTATTTGCAGCTGATAGATATGATCATTTAAATAATCAGATTGATGGTGTTAATAAATTAGTGGATGAAGGGTTTTATGTAATATCAACCAGATATTTTTTCTCTTCTTTTGCCTATCATGTAACCGATTCAAAATCAGAGCAATTAGTTCAAAAATTAAATGCCGATTTTCCAAATCCAGATTTATTAATTTATTTAGATAATCCAGTTGAAAGTTCAGTAAAAAGACTAAATTCTAGGACGGTTTTAGATCGTTATGAAGAAGAAAATAAATTAAGTATTGTTGCTAAAAACTACCAAAGAATTCTTTCAGATTATGCTGGTGAAAAGTTGGTTTTATCGGCAGTAGATCAAAGAGATGATATACACAAGAAAATTTTAGAGAAAGTGGAGTCACTTTGAAATGAGTATAGATTACAAGGAAGTAAATTCTTTCGAAGAGATAAAAGATGCTATTAGTTCAGAAATTGTTAACGGTAGAAAAAATCTAAACTTTATAAAAGGTTTTGAGTTTAATAGGACTATTTTATCTACTGATGGAGGGGAAGATGAAAGAATTGCAAAAGAATGGATGTCTTTTGAAAAGCCAGGAAACTTAATTTTTAATCATGGTCAATATATTACTGAAGCAGGATTTAATCATATAATTGAAGAAATTAATGGAAAGCATAACAGCAATAGAGCCTTGTATTCATTGTTAAATTATAATGAAATTTGTAATAAGGGTGATATTCTAATCCCTTCTTTTTTAGTTTTTCAAGTCACTATTGAAGATAATTTTTTATATGCTACTGCTTATTTTAGGGCACTTGAAATAGAAAATTTCTTACCAGTTAATTTACAAGAAATTAAGTTAAACCTAAAAAAAATATTTAGTATGTGTAATTTGAACTATGTAAATACTATAAAATTGGCTTTATATGCATTTAATGCTTATAAAAAACCTAATCAAAAAATTCCTTCATATTTAGTTATTGATAAGCTTGATCCCTTAGATTTAATGGGAATGGTTATTGATGTAGATAGTCATTCACAATTAGGGCTCTTAATTCGTGAAAAAATTGGTATAGAAACTTATATTTCTACTGAATGGGTAGAAACATTTATTAAAATACTTGCTAAACATTCTTTAAGAATTCCGCAATCAAAGATTAAAGACAATGTACAACCTTTGAGTCAAAAGTTAGAATCGTTATTGGATATTTATAATAATTTAAGAGAGCTGAGAGCAAAAAATTCACATTCAGAGGACATAGATCAGTTCTATCTTCAAGCTAATGATTTAATTGAGGAAATATTAGGGTTGATATGATGGAATTAAAAGACTTGCAAGAATTACAGCAAAAATTTGATCAGAACCATCAAATGAAATTAGACTTTTATGAAAAAATTGACGAAAAAAATTTACCAGTTTTAGAGCATTTAGTTGTATGTCTGTTAGGTGAATTAGGTGAATTTTCGAACCTTTTGAAAAAAGTTGTCAGAGGAGACTATGAGCTTAAGGAAGTCAAAGATTTATTGGATGAAGAGCTCGTCGATGTTTTTATTTATTTAATAAAAATAGCTAATCAATTCGATGTAGACTTAGAAAATGGGTATTTAAACAAATTGGAAAAAAACAAAGTTAAATTTGAAAAGAGCCTTAAATAAGGCTCTTTTCAATTGCTTCTTTTACTGATTCACTACCTAAATTACTATTTAGGGATTTCAGAGATAGTCCGTAAGTATCGCATACAGATTCATAATTTTGTTTTATCTGTTGTCCTAGAGGACTATTGATAACGAACGGATCTAAACTATACCAAGCACAAGACAAGATGATAGAAGTGATTAAAATATCATCTTCAATATCATCTTTAAGAGCAAAAAAAGTATCATTCTGGTTAATAATAGACTTTAGTTCATCTTTTATTGTTTCAAACTTATGTTTGTTCGACTCAATAAAATCATTTAGCTCAGAGCTACTAGCCATACAAATTTTTTGCCAATCATAAGCTTCAGACATCTTATCCTCGGTCTCAATTGGATTTTTAGGTACTTTAACACAAATTTGTGAGTGAATATATTCAAAGAGTTTTGAACAGGGATGGGGTGGGGCTTGAATGTTGTTCATTATGGCATTGAGCCAAGGGTCTTCAATTTTTTGTAAATCTTCTAAAAGAGATACCCGATTATTAATAATTGCATCTGAAAAATCCCAATCGAATTCGGATTCGAATTTTTTTATATAACTTATACTATTCTGGTAGAGAATTTGAGTTACTTTTTCAAAATCTTTTTCATAAAGATGAAGGTTATCAGTGATTTGGGTTTGCAATCCGACAGGCTTTGTTGCACAAAGATTTCATAACTATATGATTTTAAAAGTTTTGATTATTTTTTGATCCAAAATTAAATTTATTTAAATCAGATGCTTACATATTTATGCAACAAAGCCAATCCGACATTGTAATTCAATCTGTGAGCAATATATTTTTGTAAAATTCCGAAAACAAAAATATTGTAAGGAATCCCTAGATAGAGATCATTTGAACGGTTCACTACCGTTAGGTTAAGACAACCGTTATTAACTTTAAGATAAATGGTTGTATTGCATGGGATATCTTTTGAATTCTTTTGCAAATCATCAACAGAGTAGATTTGTAGTACAACTCGTCTGGACTCAGAGTTTTTTTCTAAGTGGCTAATCGCATTTTCAATTTGATCTTGATCAAAATGATATCTAAGCCTATAGCCGTATGCACCGTTTAAAGTTTTATTATCATCGGAGTATTGACCGTAGGAACTAATGTATTTAGATAAAAAATCAAGCTCATTTTTCCCTTCTAATATCCAAGCACTTTCTACAAATGCAAATCTGTAATTTAGATTTCTCCCCTTTAAAAAACATAATCTAGGATCATGAGGTTGAATCCTGAAAGTTGCTTGTCCGAGAACTTTTGCATTTCCGTTCCTCGTAACTTCTATTTCTGAAACGAATTGAGAGGCTTGAAAAGCTTTAAAATATGAAAGATTAAATGAATCATTGAAAATTAGCATAAGCTTTTATAATTGGTATGTTTTTGAAATGATCAATTCTAGCTTAAAATTGGTCATAGGTGAATTTATATATTCCAAAGTATAAGAATAATAAATAGAACATAATTTTTATTTTGAGTTTTTAAAATTAATTAAAAAATTTTATTGTGTTTTGGTAGCCAACCATCCTTTGTTTCTATATATTGGGTAATAAACTCCTTTACCAGATAACACTCGATTAACTGATTTTAATGCATTGTTACAAAATTGAGTAACTACATAAGTTATAGCATCAGAATAAGTTATAGCATCAAAGTTTTGATCAGGGGAAAAATAAAAAATAGCCTTAATTAAGGACTATTTTTATATCTGTTTATAACTTTATTTGCTAAACATTACCCGTGTATTCTTTCCACACATAAGTAATGCCATTGCCCTTATAACGATAAAAACCAAGTGGCTCATGTACGCGTTCAATCAGTTGTAGCCATGCCTTTTGAACGATACCTTGTCCATCATAGCAATGGGCGTGTTTGGGCTCTGGAAAAATGCCTTGCAGCTGATAATCCAAGCAGACTAACTCCCATTGTTCTTTGAGCAAAGGTAAATAATCGATTTCATCGCCTAGGATGTAAATGAATGCTTGTGCTGTTAGCTTATAATCAAGCCCTTTGACGATACGCCACTGGATATCAGAAAGTTTACCATTGAGCTGTTTAGCCCTATGTAGCCACTGGAAGTATTTCTTCAGTACCTTTATCGATTCCTTTTCTGCTTCTTCCTGTGTCTGGTAATGAGGTGGGTCAGTCTGAGTAGTCAATGGTAACTCTAAGAAAATGCAATTGGCTTGGTCTTGTGTTTGCATGACACGGCGAAAAACAGTCTTTTGTTCATTACGGAGTTTTTGCACTTGTGCTTCATATTTATTCGCTTGGAGCTTTGCTTTAGCGACATATAACTGACCACGAAAAAAATCAAAGTTATTTTCAAATATATAGTTTGGAATAGGCTGCGGTGATGTCACCAAACCGATATTTTGCAGTGAAAATTGATGAAAGCCTTCTAAGTGAGGATGGGGTTCAAAACCTTCAAATAGATCAATGAAATGAGCAAATAGCGGTGCTTGCTGTAGGGCCCAAATAAATAGTGGATTCATAGCAGGGTATGGGCATGCTGCTGTTGGTTTAGGATAGACTTTAATTTTAGCCTGCTCTAACTGCTTGGTGAAATTTATCAGTCCGAGTGCAATTTGACTAAATAGAATGTCCCCAAAAGCAGGCCGAATCATTGTAACGTTTGAGGTAAAACAACCATTTCCACTCGGATAAACATTCGGTGGTGTTTGAGCATGGTTAACAAATAAAGGCTGTGCGTTTGGTACAAATACGTTGTTCATGTTGAAAATCTCTGTGATAGGGTTAAATAGATCAATAATGTTGAGTAAGGTTCGGACGACCCATTTGCCTACGTAGATGAGGTAAAATTCCCGTATTGAGAGTTTTGACGCGTTCTAAGCTGCTATGTAAGACGTACTGTTCAAACTTGGCAAAGTAGCGAATAACTTTTGCAATGTTGTCGTATTTTGTTTGGTCATCACGATTTATTACGCCCAAAGCATCGTATTTGTACTTCTTACGGTTCTTGCTGGTATTACAGTTAAAATAGCTATGCTTACCACCAATTTGCTTATCCCACATTTCACCAATCATCCGACCTAAGCTAATGTCTTCACGATGCTTGCTACCACAAAAAAAGAAAAAGCCATGAATATGTAACGCCTGATCTACGCCATGCTCAAGCTTCCAAACGTAGCCTTTTAAACACATAGACTTACTACGACGTAGTTTCTGTAAAATCGTATGGAAATGCGCTACGATTTCTTTATGGGTTAGGTGCTTCTTATCTGCGGGTAGATACAAGTCAACACGTATACCCAATAAACGTGAGTATAGTTTGCGAACCATATCGACGTATTTCAGTACATTCTTTTCACGCCTTCTCGCCATTTTTCGACGGTCATTCACACGCTGAAGATATTCAGGAGAATGCAAGTAATCGTAAAGCAGCTTCACAAAGCGATTGATGATCACTGCTACAGGATATTTACGATTAGTCAGTATTCCATTTTCGTTAACGTCATTGAGAAGGTCATATGGATGTATAATTAGGTCATAGATACAATCTAGATATGGCCTTAAGACTCTGTTTAGGATGACCATTACCGCATTAAATTGTTCACACCTTAAGTTCATTGGTGATTTTAATTGCTTCGCAGCAAGTATGAACCGTCGAATTAATTGCAGTATCTTAGGTTCCATAAGTTCCCAGTGATCAGGAACTAATTCTATTGATTGTGATTGAATCCAGCTATACACATAATTCGTTCCTTGCTCAGATATTTCATCACATAAGCTAATTGCCGTAATACAAATATCAAGACAAGGATCTATTGGTTGATTTTGAAGTGAACTGATGGTTTGTATTGAGCGGAATACAACATTGTCGTCAGCTTCAGGAAATAGGGCTTCATGTTGTTCGATAAATTCTGCAATTCCATCCACTTGTTTTGATAATGCTTCTTCAGTCTCAACTTCAACCTCAGTTGATGGCTCTAGCTCTTCTGGAGGAGCTACGGTTTGCATGGGCTCAAGTCTACACACCACTTCAAAGAAGTTAGGTGGTAAATGATCCATTTCTCTAATCGTCATAGATATAGTTCCAATCTGTAAAAAAATACAAATTGCTGCCATCTAACCTATAGTATGTATACAAATTGAATCTAATATCTAATCTATGAGATATTGAATTCAATAAGTTGTGTGTACAAACTTAATGGTTTGTACCCATCAAACTAAATATCGAATCTATTATTTATCTAATGTATAAATATATAGATTACTAGATTATATAAATAATCATATTAATCATGCATATATGTTAATAGTGTGTATATATTAATCACATAGAATACAAACTAAAAAATTAGAGGCAACAACGGTTAACAAGGGCACTTGAGATCAAGCCCCTATCTGACATATCGATGAATTTGTGTTATGCGTGAGTGAAAAGATAAGCACTTCAGGCTTATCCTTTTTTTGACAATATCCATGCTTCTATTTCGTGTCGAAGCCACCCAACAGCACAGGCTCCTATGTGGACTCGTTTGGGGAAAGTAGGATCATGACGTGATGATCGCTCGTTAAGCATCTCGTAAATAGTAGATTTAGAAATACTTGTAATATCTGAAACTTCTTTAATCCGTAAAACCTGAATTTCTGCTTGTTTGTTTTGCATGGGAAAACCCTCCGATTACAAGGGCATTCTGTGCTAACGTAATTCGAATTAAGTCCATTTCGTAATTCGACTTCTTAATATGAGCTCAAAAAATATACACTTTCCTTCAGAAATTATTCAGCAAGTGTTCCGAAACTTGGTTGTACAATCACTTAACATTCAAAAATTTGATAAAAGTCACCCTAAACTTATAAGCAGTATGAAAAATTTAAGGGATGAAATGCATAATGATTTTGTTAATGATTTTTTTGAATTTTATACATGTCATAACTTAGATTTAGATCGGAAGAAAACACTGATATTTTCATTGTTTAAAAATAATCGTTTTATCGACCATGCTTTTAACTATTTTGAAACAGGAACTTTAGGTATCTCTGAGGACATTTTAAAAGATCATAGCCTTACATTTGAGCAGGTCGTGAATATTATTAAACACAGAGAACCTGAGTTTTTAGAAAATGTAAGTCAGATTAGTAAGCACCTTGGAATCGAAAATTTCCTTGCTGATACTACACGTGAATACTACATTTCGGATTTATTGATTGATTTGCCTATTGATCAACTGGTTTATGACTACATTTATTTCCAACTACTTATTGAAAAGTATCAATACAGTGCTGACGGCGAATACCAAGCAGAACTGAGCAACTCAATTGATGTCGCAAAAATGTTCAAGCCACTCAACCATTATTTACGGTTTTTCACACCAAAATTCACAACCTCATTTGTGGAATACAAAGAAGTAAAAAAAGGACCCTTAAGGTATGACTACTTAAGCTATAACTTAAGAATCGATGAACCAACTGAAAATATTGCAGATAGTATGACGACATTTTTTCTGCAATACATTGCACATCGGGTTTGGTTTTATCATGACGTTGCCGATGTTGATAATGGTCAAAAGGGGATCAAGATCGGAGAACTACACGAAATCAATAAGATTTTACAAACATTGGATCTGAGGTCGAATGTAGATCACCACTATGAAAAAAATATTTCAGTGCAGACTGATTTAGTCGCATTGTGGTTGTATGAAATAAATAAAGAGAAAAAAGAAAACAAGCGAGAAGAGCTTCTCAACATAGAGTTAGCCAAACTAAGAAACATGGATTCAAAGAATACGCACAACAAAGAAAAGCTACTTGCTAAAGTTGATTTATTACTTCAACAAGAAAAAACGGATATGAAGCCATTGGCATTCTTACAAGAAATATCTGAGCGATTAAAAAAAATTAATGCTCGTAGTAGATATGATCTGGATATTAAATTTAGTGTGACAGACAAAATGCTAAAACTAAATAGTGAAAAAAAAACTAAGGTGTTGTTGTGTTCAGCCTACACACCAGTGAGTGGAAATTCGGAACGCACAAAATGCGTAGAGTATATGATTTTAAATACAACGATTAGCTCTAAATATGATGGTTTACTGAAAAAATTAGAAAAATAGGAAAAGTATAGAAAAACGTTATTTTTCTAAGACAAGGACTCATCTTTACATGTGCTCAAGTTGCCTAAATTGCGGTTTTTAGCGTCAAATTGGCTACACTGCTGACTGGAATCGGTCAGCAGTTTCGTCCAGTATAACATCAAATTTCACGTTACCAAACGCGTCAAAATTTGGTGTTTTGAATGCCTAAAAATTATAGGTATAGGTCAATCCGCTGTTGGTGGTGATGGTCACTTCACGCACATTTTCAGCAGCGCAACCGAGATACACCTGCGCTACTGAGCCATAGCGCATATTTTGATAATCATAAAAACCTTTGGTTCTACAATTACCGCGATTGATCGAAACATTGGTCAGAGAGGTAGGGTCATTATTTAGGGACATGATATTGAGCTTATCCACATAGCCTGTCATGGAATATTGTGATTCATCACGGCGAACACGGACTTCAAATTCTTCTTGCAAAGGTGGTTCCTGTGACAGTTCAGTCATTTGCTCAGCATCAGCACCATTTTCTAAAAATGATTTATCAACGACAAAATCATCTTCGGATTGATTGCTCGTCTCAGACGTATCAGAAGCGTTATTTGCGGTAGAGGCGGTATTTTGATCTGCTGTTGCTTTGGGTTCTACTGTGGTTTGAGATTCTTTGGCTGGACTACATGCGGTTAAGCCCAGTATTAATACACTGGATAACAGCATCGGGTGAATCAGTTTCATGGCTGAATTCCTAAAAAATTGCTTATTTCATCTATGAATAAAGTCGTTATTGTTTGTTATTGGTTATTTACATTTGCCTTTTTGAACCGATTGCACCAAACGCGGTTCAGTTTTATCTGCATCTAAACGTAGGCAAATAGCTTTCTTACTTTTAATTGAGTTGGAAATCAGTTCTTCACCCTGAATTGGGTTGGCTCCACCTGCGTTATAAACTTGATAGCGTTTACCAGTAGTGGTTTTAAAACTAAAGGCATCACCTGCTTCACTAAAACCTTCAATCTTTTTGACGATGACGGTTACTTTATTAGATTGTGCAAACAGTGAAGGGCAGATCAGGCTGAGGCCAAAGGCCAAGATGAGTTTTTTCATTTAGTTATTCCTCTGGCTTAGTTCTTAAAAATCGTGACAGGCCAAACCACGGCTTTACCGAGGTTATAGGCATAACTGTAATGTGCGGTACTGCTGCAATTTTTGAAATACACTGAGCAAATCAGTGCGATCAGCACGTAGCCGATAATTAAATAGTTTTTCATGTGTTTCCCCAGATGCTTGAATTTATGACTGGCATTGCTGAACAGCGTTTGCCATTACCATGTTAAAATCTTCAGGTGGTTGCATCGTTTCTCGAACCGTGACATCCGCCATTTGTTGCATAAATTCAGGCGAGTAATGTGCTTCGACTTTGTCGTAAATACAGCCACAGGTAGAGCGGTCTAAACCACCCGCCTGACAGCCTGCTTTAAAGTCACGTTTGACTTTGCTGTCACAGGCAGTCAGCAGGGTGCTACTGAAGGCAATGGTGATTACCCCAAACCAAGTTTGATATTTCATTTCTGTTCCAAATCATTGTTATCTATTGTTCTAAAGTCATACGGATGGGGGGTTATTTATGCCAGCCTGCCAGATAAATCAGCAGCCATAGTCCGCCAAGCACAAAAACAAAGGGGCCTAGCATCGCCACCACGACGACAATTAAAATGAGCTGTGCGATCAATTTCATAATGTTGTTCCAGCACAAAGCAGCCCATGAATTAAAAACTCAGTGGTTGATCAGTGCAGTGAAATCAATCAGTACACAGAATTTAAATAAAATGTTGGAATCGGAATGAAATGCCGAAGTCGGCAAGTAGGTATAAATGAAGCGAGTGCAGGGGAAACGCACAAATTAAATAGCGTCATAATAGATGACTCCTGTATGTATAGAAGTTCTACCAATTACTGCTAAATAATGGTGGCAGAACGAAAAGGGGTTAGCAGACTGGACATACAGAACCAGCACGCGCGAACGCGTCCCCCTCCCGTTCTACCGCAAAGGGGGACGAGAAGGTTTTACGCACGTAGAGAATACTCAGAAGAATAAACCCTGATGCGCTGTATGAAACGGTCTGCTAAAACCGACTGGCAATGTAGGCCAGCCCTTGCATCATAATCGCTGATAAAAATCAGGTCAATTGATCGCTGTATCCAAACATTAAAATTGATTTAAAAAAGCATCGATTAAAATCACATTCTAAAAAAATATAGATACATATCATTTAAATGAGAAGCATGTGGCTCCTTCAAAACAGCCCTATGCAATAACCCAATTCATGCTTTGCCTGCTTTCCCCCAAAGCAGGCTTTTTTTATTTCACTCATTTTTATTACAGGAATTATTCAGATGAGTTTGCTATGTCCTTATTGTCAGTCCCGAGACACGGTACTGCTGGAATCCCCACAACATTTAGTGATTAACAGTAATTCAGCTTCAGCGCAAAACAATGTGATGTCACCTCTAGCACTCGCTACTTTGGGTATCAGTGTTTCTAAAAGTTTAAACATCCCTCCGATTGCAGGTGCCTTAGTGGGTGTCCTGATCGGTGGCATTTGGATGCTCGTAACGGAGGATGAAGTTCAAAACAGCTCGCATCCTGTTTATACCCGACATTATTACTGCAATGACTGTGACCGAGATTTTAGTCCTAGCCTGCGTAATTAACTTTTTCACCTTTACAGATATTTAACTTTTACAGGAATTAAAATCATGGCACATCAACTTGAACAAATGGCGTATGTTGGTGAAACCCCTTGGCATGGCTTAGGCAACCCACTCACTCAAAACCAACCGATTGAAGTCTGGGCACAACAAGCGGGTATGGACTGGCGCATTGAATCTTCAGATGTCAGCTATATGGCTAAAAATGATCGTGGCCAAAGCATCATTATGCCCTATGAGGAACAGCGAGTTTTATATCGCTCTGATACCCATGCACCATTGTCTGTGGTCAGTCAGCGTTATCAGGAAGTCCAGCCTAAACAGATCTTGGAGTTTTACCGAGATCTGACGGAACAATCAGGCTTTGAACTGGAAACCGCTGGGGTACTCAAAGGCGGGAAGAAGTTCTGGGCATTGGCACGAACAGGGCAGACTTCAGCACTCAAGGGTAAAGATGTCAGTAATGGTTACATCCTTTTAGCCACAGCCTGTGATGGAACCTTAGCAACTACGGCACAATTCACCAGTATTCGTGTGGTGTGTAACAACACTTTAGCGATTGCCTTAAGGGGACAAAACTCAAGTTCAGGTGTGGTTAAAGTGCCACATAGCACCAAGTTCGATGCACAAAAAATTAAACAGCAACTGGGTATTTCAGTCCGTGCATGGGATGAGCATATGTATGAAATGAAACAACTCAGTCAACGTAAAGTCACACAGACTGAAGCAGTAGCGTATTTTGATGCAGTGTTCAACAATACCAGCCTGAGTCCAATAGAACAGGATGAAGGCATTATTCAGTTCTATCGTAATGTAGCAACCCAAGCCAATTCGACCACCAAAGCTGACAACAAGGCTGAACCGAATGGACGCGCGATGTCTAAAGTCATGACCATGTTTAATGGGCATGGTCGTGGAGCGGAACTGAGTTCAGCCAAAGACACCGCTTATGGCTTACTTTGCAGTATCACCGAGTTCGCCGATCACGAGCGTCGCGCCATGAGTCAGGATCATCGTCTGGATTCTGCATGGTTTGGTGCAGGTGCAGGTCTCAAACAACGTGGACTCGAACAAGCTTTACGCATGTTGGCCTAATTTCAAAGCATCCATTGATTAGCCTAAGCTGAATCATCGCAATACTTAAACGCTCAACCTTACAAAAACTTAACTCTTTTTATTCAAAGCTGTGTCTTCGGACACAGCTTTTTTTATGCCCAAAATTCAACAATGACAGGAAATCGCTATGAACTCAGCTGTAATTCATCCAAACAACGCAACACTAAATATTCATGCCACCCGCCCGAAACTGTTTACCGCAAAACGTTTCGTAGAGACTAAAAATATGACTCAAGCTGAATGGCTTGAAGTAAGACGCAAGGGCATTGGCAGCAGTGATTGTGCTGCGGCTTGTGGACTCAATCCTTATATGTCGATGTTGGAACTGTGGATGATCAAAACAGGTCGTATCCAGCAAAACATTGAGGAAGAAAGCGAAGGCCATGCACCCTTGTACTGGGGTAAGCGGCTGGAACCTTTAGTGGCTGAATACTACAGCATGCACACTAACCATAAAGTCCGACGTGTCAATGCAGTGCTGCAACACCGCGATCCAGATAAGCATTTCATGTTGGCAAACTTGGATTACTCCGTTGTGGGTAGCGATGAAGTACAAATCCTAGAATGCAAAACCGCAGGAGAATATGGCGCCAAGCTGTGGCGAGATGGGGTACCTTTATATGTACTTTGCCAAGTGCAACATCAATTGGCAGTGACAGGCAAGAAAGCAGCACATATTTGTGTGTTGCTGTGTGGACATGAAACCCGAATCTTTAAAGTGACACGTTCTGAATCCGTGATTCAGCATATCGTCAATGCGGAACGTTACTTCTGGGAATGTGTGGAAAAGGATACACCGCCTGAAGCGGATGCCAGTGAGTCGGCAGCTAAAGCTTTACAACTCTTATATCCAGAGCATATCCCATTCTCTACCACAGACTTATCTAGAGATGAGCAAGCCAATCAGCAGTTTGAACAACTGATCCGAGTACGCAATCAAGTTGAAAAGCACCAAGAGCAATTTGACTTACTCAAACATCAGCTGCAAGCCAAGATGCAAGAATCAGAACGCGCCACCTTTAAAGCAGGTTCAGTGACGTGGAAAAAGGCTAAAGACTCGGTCAGTTTAGACAGTAAAGCTTTGCTCAAATCACACCCTGAATTTCTGAACCAATTTCCACAAGCTAAACAGGGCACACGGCGTTTTCAGATTTATGTCAATGGTGGATAAGTCAGATTTTATCGACACAAGCATCAAGCCAGTAATTCAATCACACAAGCTTATATCAGAGTCCATGCCTACAGCATGGGCTTTTTTATGCCTATTCAATTTACAAAAAGAGGAAATCAATATGATCAAAGGTTTAGCGATTACTCCACCGATACTTGGACGAATCAGTATCGGTAAGGTAGTGGAGAAGAATGGTAAACGTGTCCCTGAAAAAGATGATCAATTTACCCTGACCTCGCAAATCCAAAACAAAGAGGGTTGGGTGAAACATCCACTGGATGAACAGCTTCGAGCCAAGGCACCGAATCAAAAACTCAGAAGCATTCCAGTCCGTATGATTTTTAATGATCCCGAACTCAATCTACGCGCAGAGTACAGTTTATTTGATCGTCAAACAGGGCGACCAGTGTGTGTGGGTAATGGTGAAACTTGCCAGCGCATGACCAATCAAGGTGTAGAACAACATGCATGCCCATCACCTGATCTATGCTCATTAGCACAAGGTGGGCTATGTAAACCGTATGGACGTTTGTATGTGAATTTGGATGAGTCAGATGAGTTCGGTACGTTCGTTTTTAGAACCACGGGTTTTAATAGTATTCGGACTTTGGCAGCAAGACTCAGTTATTACCATGCAGCCTCTAATGGCTTACTGTCATGTTTGCCACTGCAATTGATACTCAGAGGTAAGTCGACGACACAAAGCTATCGTCAGCCTGTGTATTACGTGGATTTAACCTTAAGGGAAGGGGTCAGCCTACAGGAAGCGATTCAAACGGCTCAAGTAATTGATCAACAGGCTAAAGCGACAGGATTTAATCAACAGGCTTTAGATCAGATGGCACGGCAGGGTTATGGCAATGCACGGTTTGAGGTGAATTCGGAGGAGGGTGTGGATGTGATGGAGGAATTTTATAAGGATGAATCAAATGTAGAGCAACGTCAGCAGAATCATGACTTGACCCATGTGCAGGATATTCAGATAGGGTTGCAGCAGTCAGTACAAGCTTTGAATTAAGCTCAGTGTATTAATAGATTCAATATTTTATACTTAACAAGATATGATTTTATTTAGTATGGCTGATTTAAGTAAAGGAAATGGACTTAAATCAGTTTTTTTATTTTTTGG
>NZ_JBICLH010000091.1:0-9303 GCF_043105125.1 Acinetobacter sp. TYF_19
TTTCAAACTAAAAAATTGCTTAGGATTTAAAGCGAATACACTAATGGTATTTCTATGACAACGATACGATTACTTGTTGATTTTATGTATAAAAGAATAAAGTTTGCACATTTTAAAATGACTTCATGCTACTATCTTTTCATTAAAAACTATTGGATCTATGACATGGAAACCCTAGTACTTGAACTGATCAAACCACTCACACTGACAAAAGAAGACTTTCCACCAATTAACTTTGAAGAAGGCACTGTGCTCAAAGTTCTCATGAAAACACCTACAGGTTACTTGGTAACAGCGGACTCTCGTTTTAATTTTACGGTGTCTTTTGATGATGAAAATCAAGTATGGCAGAAGCTTTAATTTGCAACGCTCTTTAATAAAAGAATAATCCACTCAATAAGATAAAAATAAAAACCATCTTTTTTTATTGATTTAAAACTGATTATTTTTATTAAAATTTAGTTTTTTATACCCAATCAGCAAATGAATACCGTGCTGAGAGTTTTCTGTACCTATTGATTTTGTGATTTCTGAGGCTCATTTGTATCATCGTTATGCATCTATTTTACCGTTAATCTATTGATTTAATTGATCTACATTAAATCTTCCATCCTAGACGTTTAAACATTGAACTATAAATCAGAAAAAGAGAAAGGATTTGAAAATCTTTAGTCTATAACTCTATATTTACCGACTCATTCACCAAGCTCACCACTTATTTAAACCTAGATATTTCTGTAATACCTATCGCTATAAAAAAGCCTCAGATACGAACATCCAAGGCTTTTCAATTTTTAAACGTGTGCTGAGCTAAGTTATTGCGCGGTATAACCACCATCCATCACCACGGCTTGACCCGTTACACCACCCGCCTTATCACTGGCAAGGAAGATTGCATAATCCGCAATTTCTTCGACACTGAGTAAGCGTTTTTGCGGCACCATCGCCAAAATCACATCTTCTAATGCACTTTGTTCACTGACATTTCGGGTTTTAGCCAAGTCATGAATTTGACCGCGTACCAACGGCGTATCGACATAGCCTGGACACAGAGCATTCACAGTGATGCCATCGCGCGCGCACTCTAAAGCCGCAACTTTGGTCAAACCAATCACACCATGCTTAGCACTGTTATAACCAGCCTTTCCAGCAAATCCAATCAGACTGTTAATCGAAGCCATATTAATCACGCGACCAAACTGCTGTGCTTTCATGATTGGAAATGCGTACTTAATGCCAATGAACGACCCCACCAACATGACATTAATCAACTTTTGATAGACTGCAGTTGGAAAGTCTTCAATCACTGCAACATGCTGAAAACCCGCATTATTGATGAGGATGTCCAACCGCCCATAGGTTTTCTGAGTCAGTTCAATCGCAGCTTTATACGCTTCTTCATCGGTCACATCGCAAGGCGCAGACAATGCTTCAAAGCCTTGCTTTTGAAGTGCCGCCACAGTTTCAGCACACTTCTGGGCATTCATATCAGAAATGACAACTTTGGCACCTTCACTGGCAAATTTCTTTGCAATTTCATGTCCAATACCACTCGCTGAACCTGTAATAAATGCCACTTTATCTTTTAACAGTTGACTCATCATGTACTCCGTTGTCTTCTTTTTAATTCCAAAGTCTTAAACAATACCAAACCAAGTAAAGGCAGCAATAGCAACAAATACCGCGATGGTTTTAATAATGGTGATGGCAAAAATGTCTTTATAAGATTGTTTATGGGTTAAACCTGTGACTGCAAGCAAGGTAATCACGGCACCGTTATGCGGTAAGGTATCCATACCACCAGAGGCCATCGCAACAATACGGTGCATCACTTCGGGTGGAATCCCCATGGCTAGAATCGCAGCATTGTATTGATCAGCCATCGCACTTAAAGCGATACTCATACCGCCAGAGGCTGAACCTGTCACGCCTGCCAATACTGTCGTGGTGACCGCACCATTGACCAGTGGATTGGTAAAGGTATTGCCCAATGCATGACTAATGATCGCAAAGCCCGGTAAAGCCGCAATGATCGCACCAAAACCATATTCAGATGCGGTATTCATCACGGCAAGTAAAGACCCGCCAATACTGGCATTGACACCATCTTTGAAGCCCGTATAGACACGACGGAAATCAAATGAAATTGCCGCGATAATACCCACAATTAAGGCTAAACCCACGGCCCAAATGGCAGAAGTTTTGGCAACATCGACGGTGTAAGCTGCAAGTCCAATAGCATTGAAATCAAAACCGTTTGGATACCATTCTTTAATTGCAGTGGATAAATACTTATTGGTCACGGCAACTAAAATGAGGGGTACAAAAGCCAACCATTGACGTGCGGTAGAACCATTTGATGTTGTATCTAAGTTTTGTTTAAGTTGTTGTTGCTCGGCTTCTGTCAGCTCAATACCTGTGGCATAACCATCGCCATTTCGAGCAGCTACACGGCGACGCCATTCCAAATAGCTCAGGCCCGTTGCTAGAACAAATACACCACCAATCAAACCAAGAAAAGGCGCTGCATAAATATCTGTACCAAAAAAGGTCGTCGGAATAACGTTTTGAATTTGCGGGGTTCCCGGCAAGGCATCCATGGTAAAGGTAAATGCACCAAGGGCAATGGTTCCCGGAATCAAACGCTTTGGAATGTTGGCTTGTCTAAAGAGTTGATTTGCAAATGGATAAACTGCAAAGACCACCACAAAGAGACTGACGCCGCTATAGGTTAAAATCGCCCCTAAAAGTACAACAGTTAACATCGCATTTTTAGAACCAATCAGGTTCACAATGGTTTTGGCAATGGATTCTGCAATCCCTGACATTTCAACCACTTTACCGAAAATGGCACCGAGTAAAAACACCAAGAAATAATCTTTAATAAACCCAACCATTTTGGGCATAAATACGCCTGAATAAAAAGGCAAAACGTTAGCGGGGTTAATCAGTAAAACCGCTAACAAGGCACAAATTGGTGCCATAAGAATGACAGAAAAACCCCTGTAGGCTGTATACATCAGTAGCCCAAGAGACAATAAAATTACACCCAAATCCCACATATTTTTTACTCCATCCTTAAAGAAAATATGTCTTGATGTGCTGTGATATTAATGGCGAATGATGTCAAATCTAGTTGAGTCACAGTGCAATCAGCCTGTGTAGAAAGACCGAATACGCATTCATAGACCGTCTATTTCCCTCATGACGAGATGTCTATTTGCACTCTGATCTATGTACTATATTTATCCATCAGAGCATTAATATTTCAGCTTATGGGTCAGACTATAATGCATATAAACCCACACATTGTTTGAAAATAATCATTGAGTAAGAAGAAAAATTGATTAATATCCAAGCCCTAGCAAGACTGATAAAACTAATTGCATCAAGTTAAAGTTAAAATTTCACAATCGCACGAAATGACTATTTTTATATTTTTCATTCAGTTAAAACATATTTTTACAGACTATCAAGTTGTTCGATTTATACTGCTTTGACGACTTGATAAAAATGCACCCACTTCCATCACTTGATCTGTTTTGACCGTCTGTTGTATTTTTCATGTAAACCATTTGAGAAAAACACGTTCATTTTCATTCAACATCGTGTTGCATCATTGCTCAGGGAAGCTCATGACACTCAAACAATTAAAAGCCTTTTTGGTCCTTGCACGTACGCTTAATTATGCTAATGCAGCCAATGAACTATGTCTGAGCCAATCAGCTCTGAGCTTAAGCATTAAAACATTAGAAGAAGAACTGGGTGGAAAACTGTTTAAACGCAACACGCGTCGGGTAGAAATCACCCTTGAAGGTCAGTCCCTCATTCCCTATGCCAAAAAGCTCTTGGCCAACTGGGAGGATATGGAAAAAGATGTCAAACAGCGCTTTAAACTCAACCGTGGCACTTTAAATATTGCCTCAATGCCCTTCGCCACTCATGCGGTACTCCCCGAAGTGATGCATGATTTTGCACAGCAGCACCCCAACATCAGTTTTTCAATCCATGACATCACCAATGAAAAAATCATTGAAAAGGTTCAAGAAGGCATTTTTGAGATTGGTATTTGTTTTGAACCCAAGGCCAATGACCAACTGATTTTTCAGCCTATATTCAATGAAGACTTTTTAGCTCTCTTGCCCAAACACCACGTCTTAGCCAAACAAAAAAGCGTGACATGGCTTGAACTCTGCTCTTGTCCTTTTGTGACCTTACAAAACCCCTCGATTATTCGCCATGTGATTGAGGAACATTGTGCTGCGCATCAAGTGGTGCTGGATTTAAAAGTCGAATGCCACCAAATCAGTTCGCTTTCACACTTTGTTGCCTACGGTATGGGCGTGAGTGCTATTCCACGACACTTCCAAAAATTCATCGATCTTGAAAAAAATGTGTTGGTTGAAATTGAGGACAATCAAGCACAACTCGCGGTGGGCATTATTTATAAGAAAGATTATGAACTGTCTAACATTTCGTCCCAATTTATTGAAACCACACTTTGGCATCATTTCTAAGCTAAGCTCTCTCCCCTTCTCTGGACGAAACTGAAGCTAAACCTTGATAGCTCAGAATAAGCCGTATGATTATTTGCATGGCTTTACCACATGCTTTGACTCTTCTTTTATTTATTTTTCTCCGTAAATATCCTGCATTAATGAGTTTTTCTTATTATACGTTAGAAAGATTCAATTTCTAAAAAGTACAGCGCAATGCTAAAAAAATAACAAGCAAGGAAGATCAGGATATAAAAGATGAATAAAGTCGTCGCAAATGCAGCCGAAGCATTGGCTGATGTGGTTGCCAATAATCAAACTGTTGCCGTGGGTGGTTTTGGCCTCTGTGGTATTCCAGAAGCATTAATTGATGCCTTAAAAGATACAGGTGTCACAGGTTTAATCTGTATTTCAAATAATGCAGGTGTGGATGGCTTCGGTTTAGGTAAATTATTAGAAACCAAACAAATTAAAAAAATGATTGCCTCTTATGTCGGTGAAAACAAAGAGTTTGAGCGACAGTATCTCAATGGTGAGCTTGAAGTTGAGCTCACCCCGCAAGGTACACTCGCAGAAAAACTACGTTCAGGCGGCGCAGGTATTCCTGCATTTTTCACCCAAACAGGTGTAGGCACCCTCATTGCCGAAGGCAAAGAAGTCCGCGACTTTGATGGTCGTCCGCATATTCTAGAAATGTCCCTTACTGCGGACATTGCTTTAGTGAAAGCCTACAAAGCCGATAAAGCCGGCAACTTGGTATTCCGTAAAACAGCACGTAACTTTAACCCTGACTGTGCCATGGCAGGCAAATTCACCATTGCCGAAGTTGAACAAGTGGTTGAAATTGGTGAAATCGATCCAGATGACATCCATTTACCAGGTATCTACATCAACCGTGTGGTACTGAACGCCACTCCCAAAAAGCAGATCGAACAACTGACCATTAAAGCAGAGGAAGCTTAATCATGGCTTGGACACGTAATGAAATGGCGCAGCGTGCTGCCCTTGAACTCGAAGATGGTTTTTATGTCAACTTAGGTATTGGCTTACCGACTTTAGTGGCCAATTATTTGCCAGAAGGGATCAATGTTTGGTTACAGTCAGAAAATGGCTTACTCGGCATTGATGAATTTCCAACCCGTGATGCAGTCGATGCAGACTTGATTAATGCAGGAAAACAAACTGTCACCGCACGTAAAGGGGCTGCATTTTTCTCAAGCTCAGAATCTTTTGCCATGATTCGGGGTGGACATGTCAATATTGCTATTTTAGGTGCAATGGAAGTCTCTGAAACAGGCGACTTGGCAAACTGGATGATTCCGGGTAAAAAAGTCAAAGGCATGGGCGGTGCTATGGACTTGGTTTCTGGTGTACAAAAAGTCGTGGTTCTGATGGAACACTGTGCCAAAGATGGCACGCCAAAAATTGTGCCTCAATGTACCCTACCACTCACGGGTAAAGCTGTCGTCAGCCGTATCATTACTGACTTAGGCGTGATGGATATCACTGCTGAAGGTATGAAACTGGTTGAACTGGCAAGCGATGTGAGCCTAGAACAAATCCAGAAAGCGACTGGATTAGAACTTATCATCAATGACTTTAAAGCCGCTTAAATACAAAACAGCATCATTCAAAGCAGCTTCGTCTGCTTTCTTATTGGGCTCAATCAAAAAGATTTTCAGTTAGAAAAGGCTTCTTTATAGCCTTTAAATCAGACATAAAAACCATCATCACCTTGTTCAAGAGCATCTCTATACTCCCGAATTTAGCGAATGATGACTCCCGGGCACATCTTTTTAACCCAAATAGCTGATGAAAAACTAAGCCGCTCGGCTACTATATTTGCATTCCACATTCAGAGGTTCCCATGTCACAACAAGATTATGAAAATGGTTTAAAAGTTCGCACAGAAGTCATGGGCGAATTTTTTGTTAAACGTGCTCAAGACAATACTGTACCTTTCACCCAACCTTTGCAGGACTGGATTAATGAACATGCTTGGGGCTCAACATGGCAACGTGAAGGTGTTTTACCGCGTAAATATCGCTCGTTAATTACTATTGCATTTTTGACGGCACAAAAAAGTCCAACTGAGCTGAAAGGTCACGTTCGTGGTGCGTTGAATAACGGTGCAACGGTTGAAGAAATTCAAGAAGTCCTTTTACACAGTTTGCCTTATTGCGGCGCACCTGCGACTCAAGAGGCGTTCCGCGCTGCGCTGGAAGTGATTCAGGAATATCAAAGCCATTCATAAATAGATTATGCGCCATACAAAAGCGTTTTTTGCAGTCGCATGGCGCGATTCATCTGGTTTGGCTATGCAGCATTTTTCCCTAGCCAAACCATTTCCATTAAAAGGCTTTGGTTACACTCATGCCAACGCTAAAGTTTCGACCATCGGCAGGTTCAAAGAAGCGACTATTGCCGTCATTCACAATCACTGAGCCAACATAGTTACGGTCAAACAAATTATCGACTCGGGCATAGCTGTTGACTTTCCAGTCACGGTTTACCCATAAATAGCCGACATTTGCAGCCACAACGGTATAACTTGGTGCAGTATCTGAGTTGATATCATCGACATAAATTTTATCCATATAGCGTGCTTCTAAGCCTGCTTGGAAGCCCTGTTCAGGTTGCCATGCAATACGGGTAAACGCTTGATTTTTAGCAATTCCAGGAATATATGTCCCTTTTTCAATCAAAGGCTTGGTGGTGGTTGCTGCAATATCGGCATCAAAAGTGGCGTCCAAATAACTATAGCTTGCACTAAGTTTTAGATCCTGCCAAAGCTGGTGTTGCCAAGCCAGCTCAGCGCCTTGTCGTAAGGTTTGCTCTGCATTACGAAATGTATTGCGTCCCGCATTGGCATCATCAGGCACGATGTCATTTTTAGTAACAGTATTGAAAACTGCCAATGTAAACATTCCAAATGCGTTTTGGGATTTTAACCCCAGCTCATAGGTATCACTGCTTGCAGGTTTTAAATCGAAATTAATTCCCGATGTGGCCAATGTCGGATAAGCCATTTCGGTAAAGGTTGGAGTTTCAAAGCCTTTACCATAACTGGCATAAGCATAAAGTTCAGGTAAAATTTCCCAGCCTAAAGCCACGGAAGGCAATAATTTTTGATAATCCGTTGAACCACTGTCATCACCATTGCCAGCTACAATGTAATGATCATCTGACTCATAATGTACATTGCTATAGCGTAAACCTGTATCAAGATGCCACGTGGGTAAGAACTGCCATGAGGCTTGTACATATGGATCTAAATTCCACAAGGTATTATTTTCATTACGGCGTAAATCACCTTTCACGCCATAGCGACCAGTATCATCATAGTTTTCATAACCTTTCCGGTCTTCGACCATCCGGTCTAAAGCCACACCTGCAACTAAAGTTATATTCGGTAAAACTTCTTTCCCTGTCCAACGGAAGTCCGCACCATAATAATCTCGGTCAAAGTCAATTACGCCACCTGCATGGCGAGGATTAAGTTGTGAAGAGTTTGGTATACATTCCCCTGTAACTTTATTTATCCCACATTTAGGAATTGACTGATATTGTACGACCTGTCGGTTGCCCAAATAGAACATGCTATATAGCTCTTGCTGATCATTCAGCGGCTTAGTCCACGTCAGTCCTGTTTGGGTTTGTTCAATTTCTTTACGGACATTATAGGTGTTTTTGCTGTCATTGACTTGTTTTGGATTGGCTTTCCACTGCTCATGCTTTAGACCTTGTGGGTCGTCGGCATCAATATCGACACGGTTCATCACCCAGTTGATTTTACTGCCATCCTCTAAGTTCCATGTCAGTTTGGCATTATTCAGTACTTTTTGCGCTGCACTATGGTCTCGAAAACCATCGGTATCAAAATAAGAGGAACTAATCACATAAGCGGGTTGATTGGCCTGTTCAGAACCCCCTTGTAATTGGATATTGGCTTGTTGCTTATGGTGGCTGCCTGCATTGAGTCCCACTTGGATTGAGTCTTTCCCTTGTCCTTCTTTGGTCTCAGCCAAGATGGTTCCACCTGATGAGTTACCATATAAAGATGAAAATGGCCCTGTCAGCACTTCGATGTGATCCAAACTATTGAGGTCAATATTGGAACTTTGCCCTTGACCATCAGGCATGGTCGCAGGAATACCATCGACATACATCCGAATGCCACGCACGCCAAAAGTCGAACGAGCGCCAAAGCCACGCATCGAAATCTGCAAGTCTTGCGCATAGTTTTCACGGTTATTAATTTGTAAGCCTGCAACCCCTTGTAATACTTCAGATAGATTCACATTGACATTGTTTTGTACTGTAGCCGCTTGGACTTTTTGAATGGATGCAGAAGTCGATAACAACTCGCTATCGATATGTACCGCTTGGACGGTGATGACAGGAAGTTGATATTCTGTCGTTTCTGCATAAGCATGCATAGATTGTAGAATAACCGCAGTCAATAAGGCTTGTTTAAAAGGCGCAGGTATCAAATAAGTTAATCGCACAATATTTCCTTGCTTGTTATTACCATAAAAATAGGAAGCCTATCATCTCGACAGGCTTCCCATACAATAAAACGTTTTAATCGGCTAAGCTATACGCAACCACATAATCACCATGATCAGGCGACTGACGTGCCCCACCCGCGGAAATGACCACATATTGCTTGCCTGTTTTTGGAGAAATGTAGCTCATCGGTGTACCTTGGCTACCTACGGGTAAACGCGCTTTCCATAACTCTTCACGGCTTTGTTGCACAAAGATTTGAAATGCAAAGCGCCCCTAATTGAGCCAAATTTAAGGC
>NZ_JBICLH010000009.1:0-1899 GCF_043105125.1 Acinetobacter sp. TYF_19
AACGCTTTACGATCATTGGTCAGCGTAATGCCGTTGTAATCTGGATAGATTTGGTAATCGGTCGACTGACTCACTACCGCGGACTCAGGCAACAAGCGATCATACTCAGCGATCGACAACACATCCCAAAAGGTCTTTTTATACAGCGGTTTAATTGTCAGCGTATTGCTACCCTTTTCGCTATAAATAAACCCACCACCGCTTTCAACCACCATCTTGATGGCATCTATCGGTGCTAAATTGGAATAGCTCAAGCATTCACGCTCAACGATCCAACCCAATGCATCGATCAACTGCCAATTGAGCACCGTATCGCTAAACACACGATCAAGCTCTGCTTGGCATAACTGGACGGAGGTTCGATCATTCTCTTGTAAGAATGAGCGTAATGGCGCTGTCGGTGCAGCAAGCAGCGCGGTTTGACTGCGACCAATTAAAGTATAGGTATCTTGGGCGAATTTACGAGAACGTCGTCGGTTCTCAAGCAACATTTGATGCTCGGTACCATTCACGATAATTTTTAAAATTACAGGTTGGCCATTGATAGGCTCAAGCTTCCCAATCTCAGATGCCGGTACGGTCAAACTATAGGACCAACACCAGCAGCTGCGATCGGTACTGTAATTCCCATCTAGCACATTTATTTCCTCGCCATTATCTAGGCGCGTCACAGATAAACTATTCAATATGTACCACCAATTACGATTCGGTATGCCGGGTATGCAGTCGTCTGCACCGAAGTTAAGTTCAACATTATGCGAATCCACCTCATGACATAGGCATACGAAATTAAGATCCCCCGTACCTTCATACTGAGGAATTTCAGGCTCTGGCCATGGTTCAATCGGATGCTTACGATAATGGATAGACTTCGCTTTATCCCATGGGATTTCATCTTGTGTGACCAGCTCTAGTCCTTTGTCCCAATCAAAGCTAAAGCGCTTTTCAAAGACATGTGCGACCTGATGTGAAAACGAGATATTGCGGCGTTTACGGATCATCTCCTGATGAGTTAATTCACGGTTCAATCGAAGCTTAATTGATTCCTCAAAATACAAATCACGCGCAATTGGAATCTTTAGATTTTCTTGCCAGCGCACCCCTTGGTTACGACTAAGCTTTAAGCCCTGGTCAAAAGCACTATAGATGGATTCAGATAAAGTCAGTCCACGCTCAAAACTCAGCTCTGTAGCATGATTAATGACTAAACTACGGTCGTAAAAAAAGGTGTCATTTGACACCCTTAAAATAGGCTTGGTCCATGGTATTTCTACATGGTCTAATCTTGTGAAGGCTTTCCGATATTTCAGCCTTGAGACAAGAGATACCCCCACAATATGATTGATATCATTCAAACCCAAAATATCAGACTGAATAGAGGGGTTAATCGTTGCCAAGATTGTGCCGTGATTATCTACATTGTCCTGATTGGTTCCAGCAATATCCGCATTAATCGAAGTGTTAATAGTACTGTGCAATGTACCACTATTTACTTCTAGCTCTGTATTCGAACCCCTCAGTTGTACTTGAATACGAGTATCAATTTCAGCATTTAGAAAACTTAACTGATCTAAGGAATCGTTAAAATTTAAAGCCAAATTGTGGCTGTCTGTTGCTGTAGAAGTCTGTTCAAAATTAAGTATGACGTCATGTGCGTCAGGTGGTGTGTAAGACATTAACCACCTCTAAATCAATATGGTTTTAAGATAATGCTATCAATCTTTTGACTTGAGCCAAGTGCAATATTGACACTATTCAGCACAATGTCAGTACCAGCAGTTCCTATACCAAAATCTGCATATGCTTCATCATCGCCATTATATAAGCGCGCCCATACTGCTGTACCTGATTTTGTGGCCAGTGCTGCTTCGGTTTCATGTAACTCTATACCATCAATTA